>JAKEER010000007.1 GCA_022616615.1 Acidobacteriota bacterium
AACTTCGGACTACCGAGCCTGGATCCGAATCCCGTCTTCCTGGCAACGTTCCCGTTCAGCAAGCTGCAGAAGTTCGGCGGGGGTTACAGCGGCAATTTCGATTCGACCGCCCTTTCTGCACTGCAGATTCGGCTCTATCGGCAGAAGCAGGACCGCGACTTCTTCAACCGCATCCTGGCCGGCCCATCAGTGATCCAGAGCGATACGGTCACTAACGTGGAGACATTTGGATTCGACGTCCAGGCCACCAGCATCCCGCTGCGCCGGCACGTGCTGACCTATGGCTCCAGCCTCTATCATGACCGCAACCGCGACGCGCGGATTCAAATCCTCAATCCGGACACCCCGGGGCAAGTGATTCTCAGCCAGGCTCCCAGCGTGCCGAACTCGACGCTGTCCGGTCTGGGCTTCTTTTTGCAGGACCAGTTCGAGCTCGGCTCGCGCCTGCGCTTTGTGGGCGGCGTGCGATTCGACCGGTTCCGGCTGGAGGCTTCGCCGACCGCGAACTTCGATCCGGCGGCGCTCGGCACCATCGAGAATCGAACGGATACAGCCTGGAGCGGCAACTTCGGCACTACGTTTCAGCTGATGCGGGGATGGCTACTGACGGGCAACGTGGCGCGTGCCTTCCGCGAGCCGAACCTGTTCGAGCGCTACTTTTTCGGGCGCGGGTCGGTGGGCGGTTTCGTCGTGCCTAACCCGAACCTGGAGCCGGAGACTTCCGTGCAATTCGACGTGGGCACGCGGCTGCATCGCGGGCCGGCACGGATCACCTTCAACTATTTCCTGAACCGGCTGAACGATCTGGTAGTGCGCGAGCCGACGACCTTCATGGGGATGAGCACGATCGCCGGGCAGCCGGTGAGCCACAGCGTCAACCTGGACGGGTCGCGCATCCAGGGCGTGGAATCGAGCGCGGAACTGTTCCTGAACGGGCTGGGTGCGCAATGGACGCCGTTCATCTCGCTGGCTTGGCAACGAGGCACGAACCTGACCAACGGCGAGCCGTTGCCGTTGATCGCGCCGTTCGTCGGCCAAGCAGGGCTGCGCTGGCAGCCGCGCCGCGTGCATGCGTGGACGGAATATCGCATGCGCCTGGCCACGGGCAGCGATCGTGTGCCAACGGGCTTCCAGCCGCTGCAAGGCTTCACGGTCCACGCGGTGCGCTGGGGCTACGAGCTGGCGCGCGGCGAGCAGGGCTTGGGCGTCCATCTGCCGCGCGGTTTGCGGGCGATCAACTTTCACTTCGGCGTCGAAAATGTCGGCAACCGTCTCTACCAGAATCTATTTGAGACCGTGCCGGAGCCGGGGCGAAGCTTCCGGTTCGGCATGGACATTAGTTTTGACACACGATCCCGGTAAGACCCGGGTCGGGTGAATCTTCCAGAACCAATCATGGTAAGCGGTGAGGTGAGAAAAGGAGAGTGAGAATGCGCTCGATGGCAAAGCTGTTGGCCGGCTTAGCGGCCGCGTTGCTGGTGAGTGTTGTGGCTGCCTTCCCGCAAGAGCGTGACTCACTGCTGGTGATTGCCCACGGATCGCGTCAGGCGGATTGGAACAATCGCGTCATCCGCTTGGGTGAAAAGGTGAACTGGTCGGGACCAGTGGGCGTGGCCTTCCTGATGAACGCGCCGGAAGGACACGACCTGAATGAGGTGGTCAGCAAGCTAGACGAAACCGGTGTGGCGCGCATCGTCGTGTTGCCGCTGATGGTTTCCTCTTACGGCGAGCACTACGAGGAGATCCGCTATTACGTCGGCGACCGCAAGGAGAAGCCAGAGCACGCGCACCACTCTCTGTTTCAGACCAAGGCGCAACTGATTTTGACGCCCGCCATGGATGAGCATGAGGTGATCAGCAGGATTCTCACCGAGCAGGCGCGGGCGATGAGCAAGGAGGCCGCGAACGAGAGCCTGGTGCTGGTAGCGCATGGGCCTACCGATGACGACTTCAACCTGCAATGGCTGGCCAAGCTCGGACGGCATGCCGAGCGCGTGCGGCGCAGCCTGGGCTTCCGTCGCGTGGAAGTCGTCACGCTGCGCGACGACGCGCCCAAACCCATCCGCGACGCGGCCACCGAGCAACTGCGCGCTAACGTGAGCAGGGCCGGGCAGGATTCGCGCGTGCTGGTGTTGCCCGTGCTGGTGTCCGTGGGCTTCATCCAACGACAGATTCGCGAGCGGCTCGAAGGACTTGACTATCAGATGACTGACAGTGGCATCGCTGATCATCCGCTGGCCGCGGAATGGATTCGCCAGCAGGCACGAACAGCCTTAGCAGTGAAAGGGGTTGAGCTTTCCCAGTAGCGGGCAAACGGGAGGAAGAAGTGAATCTTCCTTGCCTTGCCCGGTATCGAAAGGAATAGAATCTGACTGTGCGCCGCACCCAGGCAATTCTGCTTGTGATCTCGCTCGTGGCCACTCCGCTGGTCACGATGGCCACAGGGAGGTGCTGCGCCAAACAGGACTGCTGTTCCGAACATTTCTGTCCCCTCCCTGCCAGGAAAAGCGACGAAACTCATCGCGAGCACAAGAGCCAGGCCTCCAAAGATGACGATATGGAATGCCATCGGAAGGTGCCCGCGCAAACCGGATGCACGATGAAATCCACGTGTGGCCATGAAGCTCAGCACGGACTGATTTCGCCGCTACCGCCCGCAGTACTGGAATCCCCGAGCCGCTTGCCAGATCTTGGCTCAACGTGGCATAGGCTTTTCCCGCAAGATTCGCAGAACCCCTCTGAGATGCACTACCGAATGTTCAGACCTCCGCGTAGCTAGTTCCACCCAAACAGCCGACTCGAAAGACCAAAAAACTTACGTGGAGGTGTTTATGTACGGGTGTTGGCGCTGCGTATGCATGCGCTTTTTGATGTGCTTATTGACACTACCGATTTCCGTCTCTGCAGGACCGCAGGAGCGAGGGATGATTCGCGGTACGGTGAACGATCCCAGCGGGGCGCCGCTTCCCCGCGCGCAGGTCACCGCAATGAATCTGGTAACAAACACACGTTTTGAAACGACGACGAAAGACCAAGGGAGCTACGAGCTCGAAAACCTGATTCCCGGTCGCTACAAGCTGGAAGTGGCAGCGAGCAACTTTCTAACTGTATCCCGCGAAGTCCAGGTGGATGCGGGCGCGAGCCTTTCCGAGGATTTTCAACTCGCTCTCCAGCCACTCGCCGAATCCATCACCGTGGCGGAAACGGCGGACATTGCCAAAGCGGAACTCGCCAAGGTTCCGGGAGGCACTTTCTTGGTGCAGCAGATCGATCTTGAAAGGTCGCGGGCGCATAACCTGCAGGATGTGCTCGCGTTCGCCCCTGGCGTGATCGCTCAGTCGCGCTTCGGTGCCGATGAGAGCCAGCTTTCGATTCGCGGCTCGGGGCTGCGCAACAACTTCCACATGCGCGGCATAAATCTGCTGATCAACGGGCTGCCCTACCAGGACGCAGACGGCTTCAGCGATTTCGAATCAATCGACCTGCTCTCCGTTCGTGACATTCAGGTTTGGAAGGGGGCCAACGCGCTGCGTTTTGGAGGCAACTCCATGGGTGGCGCGATCAATTTCGTTACTCAGACCGGAGAGACCGCTTCTCCTTTGCAGGTCCGTGTGGAAGGTGGCTCTTTTGGGCTCTTCAAGGCGCAGTTGTCGTCCGGCGGTGTGCACGGTCCCTTCAGCTACTTTGTCAGTGCCTCGGACACGGAGCTTGACGGTTACCGGGCTCACAGCCAGCAGGGGCGGCAACGTGTGTTCGGCAATGTCGGATGGAGACTGGACGAGCGAACAGAACTACGTCTCGACCTTATCTATGCGAATGTGGCCGAAAAGCTGCCAGGATCGGTGACGCGTGACGAGTTTAGAGCCGACCCTCGTCAAGCGAATCCGGTGAACGTTCAGCAGGATCAGGGCCGCTTCTACAACTATGTTCGCTTGGGAGTCGGCTTCAAGCGGCAATTGGATTCTCGCCAGGAACTCGCGGTGAATATTTACGGCCAGTACCGGAACGTGGACCACCCCATCTTTCAGGTGCTGGATCAGGATCAACGAAACTTTGGCGGGGAGGTGCGCTACCGTTTCGAGGGTCTGCTGGGTGGCCGCCGGAACCGGCTCGTTGTGGGGTTCGCGCCGCAAATCGGAGATAACGGTGAGCGGCGCTTCGCTAATGTCAATGGGCAGCGCGGCAATCTCATAAGCCAGTTCGACGCTGAGGCCAAAAACTACGGCCTGTACTTTGAGGAACAGCTCGACGTTGTTCCGGCCCTCACTTTGATCTTTGGCGGGCGGGCTGACTGGGCGCGGCGTGAGTTCAAAGACTTGTTCCTTTCCGACGGCGACCGCTCCGACCGTCGTACCTATCGAGCGTTTTCTCCGAAGATCGGACTGGTGTGGCAGGCGCGAGAAAGCTTACAAGTCTTCGGGAACGTGAGCCGCTCCTATGAGGCACCGCTGCTGCTGGAACTGACGAGTTTTGGCGCGCCTGGATTCCTTGATCTGGAGGCGCAGGATACGTGGCAATTTGAATTGGGGACGCGTGGTCAGCTACGAGGTCGTCTCAACTGGGATGTTGCGCTTTTCGATGCCGAAGTTGATAACGAGATCCTCAACATCAACCTGCAACCTTTCCCTAGCGCGCCGTTCACGGTCCCCAGCTATCGAAATGCGCCGAACACGCGGCACCTCGGCTTGGAGCTAGGGGCCGGCGCGACACTCAAGCAGAGTCTGCTGCAGGGCGGAGACCAGCTCAGTTGGCGCATGGCTTACACTTGGTCGCAGTTGCGCTTCGTGGATGATCCTTCTTTCGGGAACAACGATCTTCCCGGCGCCCCGCGTCACCGGCTCACCAGCGAGTTGCGCTACGAGCACCCAACCGGCTTTTGGATCGCTCCCAGCCTGGATTGGTCGCCTGCGTCGTACTTCGTGGACAGCGCCAATACCGCACGCAACGATCAGTACGCGGTGTTGAATTTCAAAGTGGGATACGACTGGCGCAGGATCGGCTTCTATTTCGAAGCGTTCAACCTGACGGACCGAAACTATTCCGGCTCGGTGCAAGTGGATAACGCGCTCGGCCGCTACTTCGAGCCCGCCAACGGCCGCTCGCTGTACGGCGGCCTGCGCTGGCGGTACTGAGGGGTGGAACATGAAACTCTCCAAGACATGCCTTTCGCACGCCTTTGCAATCGCCGTAGTCGGCGTAGTGGCCCTGAACGTGGCGTGCAGGGCGCGCTCCTCGGCGGATTTCCTTTTCGACCCAGCGCCAGTAGAGCCGTTCCCAACAGGTGTCGCTGCGCGCCATCCCAAGCTGCTCTTAACGGCTTCGGGGACGCTTTACCTTCTGGCGGTAACTGGGCCGCATGAAAACTCGCAGCTCAGCCTCAGCATGTCGCACAACGGTGGCGACAGCTTCATGCGGCCCGTCAAGATAAACGAGGACGGTGCCATCGTGCGCTCCCATGGCGAGAACAGCCCCAGCCTGGCTTTCAGCGGAGCCACGCTCTATGCCCTGTGGGAACAGAATTCGCCTCCGGGCGGCGTCGATTTGATGGTTGCTCGTTCACTCGATTTCGGCCACTCGTTTCACAAACCGGTTCGCGCTATCGATAAGACGAAATCTTCGTTCAACTCCTTTTCCACTCTGGCGGCCACACCGGACGGACAGGTGTACGTCGTGTGGCTTGACGACCGGGAGCCCAAGAGTGAAACACCCGGAACGTTCTCGTTGTACCTAGCGAAATCCCAGGACGGAGGAAAGACCTTCGGAAAGAACATCCGCGTGGCGAGCAATGTGTGCCCCTGCTGTCGGCCACGCGTCGAAGTAGGCAGCCAAGGTGAGGTCTTCGTTGCCTGGCGGCATGTGTTCGAGGGGAACATCCGCGATATGGTCGTGGCTACCTCGCGCGATGGTGGAGAGATATTTGCTCCACCTGTGCGCGTGGCTGTCGATAATTGGCAGATCAACGGCTGCCCTGACTCCGGTCCGGCCCTGGCGCTGAATAGCCAGCGACTCTATGTGGCCTGGATGACGGAAGGAAGCGGGCAGCGGTCGGAAGTCCGCTTGTCTTGGTCCGACGATGGCGGCAAGTCGTTCGCTCCAGCCCTGACCGCATCCGCTCCGGTGCTGGACGCGAACCACCCCGCGCTCTCTGTCTCGCACGATGGCCGAGTGCTCGTTGTGTTCCAGGGCCGTGACCCGCAGGAAAGAAAAGGTTGGAGTCCGCTGCGTCCGTATATGGTTGAGATTCGCGATGACGGGAAGCTATCCTCACCCATTGCAGTGCATGACGGTCGAGAGTCAGCCAGCTACCCCGTGGTCGCGTTCGGAAGCGTGGGGCGCTCTTTTTTTGCCTGGACAGAATCCAACAATGAGGCAAACCGGATTCTCCTCGCACGAGGAAGAAAAGCGACGCGATGAGGTTGGGGCGTTGTGGATTTCTACTTCACCTGAAACGGAACCATAAGCGGCGTGGTTCTTACAGAAATCAATGCAGGCTCGATCTCCGGTGCAAGCGTCATAGTTGATCTTGGGGTGCCAGTTCACCTTGTCACGCGGAATGTTGGGATTCATAGCGTGCCCTCCCGAATTGCGGGCGGCCTCTGGTCTTTTTCTTAGGCTAACGCTGCTTCGTGCTCGCGAACAAGCGCCTCGACCTTTTCCTTGATTCGCGCCAGGATGCCGTCGTTGTTGGTGCTGCGAATGTCCACGGCCACAAAGCGCTTGGGGTCGAAGCCGGTCTTGCGTATCAGTTTCTGGAACAGCTTTTCCTGTGCTTCCGGCGCACAGGCCCCGCTGACGATAAAGGTTTCGGGATCCTTCGCCGACTCGCGGAAAATGTCAGCGAGCGCTTCGTTGCCGCCCTGCCCGCAGAGTTGCGGGTGGAGAACGGCGTAGTGCACGTCTAGTTCGGATTCCAACTGGAAAGGCAGCGTATTGAAATCGCTGTCCTTGAACGATTGGCAGAGCCCTTTGCAGTTACACAGAAGAATTTTGATCTTCATGATTCCCTCCCAAACAAAGTCAGTCGCCTTCAGGCTCAACTTCAAGTACGGGCGAGGGCACGGAAGCAAAGAGCCGTTCCCGGGTCCGCCGCGCAAACCAGACGAGCACAAGCATCACGGGCACCTCAATCAGCGGCCCCACGACCGTGGCCAGAGCCACGGATGGATTGAAGGCCGTGATTGCAATGGCTATGGCGATTTCGAAGTCGCGTCCCGTTGAATTGAAGGCCACCGCCACGGAATCCTCGTAGCTGAAGCCCATCCTCGAACCCAACAGATAAACGACGATGAACATCGTCCAGAAAAACAGCGTCATGGGCACGGCCAGTTGGAGAATGATTCCCGGCTGGCCCACGATCAAATCGCCTTTCAAAGCAAACATCACGACCAGGGTGAATAGCAGACCAAAAATGGAGAGCGTGTCCAAGAGGCTTTTCACCTTGCGAAAGCCCTCTTCGCCGTACTTGCGCACGCCCCAACGACGCGTGAGGATTCCGGCAACGAGAGGAAAACCCAGGTAAAGCACGACGGACTCAGCCACGACCCAGACGTCAAACTCCACTTTTCCCAGCAGCCAGTGCGCGTAGACTGGAATTAAGGCCATCTGCAAAACCGAGTTCATCGCCACAAGCACGATGGCCAGGGCGCTGTTGCCGAAAGCCAGGAACGTGAAAACGATTACCATAGCGATGCACGGAGCCAAACCGTACAGGATCAGCGCAGTATGAAAGTCTGAGCCCGGCTTGAAGAAGAGATTCGCGAGGGCATACATCAGAAAAGGAGCGATGGCGAACTTGAAGAACAGCACCGTGAAAAGCTGCTTCTTACTTCGGACAGCCTTACCGAGGTCTTCGAAGCGAATGTTGGTCATCGCAGGGTACATCATCAGGAAAAGACCGACGACGACGCCGAGAGCAAGTGTGTTGGGAAGCGTGAAGCTGTATTCCCCTCGAAAAATAGACTTGATGGCGTCAATGGGCGGGGTCAAGGCAAAGTCTGAAATGCCGTAGATTTTCCCAATCCCGATCCCCAGCGCCATGCTGACGAGCACGAAGACCGGTAGCATCCGGAAGTTCTGGAGTTTTTCAAGCAGCTTGATCGGTTTCATGAGGCGATTCTCTCCATTTCGTTCGCGCTCTCTCCTGTCGTGCATCCACCCTGGCGGAGCATCGATTCCAGCAGACGCGAATCCTTTAGCATGATTTCCTCGTAGCAAGAGCATTGCTGCAGGAACTCGAAGAAAGCCTTCATCTGTGGAGAGTCCGCGGGTGTGAGCGAATACAACATCCTGTTCCCGCTCCGGACGTCGGAAACGAGGCCGGCATGGCGGAGCACGGCCAGATGGCGGGACACCGTTGGCTGCGCAAGCCCCAGTACCTGCTGCAAGTCGCAGACGCAGACCCTTCCTTGTCGGAGAAGATTGAGTATGCGCAATCGGGTGGGATCACCAGCAGCTCGTAGGAGCTCATCAAGCCGAGGGGTCATCCATGCCTCCATTCGAATACTCGAATGGGCACATAGATGGCCACAAACTGGCTCAGACCCGGTTTCACGGGCACTCGTTTGAAACAAAAGGAATTGTGCCCATGCCAGTTCGATTGTCTTGTATCTGGCTGGTCCGGTGCTCGTGTGGGGATTCCCACTGGATCGCGTCTTTTGGCGTAGTGAAATCTGGATTGACCGCTCTGGTTCGTATTATAATCGCCTAGGCGAATATAGTTCAGGCATGGGCAAACCACAAGTCAACTTGATGTTCCGGGCGTTCTCGGACCGGACGCGGCTGCGCATTCTGCACTTGCTCAGGGACGGTGAAATGTGTGTCGGTGACCTGGTGAAGATCCTGGGCGTTCCTCAGCCGACGGCCTCGCGACACTTGGCCTATCTTCGCCGATCCGGGCTGGTGGTGGCGCGTCGTGATGGCTTGTGGGGTTTCTACACCTTGGCCCCGGCCAAGACCGAATTCCACCGGAATCTGCTGGCGTGTCTGAGAAGCTGTTTTCAGGACGTTCCCGAGATCGTGGCGGACTCAAGGCGAGCGGCGAAGCTCCGCAAGGCGGGCGGCTGCTGCCCGCCCTAAAAAATTTGCCTTCTTATATTCGCGTGAGCGAATGCAAGAGATATCCAATCAACGAATTGAGCGCCGCTGGGCCGCTTTTCGAATGGTCCTGGGAATGTTGCAGATGTTTGGCGCCGCCTTCTCGCTCACGCTCCTTGCCCTAACGGGAGCCAACAAAGTCTCGCTGTCAGCAGTCGTGGTCACAGGCGTTCTAACCACCATCAGCGTCTTGCTTTTTGGCAGCCGAAGACCGCGATGGTCTGCGCCGATAGCCGAAGGAGAAAGGAAAGATGGAGAAGGCGAGCGTTCTGTTTCTATGCACAGGAAATTCCGCCCGTAGCCAGATGGCCGAAGGACTCCTCCGGCATCTGGCCGGAGACCGGTTTGAAGTTGTCTCCGCTGGCACTCAGCCGGTGGGTCTGAACCCGCACGCGGTCGAAGTCATGCGAGAGATCGGGATTGACATCTCTGGCCATCAGTCGAAGAACGTTTCGCAATTCCTCAGACGGCGTTTCTCCTACGTGATCACGGTATGCGACAAAGCAAAGGAGACGTGCCCGATCTTCCCGTTCGCTTTTAAGTCTCTGCACTGGAGTCTGGACGATCCTGCGGCTGTGCAAGGCTCGGAGGAAGAGCGGCTTGATGCATTCCGTCGAATTCGCAGTGAGCTTGGGGAGCGGGTAAGAGGTTTCTTGTAGGGCGAGGCCTGATGGAAGTTGGTGCAGATAACTCGAACCGACTACGGCTGTGCGTGGGCTGCCTGTTTGTGTTGTTGTCTTGCCAAGCGTGCGGGCATCAGGCTGATCCCGACGCTGCGCTGAAAGGCCGCTTAGCGGAGTTGCAAAGGCAAACTGCACCGCCGGGGTCCCGAATCGGCAATTCATCGGGTCTCGTTCGGAGTCGGTTCTCTGTCGCGGCTAGTTGGGAGTTCGAAACGGAATGGGATTGGGAGACCTATTCGGAGTGGGTGAAGTCCGGGCTTATCGAGTTCGAGGTCGTTCGGAGAAGTGATTCGGAGAGCGTCTTTAGCCGACCCGTTGGGGGCGACACAGAAAGCATCACGGTCAGACGCCTCTCAAACTCCCGCCCGTTGCGAGTTCAGGTGAGCTTCAGTATGTACCCGCAGTAACCCGGGTAACCGGGCATCGGGCAAGGCTGAGTTTCTTTGGGTGCAGGATTGGGTGCAGTTAAGTAAGGAAGAATGGCTCTGGTTTTTGTGCAAGCGACACCAGATAGGGCACTTAGTTTTTTGACCTCCTCGGCTGTTAACCGATGGCCTGCAAATTCATTGTTTCCTTGCCTCTCGCTTGAGTTCGCCTGGCCTTGCTCCGGCGACCGCCCATATCTGGCTGCTCGGGTAAATCGTCGAGCTCATTCAACAATTCGCGCTCGAGACCGGCCAGATTTTGCGCCCACTGGCCCAGCTTCATTTTGATCTGGGCCTCGTTATAGCCGAGCTTTCGTGCGAGGTCGCAGATTCTCCCGCATTGCTCATCCTCATCTGTCGGCCCGACCATCAGCTCCGCCAGCTCAGGGAGCTGGCTACTGTCTGGATAGAATTCGGTCGCGATCTCGCCGGAACGTTCCACATCCTCCTCGCGTACGATGAACTGGGCCTTCTCTCTCGCCCCAAAGCGCCCGCGACCCTGCTCCAACAGCTTAGTGTGCTCGCTCATGCTGGCGACTAGCCCAGGAATATCTGTCGCTCCGATTTCGAGGCTGAGGATGTACGCTACTGACGAATGCCTGAATCCTTCTTTGTCGCTGTACCAGATTCTCTCTGGTGTCGCCTTCAGCACAGCTTTGATTCCCGCCAAGCGGCCACCGTTGAATCTGCGAATCTGCATCAGGCCGTTCGACAGGTTCCTAACGGACCGGTAGCTGCTGGTGTGGATGCGGCATACCCCACCCAAGGTCGGAAACTTCTCCAGCATGAAGTAGAGGTCACCCGAAGGGCGGCAATCGCCTCGCTCCAAATC
>JAKEER010000070.1 GCA_022616615.1 Acidobacteriota bacterium
CCTGCACGGAGAACCGGGAGAGGGTGCCTACTGCGCCGACGCGTAAGTTCGTAGACCGTGGAAGGCTTGAGCTGTAAGCGCTCAGCAACCTGCTCAACGGTGAGAATTGGTTCTGGACCCTGCACAGAAACCACAGCTTGAACAACCTCTTTCTTGTTGTACAGACGGTTTAAGGCACCAGCATTTTTGTCGCTGCGATTCAAGTTGGCCTCCTAGCCTTTGCTTTGATACCCAGCCGGCTTGGGCAATAATGCAGTTTGTCCACGCTCTTGCTGGCGATCTTCCCATTGAGCAGTTCGCTCACGCGCCGCTGAGACTCCCCGAGGATAACTTGCAGTTCCTTTTGCGAATATTTCTTCGCGACCTTCAGAATCGCCTGATACAACTCGGCCTTGAATCTTAGGGCGGCTGCTTGGCTTGGCGAAAAGCCGAGATCATTGAGCACGTTCCCACGTGAGAGGTGGCTCGGTTTCCTAGTTCCGCGTTTCATGCTTTTTCTCTGGCCAAAGGCCATGTTACGACTTCGAGTCTCCAGCCAAGCCCTGTCGGGTTTTCTCCCTCTATCTCGTAGCCCTTCCGAATGGGAGATTCTAAAAACTGCGGCTCCGGCGGGCCCAGACCCTGAGCAGCCGCGAGGAGAAGGTGCCGACCCCGGAAAGAGATGCTGAAGACGGTCCACTGTCGCTGTCAGACCTGGACCGGCACCTTCTCCGATTTTACCTTCCGAACAGGAATTTTGGTCAACGTCCTGAATCGGAGATTAGATCACTCCGCCCCGACTAGCTGTTGTTGCGTGTTTTTTCCATGCACGCCGAAATCTCGGACAATTTGAACTGCCACGTACGGCGCAACCGTTTCGGTCCAGTCGGCAACGCGTGGGCAGGGAGTTCTCCCCGACGCGCGAGCGCAAGAACAGTCTCGCGGGCAACACCGAGAAATTGCGCAACCACGCTAGCGTCCACGAAAAACTCCTGCTCTTCCGAGTTCATGGCCTTTCCCATCCTCGGGTTCTCCAGGACCGAGCGGTCGATGTACTTCTCTCTTTTCTGCAACCTACGCTGCAATTTCAGTCCCGACTTTGCATCGGATGTTTTTGGAGCATTCGGAGCAACAAAAGCCTCCGGCAAATCGAAACCGTAGCCTACCCGTTCAGCCTCTTGCAGGCGCAGTTCAAGCTCCTCGTGGAGGTGCGAATAGATTTCAGACATGGTTTGCGGTCTGTGCCCCATCCAGAAGCTACTTACATCTTCCAGACAGCGGGTACCGCGCAGCCATGTTTTGCGGAATCGCCTAAACGAGTGCCAGCCCATTCCATCTTCGTCCAATCCCATCTTGACAAGCCGCGGTGTGAGCCAGCGGTCTTCGAGATTGCCGTACAGATGAGGCGTGCCTGGTTCGGTGTGGAACAAGAGGTTCGAGTTCGCTTCCCGGTAGCATCGAAAGAACTCAGCGATGTCCGGGTGGAGATCGATTTCTCTCTTGGCGGCGCAGGTTTTCAAGTACTTCACGATGCGGGGGCAGTCTTTCGTAACCTGTTGTTCGACCCCGATGGTACGGCCGCCGTTCGTGAAGTGCCGAGTCTCCACGGCGAGTGCCTCGGAAATTCGCATCCCCGTTGACGCAAGCAGGATATACAGTGCCTGCTCTTGGCCGCTCCTGGCGCGAATGAGCTCCGAGATTGCGCTTGCCTTGAGAGAAGGTCGCCTTTGCTCCGCGTACTCAACAATGGGAAGGTCCATTGTTTCGGCGTCCCATGTCCTCTTGTGAACGGGTTCACCGTTCGAAGCTTTGAGTGACTTCACGACCTGCTTGATGTATTCCACGTACTTGTTTACCGTCCTTGGTTTCAAACCGCTAGCACACATCTTCTGAACCAGCGGTTTGACAGTGAGATTGTCCACAAGAGCCAGTGGAAGATCGCCGATTGTCGGCAAAATCCACTTCGTCATGGCCCCTTCGATGCTCACCGTGTCACGCAGAGGCTTGCGATTTCGCGAGACTGCGCTCTGCAGGTAGACTTTGGCTTGGTTGCGGAAGGTCGCCTCCCCGAGCACTACCTGGTTGAATCGCTCCTCTGAGTTAGCCCCGGCCTTTTGCACAATTTCTTTCGCCCGACGCTCCAACTCGGGTCGAGAGAGCCTCATGCTCACCGGCGCAACTTTTACGGACATCTGCTTCCGTTTTTCGGTTCCCGGCTGGTCGAGGCGGAAGCGAACCCTCCACCAGCCGCACTGCTTGACCAAATTGCCAGACTGACCGCTGCGACGACTCATGGACTTCTTGCCTTTCCGTCGTCGCTTCGGTTGCGCGCCAGGGAGGATGCCATGTTCCGCATTCTCCTGCGACGGCGCGGCGGGCTCCGAGGATGCCCTTGATATGCAAAGCTCTGTGCTGTCTTTCGCGCGAATCAAGAAAGTCGGCCCCTCGTCTTGAAAAACTTGGCCTTTGCAGGCCAATAAAAATCACTCGTTCCACAGTTGGCGGAAGTTGTCCGTACCAGCGCAGCCGGAGGAAGCCCCGTTCTGTGTTCACCTTCGAGTAGGGCCTCCGGCTTCCCGGGGTTCTCTTTGATTTTGGGGCGCTTATGGCGGGCCCTGAGCCTCACCAGCTCGGGCCTCAGATTAGTCAGCGAGGGCAAGCTCTTTCTCGACCACTTCCTCGTGAGTCTGCGCGAACTCGGCTCTTGCCTCGATCCCGAGCCGACCGGCGTAGTAGAGCAATTTGTCCACACTTTTCTTGGCGACCTTCCCATAGAGCAGTTCGCTCACGCGTGGCTGAGGCTCTCCAAGGATAACTTGCAGTTCCTTTTGCGAATATTTCTTGGCGACCTTGAGGACCGCTTGATACAGCTCGGCCTTGAACTTCAGCGGGGTTGCCTGTTCCGGCGAAAATCCGAGATCATCCAGGACGTTCCCGTGCGTTACATGAGTTGGCTTGTTAGCTGTGCTTTTCATGTTTATTCTCCTCTGCCAAACGCGCCGTTATGAATTCGAGCTCCTGCTACAACTGCTGAACTAGAGATTCTGAAAACTGCGGCTGCGGCGGGCCATGCCGCGAGCCGCCGCGAGGAGAAGCTGACGGTGGCGATCTGTCATGCGGGCCAGTGCGCGGCAAAATTGTCCAAGCATCCGTGAATCTCTGCCTGACGCGCCCCAAAGGTCTTCACAATTCCGGGATCGAGGCAGTCGAGGTGGCTTCGGAGGCTCATCGCCATCGTAGAACAGCTGGTAGAGCGGCACTTCCAGCGCGCGGGCGAACTTCTCCAGCGTTTCCAGCGACGGCACGGTGTGGCCGTTCTCAATGCGAGACGTGTAGCATCGCAGCAGGCCAGCGCGATGTTCAATGTCGCCCTGGCTGAGCTTCTTCGCCTCACGAATCGCCCGGATTCGGTCGCCGATCACCATCCTCCTTCATCCTTTCTCCGCATTGGCGCGGGCAGCGGCTAAAGATTGACACGAAGTGAGCATGCGTCCAAGTGCGCCAGCGCTTTCCGGGGCCGCACTTGAGCTTGTCGCACCCGTCTTCGCTGCCCTTGCATGTGGGGCTCTGACAAGCCAGCACGGGCAACTTGCGAATATGCGCGATTTGCCGGAGGAGCGCAAGCCCGGCCGCGGTAATCACCCTGTCGTCGTCCCACGGGGGCTTACCTGCCTGGGAGCGGCGTAGGAGTCCTCTGGCTTCGAGGGCGCGAATCGTGCCTGTTGTGATGGGCTGCAAAGGGTCGCCATTCGGTTTGCGAGGGGTGTTCTCCGTTGTCCAAGTGCCACCCGGTAGCTTCTTGAGCGGAGATGCAGCCGCCATCCGGAGGGCGTCCATTTGTATGCGTGTGAGGCGGGAAATGAGCATCGATGCTTGAGTCTTCAGCGCCGCCTGTCCCGCGACCCGAGCCGGCGACCGAGCCAGCGGGCCAGCCACATGGCGACCGGTATCAGTGCGACGACTAAGAGAACCGCCAAAGAGTCCGGCATTTTAACTCAAGGGTAGATACCGCTGCGGTACTTTTGCAACTTCAGTTTGCACTCCCGCGTAGAGTGCACGCGCTTAGGCCGCCACGTGGTTCAGGTTGCAACCAAGGGCGGTCAGGCTTGCGGCATCATCCGGTCGAGAACGAATACAAGCAATTTGCAGAGCCTCGTCCCAATCGGGATTGAAGATCACCACCCGAACAACCAGTGTGCCGTCCGGTTGCGCTTCCGCAAAGACTGCGACTGAATCGCACATCCGTTCGGTGCCATTGACTCTGACTCGTTGCCCAATCCTGACGGAAAGGCGGTCCCCCTTGATGGCCGAGCCTTTCCTCTTTCCTGCGGCGCAGGTCGCCTGAAAGGACGGGTTGCCTTTGGGCGCTAGCCCCCAGCGATCTTCATTCATTGCGGACTCCAATCAGGAAGGGGCCCTTGTGGATCGACGCTCTACCGGTGCCACAAAGGTAGGCCAATACTACAACGAGCGCTCGTTGTTTTCCAGTAGGGCTTTCAGCGGGGTTTCTTGGACTTGGGAGGGCGACCGCCTCTACGTCTCTTACGTTTCGCTTGTAACTGTCTGAAGTATTCAGAGCCTCGCTTGGCGATCTCCCTCCCGCCTTTCCGTCCAAGCTTGACGGCGGCGGAATCTTTCTTTTTCTCCAAGATCGAGTTTGGGTCCGCGGGCGCTATTATGCCCGACCTCGCAGCCGCTCGCCAAACACTGTGAGGGAGGAGAAACCAAGCCCTGTGCAAACACAAGAGAATTCTGGCCGTGGACCAAGCCGCTCCGAAGCGATCCCGGAGTTGCTCACCGCAAGGGAACTCGAGGCCACTCTGAAGATTGATGCAAAGACAATCTACGCTTACGTGCGGAAGGGGCTCATCCCATACGTGCGAATTTAGCGGAACGTCCGATTTTCAAAACGGGAAATCCTCGACTGGATTGGAGAGGCAGTCGTACCGACCACCGCAGGCTTCAAAGAGACCAAACATTTCGTAATGCTCGTTGAGGTTTTCAAACCCACAAGCCTCATGTAGGTGCAAGCGCGGCCTACGCCCAGCTCAGGCCTGTAAAACCGTTTCGGTTTAGAAGCGGCCCGAAGTCTGTCTCGATTCCCGATGGCCGACCGGTCATCGACCTGGCAGACGTGTGTGCTGATTAGTGGCCAACGCCAGGCGGGATGGGTGGGCCTTTGGGTCTGGGCCG
>JAKEER010000528.1 GCA_022616615.1 Acidobacteriota bacterium
CTCATAACCCAAAGGTCGCGGGTTCAAATCCCGCCCCCGCAACCAACCTCCCTGAGTTTTTCCTCTTCCAGCTCCCCATCCCTCAACTCGTTACAGCTAGTTCACATACTTTGGGGGCTCCTCCTCTAAAGGATTTTCCTCATCCTTCGCTCGTGAATCGCTCGCAATAACTTTCGGCCGGCCCATTCGGATAGCTTCCTCCAGCTTTGCTGAGGCCTCTTCCTTGGCCCGCGGAAACAGATGCCCGTAGTGTCGAACGTCATCTGGATGCTCGAATGCCCAAGCTGGTCACAGACGTACTTCGCGCTGAAGCCCTGCGCTATCAGAAACGAGGCAAAGAAATGCCGCAGATCGTGGAAACGAATCTGCCGTTCGCTTGCGCTCTTCCTGACCTCTGCAAACAACGAATCAAAGACGTCCGGGTCGAGCGGATCCCCGTCCTTGTTAGAAAAAATCAGCCCGTTGGGATCTTTCCCGGCCTGGCGTATTTGATTTAGATAGTGGAGGATGTCGTCGGACAAAGCCACTCGGCGAACGGATCGTTTGGTCTTCGTTTGGCCAATCTTCCACTCCCAGCGATGGACTCCATCCTTCGCAGGGAACTTCGAGAGCGCCTTGCTGACCAGGATCTCCTTATTGCTCCGATCGACGTCCGTAAAGTGAAGAGCCAGGAGTTCGCCGCGTCGCAGCCCTGTGAATGCGCCCAAATGAATCATGGCGTCGGCATTGCGCCCAAAAAAAGAAGCGACGTTGATCAGCTTCCAGACAAGATCCTGGGTAGGTGGGACGATCGGCCTGGTTTCGAGCTGCGGGACTTCCAGGCCGCGCGTGGGATCGTGGTGAATGTACCCTTGCTGAATGGCGCTGCCGGAGTTGCCTCCAACCAGCATCACTTTCAGCAGAGTCACTACATTGCGGAGCGTTTTGCCTGAGACTTTCTCGTTGAGTTCCCGGACGAAGTTCTGAATGACACCGAGTCGAAGATCCGTGAGCTTCATCTTTCCGAAGCGGGGAATCAAACGGCGCCGAATGATCGAAGCATAGGCGGCCAGAGTGGACCCGCGAATACTCAGCCTCTTAGAAAGATATCCTTCCGCAAACTCGCTAAACGTGATCTCCTGGTGCTCGACATACTCGCCATTATACACCTGGGCCATGATCTGGTTGAGGCAAGTGATGGCGGCCGCTTCCGAAGGAAAGCCTCTCTTGTAGATCTGCTTTCCAGTTGGCGTCCGGTAATGGATGTACCAGGAACCATTTCTGAAAGCAATGGTGCCGCGCTGTCTTCGAGGCATAGTCGTACTCTTCCTAGGTAGCGCTGCTCGGGTCCTTCTGCTGAATGAGACCTGTTTGATCGATCTGCGACAGGATTTCCCGCAGTCCCGCGGTCGCTTCAGCTCTGCTGGACACACCACGAACGGTTCGCCTTCATCACCAAGTCCTCTTCGTATTGAGGCATGCGCTAGCCTCCTCGACTTGCCTCAGCCGGTTTCTTCGGCCCGCGAGAATAGGCAGCAAGGATTTCAGCGAGGTCAGAGGACGTAAACCGGATGTACTTGCCAAACTTATGGAAAGGGATCGCATCTTTTCGGGTTCTCTGGTAGATCCAACTCGTAGGCAAGCCGAGCATTTTGGATGCTTCCACGACGGTATAAAGCCGACCACCAGAGTGTCCAGGGAACTCCGCCAATTCGAGTGTCGCGACGGAAGAGGGTTCGCCATTCATAAATTGGGATCCGCTTTCAGGGGCTGGTTGCGAACTCCCTGGGCGAGTGTCTTCACCGTCGCTATCGGGCCCGAAGGCTCGATTCTGGCACGGAGAATTTTTCAAAAGCAACGAATGGATTTCCCTTGGGGTTCGCAACAACACCATGTTGTTGTCTAAGATAAATCTAGAAATAATTAAAGAACTATCTGGCTACCGACAAGTGACTCATCTTAGGAATGTTAATGGCTGATCTGTTCCTTTCAAGTGCAACCGCGTGTCCTTCCGGGTGCAACCTCCTTTCCTTTGCGGTGCAACGTCTGTTCCTTCGAAGTGCAACCATCTTCCCCGGAAGTTCAACGCCTTTCCTCTGAGGTGCAACCCTCGAAGGTTCACATCCCTTCGAGTCTTTTTCTTCCAGGTGTACCGAGACACCACAATGCGCGCTAAAGATTGTGGCTCGCTCCTCACCCAAGGCCTCGACGATCTGGTCACGTGTCCAAACATAAAAAGCCCCTTCAGCATGTTCCGGCTTGCCAGTCGCGAGGAGGCTGTCTGCGTCTTCGGCGGAATAGAAACCGCCTTGAGCGCTCGTCATGTCCCGCCGGACCTACTGCAAAATGTCGCGGGCGACTTCTGCGAAGATGGGCTCACGAGTGATCTGATAGGCTTCCAGGTATGAGACAGCCAGTTGAGCCTGATCGTAAAGCATCTTTCGAAATGGGAGACATGCCAGTACGCATCGACGGAGTAGCGGTGAAACCCGCCACCCAATTGGTCGTGGATTCCGCCCCCAGCCATTTTGCGAAGTGTGAACAAGCTCATCTGCAAAGCGTCCTGGGAGATTCTCGAACTCTTGCGCTCGCGAGCGTAAACGCGAAAGAGGAAGCTGAAGTTGACCGGTTGCGGGAATTTGGGCGCGCCGCCGAAACCACCCAGTGCTTTATCAAAGCTAGCGGCCATCGTCGCAAACGCCTGGGTCAGTGCCTCGGTACCCAGCTTATGTGGTTCACCGCTTGACGAACGCGTGGCATATCCCCGAAGAGACGTCATCACTTCCTCGGCCTGCCCAATGACTCGTTCTCGATTCTTCTCCCACAGCTCGGCGATGCGGAGAAGGATAGACCGCAATCCCGGAAGGCCTTCGCGATCTTCTGGAGGATAGTAAGTTCCGCCGACAAAGGGCTTGAGATCTGGCGTGAGCCATACGCTCATCGGCCAGCCGCCCCGCCCCGTAGTCTTCTGCACGAATGTCATGTAGACCCGATCCACGTCAGGGCGCTCTTCTCGGTCTACCTTGATGCTCACGAAGTGTTCGTTCAAGATCCTGGCGATCTCGGGATTCTCGAACGACTCTCGCTCCATCACGTGGCACCAGTGACAAGTTGAATAGCCTACGGACAGGAAGATCAGCTTGTTTTCCTTGCGCACCTTGGCAAATGCCTCTTCGCCCCAGGGATACCAATCCACCGGGTTATGCGCATGCTGAAGGAGGTAAGGGGACTTCTCCTGGATGAGCCGATTCGTGTGGCCGTGCTCACCGGTTGTGTTCACTCCTTTGTCCTGAGAGGCCTCCGTTGGGTCCGAAATCTTCCGAAAACCCAGGAACGCTATAAACAAAGCGATGGCTACGGCAGCAAGAGAGACGGCGAGCTGATATCTTGCTCTTTGCACCGGAGTCTTCTTTTTAAGCTGTTGGCGATCATCCACTACAGGAAGTGGATCACGGCCCTATCTATGAGACCAGTAAGGTCAAACGTCGAAAATGGGGCATTATTAGTTGGACTGTCCAGATTTCTCCTATCTTCTACCGACTGCAAACCGCAGTTCCGCCTCCGCCGTTCTGGAAGCGTAGACGCCAATCACTTCGCCGGCTTCGGCTTCTGCCAGATTGGCTTCAGCCTGGGTTAGCTCGACGAAGCTGCCGAGCCGTTCCTGGTAACGGGCGCGGGCCAGCCTGGCGGCTTCCCGAGCAAACGCCGCCCGTGCCTTCAGGGTTTCGATGGACCGCAACGCGTGTTGCAGGCGTAAGGACCCTGTTCGTGTCTCCACCTCGACCCTCAGCTTCAGAGTCTTATACCGATTGTCGAGAGCCCGCTTGCGCGCCTCCGCCTCTTCGATCTGCCCTTCCAGTTTACCCCAGGTGAGGATGGGAAAAGTGAGTCCTGTGCCCAGCGCCAACAACTGGCGGGCCACCACATTGGTGAAGCGGGCATAGCCGCCACTGAAGAAGAAGGAAAGCATGGGCTTTCGCTGGCTCTGCGCAAGACGAATCGATTCAGCGGCAGCGTCCCGTTCTGCTGCGAGTGCCAGGAGCTCTGGCCGATTCTGATACGCTTCTTCGAGTAGCTCGCTCAGACGTCCCACCTCTGGCAGTAGCTGGTTCACTTCTTCCAAATCGTAATCGGCTTCTTGAGAAGCTCCCATGGCCCGTCCCAGTTCTGCCAGCCGGATCCGAACATTGTTTTCGGCTTCCAGGAGTCCCAATTGCGCCTCGGATAGGCTGAAACGCGCCAATTCCAGATCCACGCGGGAACGGAGTTTCCCTTCATAAAACGCCTGGGCTTGGCGCACAATGAATTCGCGGCTGCGTAAAATCTGGTGTGAAACCTCCCTCAGCCGGCGAGCCTGCAACAAACTGTAATAAGCGCGCTTCGTATCGAGAGTAACAAAGGCCTTGGCGGCATCGAGGTTGGCCGCAAAGACCTCACGCCGGTGCTGTTCCTCATTGACCCCGTACTTGGTGCGGCCAGAATCGAACCCAGGGTGATAAACATTGACTCCCTCGGCAAAGTTCCTGTACAGAGGCGAATTTGCCAGACCCACCGGGTGCAGGCCGTTGAGCGCGCCGGAAAGGCCGATCTTGGCCAGCCCGCTGGAATCCAGTTGTGGAAAATAAGCGGCCCTGGCCTGTTTGACACGGGCTTCAGCCTCTTTCAGTTCCTGCTCAGCTTCTCGGATGGTCGGATTCTGTTTTAGAGCCGTCTCCACCGCTTGTTCCAGACTGAGTCGAGTGGGAGTCTGTCCCCAAACGGAAGACTGCGTGAAGAGCAGCAAAGTTGGCATGAACCATCTCATCTTCTTTGTTGTTTCAGTCATCATGCTAGAACCGGCGGTTCAAACAACCGCGGAGACGCTGAGAGGCAGAGAGAAACGGAGATAGTACTGCCTGCTGTAGCGGGGGGCAACCCGGTCGCTACCGCTCCCGGTACTGACCGACTCGCTCCGCGTCTCTGGATTTCTTTTGGGGATCACTGTTTCACCTTGACCCTGGCTGCATCTGTCAGGTTCGACACCGCCGCGACCACCACTTCCTCTTCACCCGCTAACCCTTCCACGATTTGAATCCACTCAGGGGACTCAAGTCCCGTCTTCACTTTTCGTTGTTTGGCCTTTCCGTCTTCGATAATAAAGACCGATCGAATATCACCCTGGGTGTGGAGCGCCGATATGGGTACTGTTAAAGCACTTTCCAGCCTCTGCAGCTCCAGCGAAATCGTCGCCGTCATGCCGGGAAGCAGCCGCCGCTTTCCGTTAGGCATATCAAACTCGACCCGCATGGTGCGGCTGGCTAAGTCCAGGACAGTTCCGGTTCGAGCCACTTGGGCCGGGAAAGATTCTCCTGGATAAGCTTCGACCTCCAAGACCGCGTTGGTTCCAGGCTGGACGGTGCGGACTTTGGGCTCGGGGACATCGACCACCACTCGAACCTTATCGAGGCGTGCGATCGAAACAACCGGAGCCGCCTGTGTTCTGGAACTGGAAGCGGCCTGAATCAAAGCGCCTGGATCCACGAACCGCTCGGAAACGACTCCGGAGATCGGAGCGGTGATGCGAGCATAGGCCATCAGGGCATTGAAGGTTTTGATCTCGGCCCTAGCTGACTCCACTACGGCGTCGGCGACCTTGACTTGGGCCTGGGTAGCCTGCAGCCTGCCCTTGGCAACGCCATATGCCGCACGAGCTTGATCTACGTCGTTTTCGGGTAACATGTCCGGGTCTTTGTCGTGGATCGCGTTCAGGCGTTCGTAGTTCAGCTTCTGGAACTCGAGGTCAGCCTGGGCCTGTTCCACGTCGGCCCGGGCCTTGACAAGGTCCGCCTCAGCCTTCAGCAGGGCAGCTCGTTTTTCTTCGAGACCGGTCAGCATTTCGGGCACTTCAATCTCGGCCAGAAGCTGTCCGGCACGCACCCAGTCGCCGATGTCTACCGAAATGGATTTCAGATACCCGCTGACTTTCGCATAGAGGGTCACCTGTTCATAGGGAGTGACGGCGCCTGTCAGATTCAGCCGGTCGACGATTTCTTGATGGTCCGGTTTAGCGACTGAAACGAGGATCTCATCTGTAGATGGGCTCCCAGCCCTTGGCGAGTTGGCAGACGCATTTCCAGCGGGGCCCTTGGCGGACGAGCAGGCCGAAACGAAAAGGTTCGTGAGAGCCAGAATGCAGCAGAGCAGGATTTTCATCTTTTGAACTCCAGGTAGAGTAGGGGAACCACAAAGAGTGTCAGAACTGTGGAAGAGGCCAGCCCGCCAATGACGGCTCGCGCCAGCGGCATACTGGGCTCGGCCGGATTCAAAGCGAGCGGCGCCAAAGCCAACAAAGCGGCGCCGGCCGTAATCAGGATAGGGCGCAGCCGGATCTGAGCCGCCTGAACGACTGCTTCTCGTGTCGCCAGTCCCTGCGCCCGCAGGCGATTAGCAAACTCTACCAGCAGGGTGCTGTTGGACTGAGCGATCCCGACCATGAAGATCGTGCCCATGAAGGATTGGACATTGAGGCTCGTTCCAGTTGCGAAGAGAATTGCCAAAACCCCAACCAGACCGAGCGGCACAGCCAGCATCACGATTAGCGGGTCCAGGTAACTCTTGAACAGAGCCACCATTACGAAGTAAATCAGGACCACCGCGAGGCCGAAGCCAAAAGCCAGACCGCCAAACGACTCGCGCATCGAGGCGATCTCACCTCGCATGCGAACAAAGTAACCCTCGGCCCATTTCTTTCCAGCCAACTTCTCCTCGATTTCGGCGGCGATCGAGCCCATGTCACGCCCTTCCACGTTGACATAGACGTCTATCACGCGGGTGATATTGTGATGGTTCACCTCGGTGGGCGCGAAGCCTCGGTCAACTGTGGCGATGTTGCGAAGGAGGACAGGCTGGCCGTTGCCGTTGGTCATCCCATAGGTCTGCGTTGCAGCAGGGCGGAAGAAATTGGCCATCGCCAGGGTGATCTGTTTCTGCGTGGCTCCCGTGATCGGTATGTTCAGCAGGGTGTCGACGGAGTTGATTTCCTTCTCGGGGTACTGAGCTCCCACGAAGTAGTGGTTGCCATTCCGTTCGTCAATCCAGAATGCCGGAGCAAAGTTCACGCTCGAGTTCAGGCTGGTGACGACGTTTTTCACTGCCTCTTCGGCGTTGACTCCCAGAAAAGCTGCCTTGGTCCGATCAATATTCAAGGTCAGCTGGGGATAATCCAGTTTCTGCTTGATGCGAACATCCGTTGCGCCGGGTACGTTCTGCACTAGGCCGCTGATTTCCCGCGCGATCTGGTGAGCCACTCCCAACTGGTTCCCTTCGACCTGAATATTGATGGGCGAAGGCAGACCGAAGTTCAGGGCCGAACTGATGAGCCCGCCTGTCTCGAAGGAAAACGCCAAGAAGGGAAACTTCTGCCGAAACACATTCCGCAATTGACGCGCATATTCGAACGAGCTCACTCCGTGCCCTTCGTTGAGCTGAACCATCAGCGAGGCGTCCATCGGGCCGGCATTGGGCGTGTAAGCCGCCGGCCAGTCGTAAAGAACTCCGGTGTTGGAGATCAACATCTGAAGATCCTGCGGCGGAACGATCTCCCGAATTGTTCCTTCCACCTCGGAAACATACTGCTCCGTCTTTTCGATGCGGGTCCCTGAGGGCGCCCGCATCTGAATCGCAAACTGGCCGACATCAACCCGCGGAAATAGCTCCTTGCCGATGAACGGATAGAGCAGCGCGGAGCCCAGGATCAACACTCCAAGGACAGCGAGAACTCCCCACTTTCGGTCCAAGCCCCAGTCGAGCGAGTGGGCATAGCCGATCTTGAATCTTTCGAAGCCTCGCTCGAATGTCTGAACCCATCCGGGCACTTGGTGTTCCGCGTCAGTTTGGCTTTTCAGGAACCTGGCGCTGTACGCTGGAACGACTGTCAAGGCCACTACATAGGAGGCCAGCATCGCGAAAGTGACGCTCAAAGCCAGCGGAGTGAAGAGGAATTTGCCGACGCCAGTGAGGAAAACCACTGGAGCAAAGACAATCACAGTGACTACCGTGGCCACCAGTATGGGCATCCGCACTTCTTCTGCTGCTTCGAGTGCCGCCAGGTTCGGCAGCTTGCCCATGGCCAGGTGCCGATCCGTGTTCTCCAGCACCACGATGGAGTCATCCACCAAACGGCCTACCGCCAAGGCCAAACCGCCCAGCGTCATCGCATTCAAACTATTCCCGGTAAAGTAAAGGGCGACAATGGCCGCCATGATGGAAAGTGGGATCGATAGCAGAATAGCCGTCGTGGAGCGAAAGCTTCCGATGAATACAAGGATCATCGCGCCCGCAAGAAGGGCGC
Organism: Acidobacteriota bacterium; assembly: GCA_022616615.1. Classification (GTDB taxonomy): domain Bacteria; phylum Acidobacteriota; class Terriglobia; order Versatilivoradales; family Versatilivoraceae; genus VFZK01. The sequence goes on from JAKEER010000528.1 coordinate 8,309, forward strand.
CGAGCACCGCTTCGTGTTCGAGAGCGCGGATCGCCTTGCGCACATAGACCGACTGGTCCATGACGAGGTCGAGATTAATTCCCTTCGGCAGCCGCGAAAGGATTTCATTGATGGCGCCTTTGACTCCATCGACGACAGCAACCGTGTTAGAGCCCGGCTGGCGATAGATGGGAATGTAGACCTGCCGCTTGCCGTTCACGTGAACCACGTTGGTCTGGATTTGATGCGAGTCTTCCACCTCAGCCACGTCGCGAATGTAGACGGGCGCTCCCCGCTCGTCCACGCGGATCGGAAACTCATTCATCTCGGCGACATGCGGGACCATGCCATTGGCGTTGATCTGATAGTCAAAGTCGCCGATCTTGGCGTTGCCGGTCGGGATCAGCACATTAAATGACTTCAGTGCCTGCACCACGTCCATGGGCGATGCACTCCTGGCCCCCAGTTTGTCTCGATCCACATAAGCCAGGATGCGACGAATCCGACCACCGAAAACGGCCGGCGCGATGACACCCGAGATTCCCTGCAGGCGGTTTCGCAAGTCGAAATAGGCGATGTCGTATAGTTTCGTCTCGTCAAACGTTGGGCTGCTCACGCTGAGCAGGACCAGGGGCAAGGCAGCCGTTGGATCAAAGGGCATCACCATCGGCGGCAGCGTGCCTGGTGGCAGGTAATAGAGGTCTGAAATCGCCAGCGAGGAAACCTGCGACATCGCAGTGTTGGGGTCAATGTCAGGACGAAAGTAGTTGCGAACCACGCTCACGCCAATCATGGAGCGGGATTCCTGGAGAGCTACTCCGTTGGCTTGCCCGGTCCAGCGCTCTAGCCGACTGGTGATATCCTTTTCCATGACTTCGGCCGGCATCCCCGGATAGAGTGTGAGGATTTGCACGGCAGGAGTCTTAAACGTAGGCAGGATGTCGGTAGGGATACGTGTCAGAGCTACGATGCCGAGTAACAGGACAGTCAAAGCGCCTACTGTCACGGCATAGGGATTGCGGAGAGCGCTGTTAAGCATAAACTCCTCAACGAAAAAACGAATGAACCGCGGAGACGCCGAGACGCAGAGGAATCACTTGGAGCCCTCTCGGATATGGTGGCAGGAATCCCATGGGCAAGCGCTCTCCGGCCCAACCCCACTTGAAACCGTCGGATTCTACTCTTGGTTGGGGTACTCGGCAGCGGTCCGCTTATGGCGTGTTCCCGATCTGCTCTGCGTCTCAGCGTCTCCGCGGGGATCTGTGGACGACGAGTTTTTTGGTGAACACTTTCCGCGTTTTGTGTTGATTAGTAACCACGGGACTTCACTTGTATTGCCGACGCCAGGTTTAACAGTTCGCCTTCGCGTAAGTCGGAAACAACCACATACACGACTCCCCGCTGTTCAAAGGCAGCCAGACTGTAACCCTGAAATGACATGCGCCAAAACGAACTGCCGTCGAACTCAGCTTGCTTCAAGGCCGCAAGACTCACTCCCCGTCCATTGAGTTGAAACAGCGAGACAGTCCTGCCTCCCTTGCGATAGAAGACCAGCGCGGCTTTCCTTCCTTTCAGGAAGCACAGTCTTCCCCCCAATAGCTGGGCAGAGTCCAATGCTGGGACGCGCACGGCAAAATCCGTTTTGTCCCGAAACCAGGACTCGAGTTCTTCGGGGTTCGACGAGTTCACTTGTGACTGTGCTTGCAGGTAACGCGCGTGATCCTCGAATACAGTGCGAAACAGTTGCCGGGAAGGCCACCAGTGAAAAACCCATGCCCCCACCACAGAGACGACCAGGGCCGCAATCAGGAGCCTTCGCTTTCGCACTGGCCACAGCGGGCTGTGAGGTTTTGAACTTGGCCTCCTGTCAATCTCCTTCAGAATTTCAGTTTGCAGCCTTTCGGGGACCACCTCGCTCCCCAGCTTCTCCTTGAAAGTCTCCGACCATTCTGTTTGAGCACGGAAGTGCTCCTGACACTCAACGCAGTCGCGGAGATGCTCCAGGGCCTTTGACGTCTCTAGAGTCAGCGGGCACTTTTCCGGTGACGGGTAGAGGATTTTCCTGATCTCAGGGCAATTCATAAGCTTCCTTTGCCGCGGCCCCGCTCGGAACGGTAGGCCGCCAGCCTCTGTTGCAGTTCCTTGCGTGCCCTGGCCATGCGCGAGGCAGCGGTGCCGAGCGGAATCTGCAGCATCTCGGCAGCCTCTGCCAGAGTGAAATCTTCCATATCTACCAAAAGGATGATTGCCCGTTGCATCGAGCTCAGTTGGCTAAGCGCGTTGCGCACATCATGAGTTGTCGCCTCGGATAGAACCGAAATTGCTGGGGTCCTTGCGAAGTGTTCCGCGAGATTCGATTCGTCCCAGTTATCGCTGCGGCGCAAGTGGTCACGAGCAACATTGGTTAGAATCTTGAACAACCAGGCCCGCAGGTGCTGGCGGTGCCGCAAGGCCGGCGCTCCTTCCAGCGCCTTCCGGACTGTATCCTGAACGAAGTCCTCAGCAAGACCTCGCTCTCCGCAGAGACGGTATGCTAGGGAATAAAGAGAACTCAGGTTCTCAAGCAGAAGTCGGGACACCAAGTCCTTCGATTTGCCTGCTTCACTTGGACGTGAAGTGAACCCGGGAGGAAACCGCAGCAGCTTCATTCGTGTTTTTTCCCTTCACTGGTTATAACGCGGCTACCGCTCAGTTTTATCCCTCGACCCAGAAATTTAGTCGCATTGTCGGGCTGGCGACAAATCATAAGGAGCTCATTGTCTACCATCTAACGTAGAATTAGGTGAGGTTGACGCAACTCAAATGCAGGCGACGTCATTGAAAAATTCCTGCTTGGCTTTGAGCTTTTCTTTCTTGACTCTCTGTCAAGCGGCCGAGTTCCCTGCCCTTGGCCAGCAGCGTGATCTCTTGAGCGCAGGGGCTGGCCAGCCGCCCTTCGACATCACAAAGCGCTCCATTCCCAAGGAAGCCCTCCACGATGGCGGGCCGCCCAAGGATGGCATTCCTGCTTTGGACCAGCCTCGCTTTGTCACTGCCGAGGAAGCGGCTGCGTTTCTCAAGGACAAAGATCAAGTGATTGGTGTCTATCGGAATGGCGAGGCCAAGACGTATCCGCTGAAAGTCCTGGTCTGGCATGAGGTGGTCAATGATGAAGTCGGAGGGAGACCTTCTACCGTCTCGTACTGTCCCCTGAATGGAGCTGGGGTTGTCTATGATCCCGTGGTCAGCGGCAAGCAATTCACGTTCGGCGTGACAGGTAAGCTCTACAACTCTACAGTGGTGCTCTACGATCGCCAGACCCAGAGTCTTTGGTCCCAGGTGACAAAAGAGGCCATCGCTGGGCCTTCCACAGGAGTGAAGCTTGAAATGATCCCTAGCCTGACGACAACATGGAAGCATTGGAAGACCTTGCATCCAGAAACCCGGGTTCTTTCGCCCAACACCGGGTTCCGACGAGACTACAACCAAAACCCCTATGCCACCTATTACGCCTCAGACCAGTTGATGTTCCCAGTCCCCAAGAACGTCAAGAGCAAGCTGCGCAACAAAGAAAGAGTGATTGGTCTGGAGATGAATGGCGTATCGAAGGCTTATGCCTTCTCCAGACTAAAAAAGAAGGCAACTCTAATTGAGGATGAGGTTGGGGGAGAGAAGATCCACATTCACTTCGATCCGAAAACAGAAACGGCTTCCATCACCGACTCGCAAGGCAATATGTTGCCGGCCTTCACCATCTTTTGGTTTGCCTGGCAGGCCTTTCATCCTGCGACGCAGGTGTTTGAATAAGCAATCAAGATCGCAGTCCCACTCTCTCGATCCTTAAAGCAACCTGACGTCCTGGGGTTATCCAGGCCGCGTGCCCAGAGATGTCTCACAGAGATTTCACGGTTCCGCCTCAATAGGCTCCGGAAACTCACCCCTTGATTCAACGACGCCCACGATGGCCGCTTGCGCGTAGCCCAGATCCCTGAGTTCCGCCAGGCATTGGTCAGCTCTGGCTGCCGGAACACTGGCCAGAAGTCCTCCAGCCGTCTGGGGATCGAAGATCAGCGGATAAACAGGATCTTTGGAAACGCGATCGAGATCTCGGACCGCGCGGCGCAAGCGCAGGTTCTGGGGCTGGAGGGAACTGAAGATTCGAGCTCTCACGGTTTCCAAAGCCCCGTCAAGTAGCGGAACCGCTCTCAGAAAAAGTCGAGCATCTACCATTGAAGCCTTGGTCATCTCGACTAGGTGGCCCAGCAGACCAAAACCAGTCACGTCAGTACAAGCCGTGGCCTGGTACCGCCGAAGGCATTCGCCCGCCTGCTGGTTTGACTGGAGCATCGAAGTAATGGCAGCCGCAATCCATCGGCCCTTGGCTTTAAGCCGCATCTCGGCGGCGAAGAGCGTCCCGGTCCCCA
>JAKEER010000529.1 GCA_022616615.1 Acidobacteriota bacterium
ATCCTCCTGCTTGTATCGATTCTGATCGGGACCTACATTCTGGCATTCTTCGGTATTTCGCTCGCCGTTGTCCAAGTCGGAGGTGGATTGGTGGTTATGGCAACGGGCTGGACTCTGCTACGACACGACGACGAGCATCTGCACCCGGAGGGAGAACGCAAGATGACAAGCGCGCGCCTATCTCAACAGGCGTTTTATCCGTTGACGTTACCGTTGACAGTCGGCCCCGGCTCTATTTCCGTCGCCATAACTGTGGGCGCGAATCGGCCTGAAGGCGCCGAATCACGCTGGCCGTTATTGGCAGCAGCCGTGATCGGCCCGGCACTTATTGCCGTGTCAATATACTTGAGCTACCGATTTGCCGAAGGCGTGGCGCGTGTGCTGGGTGAGACTGCGATGAACGTCATCATCCGCCTGTCATCGTTCATCCTGCTGTGCATTGGAGTCCAGATCCTGTGGAATGGAGTCAGCGCCCTGCTGCACTCTGCCCTACCGTGAGCGTCGTTGTCTATGGGAAGCCGCCGGTTGTAGTGGGTCAGTTCGAACTAGTCACGGTGATCGGCGAATCACAAAAGCGCCGGAGATACCTTCCGACTTCGTCCGCTGCGACTTGGTGTCCGTATCTCGTCCAGTGGATATCAACAGGGTAGTACAACTCTTTGTTTCGTCGGTTTTCCTGAATCAACCTGTCTAAAAGAGAAAGGCATTGAATCTGTCGCACCCTGCACAAATCCATAAGACGTTTGATGGTCTCAGAGGTTCCCCGGTGGACATCTTCCCTTGTCGGAGCAAAAACCAGGAGAAGCTGTATGTTTCTGGAGGAGAGTTCGATGTTCATCCTGTTGATGAGTTGAGAGAATGCATCGTATTTCTCGGAGTCAGCAATGCTTCTGAGGTCTGCGTAGTGGGCTTGCGCGAGTTTCTCAGAGAAGACCCGATGGTAGATTTTAGTATTGAAGAAGTAGTAAAGATAACTCCAACGCTGAAGAATCATTCGAAACGGAACAGGAAGAGCAAACTTGTCAAATCCCCTCGGATCTAGCGTTTCGTCGATTTGAAATTTTCCGTTCGCGAAGTTGGCGTAAGGTCTCGGTCCGAATGTAGGAAAATAGGAAAGACAATTGTCCGTAAGGTCATTCTCAAAAAACAGCACCATGACCATATCAGGATCAAACTTCAACCCTTCAGAACGAAGATACAAGTATTCCTGAACCGTCCCATATCCACTCACTCCCGCATTGATGGCTTCGAGTCGCGGGCACTCTTTCTCAAGCCGCGCGCTAAACAAGTCTTCTTCATTCAGTTGACCATCCGCGAATGAGTCTCCAAGTATCAGAGCCCTGAATTTCCCATGTGCTTTCCGATAGCCGTAAGCTTGGCCTCGATGGCCGTAAGCGTTATGGACGACCACATTCTCCTGCCCCAGACTGTCACGAAATACCTTCCTCTTATTGACCGCATGCTTCCACCCAAGCTTGCTGTCGAACTCTGTCATCTTCGGGTAAAAGAATAGTGAATATAGTCGAACTCCGGCTTCGAGCAGGAAAAGCGTCCCTAATATGGAGATCCCTGCTATAGAACATCTCTTGATCATCCTGGCGCCCATCATGGAATAGTGTCCGGAATAGCACGTGCCCTACCTGCTCCATTTTCCGAGCAACTCAGGAAACAGCAGGAACGTGGTAGGAGGAGGAAATGTGACACCGTTTATTGGCGGGTCCGGCTTAGGCGGTTATTGAGTGCCCGGCGCGTCATTCCTAGCATTTGCGCCGCTATTGTCTGAATTCCATTGGATCGCTTCAGCGCCTCCGTGATCAGCAGTTGCTCTGCTTCTTTCAAGGTTGGGAATTGATCGGTGAATAGGATCCTTTGATCGTGGGTCTCTGGCTGTTGCGATTCATCTGAGTGAATGGAAACTTGACCAGAGGATGCAGGAGCCGTTTTGGCACGCAGAGATTCCATGGAGAGGACCCCAGACTTATGCTGGCTGACTGCGTCAAAAATCATCCCCTCCAGTTCCCGGATGTTTCCGGGAAAGTGATAATTTTCCAGGAGAGTGAATAATTCTCTGGGGGGAGTAGGCTTTTTCTTCCCGAGTGCGATGGCGGCTCTCTCCAGGAAATGTTCTGTCAGTAGCGGAATGTCTTCTTTGCGCTCAATAAGAGCTGGAATGTGAACGTGATGGGCACGAAGGCGATAGAAGAGATCTTTGCGAAACTCGCCTTTCCGCTGCATCGACTCCAGATCCCGATTGGTAGCCACGATGAATCTGGCATCGGTAAGTTTCGCGACGTCCGAACCAATAGGATAGTACTTTCCTTCCTGCAAAAGGCGCAGCAGCTTAACCTGGGATTCCACGCTCAAATCCCCGATTTCATCCAGAAACAGTGAGCCGCCAGAAGCCTGCTCGATCAGGCCTTTGCGATCCCGATCAGCTCCTGTGAACCCGCCCCGCTTATGACCAAACAAGGTGTCTGAAAATAGGTTGTCGTCCACGCCGGCAACATTGACAGGAACCAGCTCCCCTTTCCGGCAACTGAGCGAATGGAGGGCCTTGGCAATCAACTCCTTGCCAACTCCAGTGTCGCCGGTAACCAGCACGGGCAGCGGAGTCCGAGAGATCGCTTCCAGGTATAGAAAGATGGATCGCATTTTGCTGCTTCGAGTGACAAGGGCTGAGAAGGCTTCAGGATGTTCCAGCTTGCCGGAGAGAAGAGACTGTTTGAGTAGGGCGTTTTCGTTGCGAATGTCCCGGTATTCGATGGCGCGTTTGATTGTGGACACCAGACGAGAATCATCCACCGGTTTCACCAAGTAGTCAAAGGCGCCGGTTTTCATAGACTGGACAGCCGTCTCTACTTCATCAATCGCGGTGATAATGACGATGGGAATGTCCGGATAATTTTCAACGACCTGTGGCAAGAGATCCCATCCCGAGACATGAGGCATCGACATGTCTATGACTATGCCCTGAAAGTCTTGTTTCGATAGAAGTGGCATCACGTCACGGCTATCCTGACATTCGACCGTGTGGGTGATGCCGGCAGAGTTGAGAGTCAGACTTTCGCTGAGCAAGAATTGAGCCTCATCATCCACCAGCAAAATGGGAAGCCTGGGAAATTTTGCCTGGTTGATTTCTTGTACTGGGTTAGGTTTTATCATTTTGGGCAATGGGCAATATCACAGCGACGCTGGTCCCTTTTCCAGGCTCCGATGTGAACCTCAATTCTCCACCATGGTTCTTCACGATGCTGTGCGAGGTCGACAGACCTAGTCCCGTCCCGCTGGTATCTCGCTTGGTGGTGAAAAACGGATCGAAGATGAACTTGAGATTTTCCGGAGTAATGCCGATCCCTTCATCACGAACCTCAATGCTAATATTGCCAGCATCCTTGGAAAGTCCTGTGGAAACAACGATGCCTTTCTCTTTACTGGGAAGTGCCTGACAGGCATTGGTGACCAGGTTGATGACCACCTGCCCAAGTTGCTGAGCATTCCCTTTGATCCGAGGCAGGTCTGGGCTGTATTCCACCGAAAAAAAGTCAGTCGATTTCTTGATCAAACTACTGACGATCACCAGACCTGATTCAATCACAGCGTTGACATTCACGGTTTGATTTAAATCGCCGCTGTCCTTGCGGGCAAAATCCTTCAGGTTTCGCACGATCCTTTCAATGCGCAGAGCTCCCTCGGAAATGCCGGAAACTAGCTGACCAATTTTCTCGTGAGCCTGCGAATAAGGCATGCCCGCTAAAGGAAAGTCTCCGGTCTGCTCGTAGTATTGTTGGAGGATCGGTTTCGCATCGTTCCAGACTTTGGAAATGATCCTTGAATTCAAAAGGATGTAGTTGTTGGGATTATTGATCTCGTGAGCCGTTCCTGAGACCAGGACTCCCAGGGACGCCATCTTGTCGGCCTGCAGGAGCCTGAGTTCTTGCAAGCGAGCCATCTCTCCTGCCTTCTTTTGCTCCGTAATATCGCGCGAAATGGCTGAAGCACCTGTGATTTTGCCTGTAGCGTCCAGGATCGGCGAAATTGTTAGGGAAACGTCAATTTGCGTGCCGTCTTTTCTCTGGCGCACAGTTTCATAATGTTCGACAGTTTCTCCTCGTTGAACTCCCTCGAGAATCTGCAAAATCTCATCGGCCCGGTCGGAGGTCTTTAAGATGGAGATCGATTGGCCGACGACCTCTTCAGCAGAGTAGCCATAGATTCGTTCCGCAGCTTTGTTCCAACTGACAATGACGCCTTCCAACGTTTCGCTAATGATCGCATCATTAGAGGATTCAACAATGGATGCCAATGTGAATTGCGTCTCCTGCGCTCGCTTGAGATCGGCCATGTCATAGGTGATACTCAGCACCGATTCTACGGAGCCATCCTTGCCAAACTCTGGAACATTGCGAGAGCGATAGCTTCTGATTCCATTCACTGCCGGAAAGGTGAACTCAAGGCTTGTTTCTCTCCCTGTTTCGAAGACTTCCCGGCAGTGGGCGTCCCAAGGTTTCCAGACGTTTTCGGGCAACCCGGCCTCGGCCCGCGTCTTTCCGAGGCAGTGCTGCGGCGAAAGCCCGATTGTCCTTTCGATGGCAGGGTTGACATAGACGTACCGCAGATCACGGTCGAGCCGCGCTACGATATCGGGGGAATTTTCAACCATCGCCTTGAATTCTTGCTCGCGGTGGAAAAGCTCTGCCTCCGCCTGCTTGCGCTTAGTGATGTCCATGATAAAACTAGTGGCAACAAATCCCTGATCGGTCTTGACGAAGGCTAAGCCCACGTCGACAGGGAACTCGGTTCCATCCTTACGACGGCCCAAAAGGTCCAAACCAGTCCCCAGGGGCCGGGTATGCGGTTCGGCAACGTATTCCAAACGATGCCTGGCATGAATCTCACGCAGACTTTCGGGCAACAGAATCTCGACAGGTTGTCCGATCAATTCCATCAGGTCATAGCCGAACATCGCTTCGGCCCTGGCGTTGACAAAGACCACTCGACCGCTTTCATCAGTGCCCACGATCCCCTCTGATACCGATTGCAGAAAAGTTCCGAACTTCTCCTCGCTTTTCGATAGCTGTTCCTGAGCCCGAATCCTTTCGACGGTTTCAGACTGTAATGCCTCCTTGGTTTTAGTGAGTTCAAGATCTAACTGCTGAATCCGCAACAACAGCTCGGTAACTTCGCCTTGGGAGCGTATCTGCTTCGGGAGTCCGTTCATGAAACACCGCCCTTAACCCTTCTCAGAAGCTGGAGTGAACAAGAAGTTCATCCAAGGTTAGCAGATCACTGAAGCTGGCATGCCGAGGCCTTGACTGAGAGCGATGAAATACTACCACATTGAACCAGTGAGGCTGAGATGACGAAGTTGAGGTTTTCGGAAGTCCCCAGCTACGAGGGGAGGATCACGCCGGAACCAAGAGTCGACCACGGGGAGACAATGGCCGCGGACCAAAATCGGATTTTTCAGAACGTTCAACTGTCGGGCGGAATCGCTTTCAGGCCCCAGGCTCCTCTTGGTTAAGGAGGGTGGTTCGTCCCCGGTGCCGCTCCGGATGCGCCTGGCAGGGTACTACCGCACTGCACGCCATCCTTTTGACCCTGCTGCTATTTTGACTTCGGGAGAGTAGAATATCGCTTTTCTGTGTTGCGACGATATGAGTGCCGAACCTCAAACTAGATCAGCTCTTATTTCATCGATTTCATCTCATCAGCTGCAAGCTCTTCTGGAAATAACAGAGTCGATAACCACTCACCAGGATTTGGGATTGCTTCTCAGAGACATTGCGGCGCGGCTTCGTGGCATTGTGAGTTTCGAGACGATCAGCGTCATGCTTCACGATCCGGCACGGAATGTGATGCGACTTGAACTGCTCGTAGAACATGGGCGGGTGGGAATTGAATTGGGAAACGAGTTCGCCATCGAGGGCAGCCCCCACGGCTTGGTCTGGGAAACACAGAAATCCCTGCTGATCCACGACGTCGAGCACGAGACCCGGTTCCCACAGATCATGGAGACCCTTCGCAAGTGCCCACACAAGTCATACTATGTCTTACCCCTCACCTCAGTCGGGCGTCGGTTGGGAGCCATTGCATTTGGAAACAAGGACAAGTCTGCTCCGGAAGAGATTGGTCTGGATTCTCTCGAGCAGGTAGCCAAGCAGGTAGCGATCGCGGTTGACAATGCCCTGAATTTCCAACGTGCCCAGCGCGAGCGTGATCGTTCGCAGCTGCTCCTGGAAATCAACAACGCCGTCGTTTCAACCCTTGACCTTGAGGAACTTCTTCGAGCTGTCTCCTCCAGCCTGCAACGGCTGCTACCTCATGATTTTGCTGATTTGATTCTCCGCGACGCCGAAAGTGGCCAATACTTCGTTGCGGCGCTTGACTACCCCGATCATCATGACTTCTTTGCGGTCCGGGAGCCGATCACGATAGAAGGAACTGCCCTGGAATCCGTGTTGCACTCGCAGCGTCCTTTGGTCTGTTCGGCTGAGTCCCTGGCCAATTATCCCGCGGATGTCACCATGCGGCGCGGCGTGAACCTTGGCCTAATCTCCGCATGCCATGTGCCTCTTGTCTCCCACAATCGCTCTCTGGGACTCTTGAGCCTGGCCTGCAAGCGCCAGGATGCTTTCACACCAGAAGCCATAGAATTGCTCAGCGAGACTGCCAAGCAAATCAGCATTGCTGTGGAGAATTCTCTTACCTTCCGCGAAGTAGAAGTACTCAGAGACAGACTGGCTGGTGAGAAGCAGTACCTCGAGGAAGAGATCCAGACCGAGTACAATTTCGAGGAGATGGTCGGCAGGAGTGCGGCACTCAAACGTGTTCTGAAACAAGTCGAAAAGGTTGCTTCGACCGACTCCACCGTCTTACTGCAAGGGGAGTCAGGCACAGGCAAGGAACTCATTGCGCGCGCGCTACATAATCTGAGCACCCGCCGCGAACATACACTGGTTAAGGTCAATTGTGCGGCAATTCCGACGGGCCTGCTTGAAAGCGAGCTCTTCGGCCACGAGAAAGGCGCCTTCACCGGAGCTGTCGCCCAGAGAATAGGCCGCTTTGAACTCGCCCATCAAGGAACCCTTTTCCTGGACGAGGTTGGAGAGATCCCGCTAGAGCTGCAGCCCAAGCTGCTACGAGTGCTGCAGGAGCAGGAGTTCGAGCGGGTAGGAGGTGGTCGAACGATTCGCGTCAATGTGAGACTCATCGCAGCAACCAACGGCGATCTCAGCCAAATGGTGGCGGAAAAGAAGTTCAGAAGCGACCTCTATTACCGGCTTAAGGTATTCCCGATCACCTTGCCGCCGCTGCGAGACCGGCGCGAAGACATCCCCTTGCTGGCGCGATCGTTCACCCAGAAGTTCGCCCACCGGATGAACAAGCGTATCGAAACGATCCGATCGGATGCGCAAGCAGCTCTGATGAACTATCCCTGGCCCGGCAATGTTCGAGAACTGGAAAACTTCATCGAACGGGCAGTGATTCTTTCGCGCGGTCCGGTATTGGATATTCCTGTCGCCGAACTGAAATCTTCTTCTAGAACCGATGTCCAGCAAGGGGCGGATGCGACCCTTGAATCCATGGAGCGCGACCACATCCTACGCATCCTGCGAGAGACGCGCTGGGTGATTGGCGGTCCCAGAGGTGCCGCCGCACGGCTCAGGATGAATCGGTCCACGCTCAATTCCAGGCTCCGCAAGCTCGGCATCACCCGCCCCAAACCGCGGTGACATTTCACCATGTGGTGACATCTCGCCACCCAAATTTCGCCACTGCCTCTCTCGCCCTTTCAATCACTCGCCTTTTCCACTCTAAGAAGATTCTCTTTCAATCAGTTAAATCTAAGCGCATACACTGATGCCGTCTAGCATCAAAATTCCTTTGAGAATAATCAAGTGGGCAATGAGATGGTTCTCCAGAAGCCAGGACGAGTAATCGGGCGGCTGCCACGAAGACGAAAGCGGTCGTTGCGTCTCCTTGCCTGAGATAAGAAAGGAATGAATAAGTAAGACAGTGCTCAGAATTACAACCCACAATGAACGGCAATCAACAAGGCTGGTCATCGAAGGGAGACTGGCAGGGTCTTGTGTTGAAGAGCTGAGGAAATGCTGGCAAAACGCCATCCTGTCGCAACTGCCTCAGTCCATCCGAGTCGACCTGACGGATATGACTGGCATGAGTCCCCAGGGGAAGGAAATGTTGGTGCAAATGCAGCGTCAAGGGGCCAGGCTCACAGGGACCGGAGTGATGACTGAGGGCTTTATCGAAGAAATCAGGAATCTGTCATGAAATCCAAACCTACAACCAAGGAGGAAATGATGACTCAAAAGAATAACCCAAGAAACGGCGTGATGATCAACCCGGACGACGTCACGATGCTTTTGATCGACCACCAGAGTGGTCTGTTCAACCTCGTGAAGGATATCCCGGTTCCGGATCTGCGCCGCAACGTAATCGCGCTGGCGAAAGTCGCTACACTGCTCAAGATCCCCGTCATTACCACTGCGTCTGTGCCCGATGGCCCGAACGGTCCCCTGATTCCCGAAATCCACCAGTTTGCCCCGCACGCCAAATACGTCGCGCGTCAGGGGCAGATCAACGCTTGGGACATGCCCACCTTCGTCAAGGCCATCGAAGAGACAAAACGCCAGACCCTGGTCATTGCCGGCACGCTCACCAGTGTTTGTCTGGCGTTCCCGACCGTCTCCGCCCGGGCGGCGGGCTACAAGGTATATGCAGTCGTGGATGCTTCGGGCAACTGGAGCAAGATGGCGACTGATCTGACCCTCGCACGCATCGTGCAGGCCGGTGCGATTCCGATTGATACACTCGCGCTGATTTCAGAAGTCCAACAGACATGGAATCGCCCCAATGCGCTGGACTTCGCCAACATCTTTGCCGACCACATGATGCCGAACTATAGGCTGCTGATGGAGAGCTACGACAAGGCGCAAAGCGTAGTGAGGAAAGGTCGGGAAACGGTCTTGGACGCCGTCAAAGCGGCGAAAAGCTGAACCCTGCCTTTTGCTGAGGCGAGAAACTGGCGTGCTGGAGACGCGGCTGCTCGATTGGAAAGCGCCAACTTCTCGTGCTCACTGGAGGAACAAGGCGTTTCCGGGCGTCCGTGTCCGGTCCTACGGTGTCGGCATAAATAGAGAACTGAAAAACACGAGAGAGCAACTATGAAAAAACTGCTTCGCATCCATCAGAGTTCGGGCATGCACTGGGTCGGTAACGGATTTCCCGTCCGTTCAGTGATTGAGTACAACGGGCTGGGCCGAGAGTTGAGTCCCTTCCTGCTGCTCGATTACGCCGCGCCCTACCAATTCCCGCCCGGCAACGAACGGCGCGGCGTGACAGGACATCCGCACAAGGGTTTTGAAACCGTAACCGTGGCCTATCAAGGCGAGTTGGAACATCGCGATTCCAGTGGTGGCGGTGGAAAGATTGGCGCAGGTGACGTGCAATGGATGACAGCCGGCAACGGCATCGTCCACGAAGAATTCCATTCACAGGACTTCACACGCAAAGGCGGCACGCTGCAAATGGTTCAGCTTTGGGTCAACTTGCGCGCGAAGGATAAAAGCGCGAAGCCCGGCTATCAGACTTTGCTCAACGCGCAGATTCCAAAGGTGCTGCTGGCGCAAGACGCCGGAACGGTGCGCGTCATCGCCGGTGAATACGGCGGACGCAAAGGCACGGCTAAGACCTTCACGCCAATCAATCTGTGGGACGTAAACCTGCGCGCGGGCAAGTCGGCGGAACTGCCGCTGCCCGACGGGCACACCACCACCTTTCTCGTATTGAGCGGCGAAGTGGTGGTAAACGGCGAACGCGACGCGCGAGAAGGCGACCTGGCCATCTTTGCACGCACCGGTGACAGCATTGCCGTGAAAGCAAAAATGGACGCCAAGCTCCTTGTCATCGACGGCGAACCCATTGACGAGGCGATTGTCGCCTACGGACCGTTCGTCATGAACACGCAGGAAGAGATCCAGCAGGCGGTGCGCGATTACCAGAGCGGTCGGATGGGACACATCGGCTCCTGATTGTCTTCGGTCTCCCAGCTTCCAGCAATTACGTTGGTCGCCACCAAGTCCAAGAATGAACGCAGGGCCTCAGCATCAACTCTGTCTACCACAATATGGGTGACGCAACGTTAGTGAGGAGTGAACGTTGGACTGACCCCAATCGGCGTTCAAGTCGTGATA
>JAKEER010000530.1 GCA_022616615.1 Acidobacteriota bacterium
CCGGGCCCACGATTGGCGAAAAGCACGCCAATCGTGGCTACCCATGCCCTAGTCAGTCGTCTTGGTAGCCATGATTGACGCGCTTTCTGCGTCAATCATGGCCGAAATCGCCTTAAGTTGACATCAATGCGCGCAGCGGCACGGGGGTGGTCTGAAGGGTGACCCCAAAATCATTATTCGAGCGTTTCGTGTCGAACAGCAAGTTTGTGGCACGAAGCGCGCTCGATTGGAGGTTCCGCAAAGACCGGTCGCACCACCCCGGCGCAGGCTGCGCCAGCGCCCGCCCCTCCTCAGCCGAGGAGGGGAGCCAGAATGTCCAATCTCAAGGCAATTTCTGCGAGACCGCTTTCCCGCTTTATTAACCTTTATTAACGTGGACTTTGACCTGGTCCTGGCGATGGCAAAACTTTCTCTACAAAGCGACGAGGATTCTGTCGGTAAGACTCTAAGCTTTGCCGGCAGGAGGTGAAGACGCTGTCGCCGGTCAATTCTGGTTCTGCAGCGCCTCGATCTGTTTCTGGATGAGCTTCACCTGCACATCGTCCGGGTGCAGTTTCAGAAACTCACGGAGTTCCTGAACCATCAACTTGAGTTTGTTCTGACGATGGTAGATGCCGGCCAGGGCTAACTGGGGATAGGTGAAGTGAAGCGGATCCAGTTCCTTGGTGCGGATGAGATACTCCATAGCCTTGTCGTCGTCCTTCAGGCTCAGGTAATTTACTCCCAGCTGGGCATTTGCCAAGGCATCCAGCGGGCGCACCGTGACGGCGTGCTGGTTAAGCGTCAGGGCTTCTTGAAACCTTCCCATCGCGAGTAAGTTTCCACCAAGGTTCACGAGCGGAGCGTACGCGTTCGGATCCACTTCCAACGCCTCGCGAAAATACTGCTCGGCTCTGGAAAATTGCTTCTGCATATGAAACACGGTGCCAATTCGGTTGATGGCGGCCACAAAGTGCGGCGCCAGGTTCACAGCGGCTTCCAGCAGGGCAATGCCTTTTTCGATCTCGCCCTTGGATAGTTTTTTTTCTGCCTTCAGATAGTTGCTGCGGGCCTTTTCCGGAATCGACAGCTCCCGCACGGAAACCACGTCGGGCTTCTGCTTGATGGCAACCGACTGAGCGGGCTCCACCGTGATGGTCTGGCGAATCCGGCCTTTGCGATCCGCCAGACTCGGTGAAATCTCAACGGTCATGCGTTTTTCCCCCCGACGACGCACTTCGACGTGGAGAGAATACGAACCCGCAGGCAGTTTCTTGAACTTGAACTTTCCACCAAAGTCCGTCCAGGTGTGTGCCGAGTAGGGCATCGTGTTGCCGTTCAAGGCCACGTAGGCCACCAGCCGGCGCGGTTTCTGCGGCTGCGCCAACCGCACTTCACCAATCAGCTCGAACTTCGACGGAGGTTGCGCCGGTTTGCCCCCCAACGGAGAGCTCTGAAGCAGCCACAGGACAGCGCAAATATGAAGTTTGAGAAAGGCAGACGGTTTCATCTCAGTGCGACAGGATTTACAACAGGATTTACAGGATGACGACAGGATTTACAAGATGACGACAGGATTTACAAGGTGAACAAGATCTGGATGAAGGTTATGCCGGCTTCGACTGACAAGCCGTCTAAGTCCGGCAATCTCCACTCCTGTTCATCTCTCGAATGCTGAAGTCCCGAACCTTCAAGAACAATCCCAATCGTAATCGTTTAGCGAGGCTCTGCCTCAGGTTGTCGTGCCTGGCTCTCAACAAAAGGGCAGAAGCTGCCGCAGCTTCGGGGTGTGCGTGATTCGTCGCGGTGCCCAAGACAACCCCCAGGCTGGCACCTGCCTCCCCGGGGGAATTGGGGGTCCTGCGACGCCGATCGCACGCTCAACAAATACTCCCCCTCCTCCCCATCCTGTTCATCTTGTAAATCCTGTCGTAACTCCTGTCGTAGATTCTGTCGTCACTTCGCGCCGCAGAACCACGCGAACACCCTCGCGCCAGTTCTCGTTGATCCCCACCTGGATCATGGGGACCGCTGGATCAATCTGTCCGGCGAGCACCGGAAAGCTACTGTGATAGCGGAACTGCGCACAGACGAAGAACAGCAATGGCGGCGAAGCGCTGAGAGTTGTGCCCGGAAAATAGCCGTGGCTCTGAAACTCGCGCCTGGAATGGTGCCAGCGAACCCGCAGCCAGTAGTCGAGGCCCTGCATCGGTAGCTCGATGTCTTCGCTCACCTTAAGTTCCAGAATCGCCAAACGGCCTTTGGTGGTCACGCCCAAAATGTCGATCATCCCGCGGTCGCCGCCTAGAAACGCTGGGACCTGGGGGTAGACAAACCGCGGATCCAGCCGGGCATCGACGACACGAATGTCGCGCAGGATCAAGCTTTCAAGCCAGCGTTCCGACTGTGCCATGCACAAGCCATTCCCCGGCAGCGCCTTGGCGCTTCGTTCCGAAAGAATCTGCTGCACGGCGCCTTTGAGGCGCGCCCAGTCAGCCTCGTTGCGGACAACGGCCGGCTTGTCGAGGCCGAAAGTCAGCCTCGGGCGGCGTCCGAACTGAAGCTGCGCGAATTCAAGCCCTCGAATTCGAAACCCGACAGTGTTGCCGTTCCCTCGCCGGACCCAAGTGATGTGCTCGGGCGCCAGGGCCAGCAAGCGCTGAACGCGCTCGTCGTCGGCTAGACCCCTTGTTCCAGAGAACGTCTGCACCTGAGTGAGTGCGGTGTCCAGATTGCCGCAGTCGCTCAAATCGACGAATGTTAGAGCCTCTTTTTCAGAATCCATCTCCATAAGATGGATCTGGCCGCCCGCGCCGCGAATCCAGCCCAGCCGGCTCTTGAGCACCAGCAGCTTGCCCCGCGGCGCCAGAAGTAAGAGCTTTCCCTCCCCGGTCGAGCCGTGTTCTTTCAGAAAATCTCTCCAAAGCAGTCCGCTGCTCAGCAGCCCGTCGATGGCTGCCTGGTCTTCCTGCGGGCTGGCTGCGATGGCCAGCCAGCGAGAACGGCCCGACTGAAAGTGAAGCCGTACGTATTTCCCCGAAAGGGAATGCTCCAGATCAGGGCTGACCACAGAGCTCAGAATCCGCGCCTTGGGAAAGTTTTTGCCAATCAGCCTTTCGACCGTCTTCTGAAAATCGCCTCGTGCTTCCTGAAAAGGCCGTAAGCCTGCCGTCTCTTGCGCCGGACGAATTTCGAAGATTTCCGTGATTCCCAGAAGCTGAGTTCGAAGCGCCACCGTCCCGAATTCATCTTGCGTGGCTTGCACTACCCTTCCCCGCACGCGCGTGGTTCGGGTTCGGCAAGTCAGGATAAGGTCTCTAGAGATGCAATCGAGGGTCAATCGGAGATGCTTGAGAAGATCCACGCGCCGGCCTTGCCGATAGAGAACCGGCTCGGGCTGCTGCTGAATCCATTCCTCGATTCTGGCCTTCAGCTTCAGGCGCTCCTGCTGCTCATCATCGAGCCAGGGCTTTCCGCCAGTTTCGCGCACCCGCCGCAACCACCCCAAGCGCCGGCGAATGGCATATCTTTTTCTGCAAGCTTGAGAAGGCATGATCCGCTCGTGAGTCGCTGCAGGAGGGAGCGCGGGCGAACTTCCTGCCTTGCGCTGCACCGCCAGGGTTCCGTCAAAGTCGCGAGCCCTCCCTTACGGTCGGGCTACTGAACAGGCCGAGATTCAAGTCAGTAGCCCGCGCGTCAGCAAGGGCTCTGCCTCGACTCAACGACTTACGCGACTTTGACGGGACCCTGGCTGCACCGCCTTTTCCCTTGACCCTGCAAAACGAATCTTGCTATACAGTGGCGTCGTTCAGCACTACAGGATTGCAGTTATTATGTCACCGTTTGCCGAGTGCTGGAAATTTTCCGCAAATCCGCTTCTGAACTCGATTCCAAGACTCACACTGAAGCCAGGCCGGCCCTGTTTTTCCACGGGCATTGTTGGAAAGAAGCAGGCCTCGTCGAGCCCCAGGAAGAAATCTGCTTGCTGAGCTGAGCATTCAAACCACCGACAGAAAGGATGCCGCAGTGCCTCGAAAGATTAATGTGGCTCTTATTGGTTATCAATTCATGGGCAAAGCGCACAGCAACGCCTACCGGCAGATGCCCTGTTTTTTCGACAGCAACGCGATTCCGGTGATGAAGATCATCTGCGGGCGCAACGAAGCCGCAGTCAAAGTGGCAGCCGCAAAGTATGGCTGGGAAGAGTGGAGCACTTCCTGGGAAGAAGTTGTGCAGCGCAAGGACATCGAGGTGGTCGACGTTTCCACCCCGGGCGACTCCCACATGCCCATCTCGATCGCGGCGGCCAAGGCAGGCAAGGTAATCCTTTGCGAGAAGCCCCTCGCCAACACACTGACGGAAGCGAAAAAGATGCTGGCTGCTGTTCAGAAGGCCGGCGTGCTGCACATGATCTGTCACAACTATCGGAAGGCGCCGGCTGTAACCTTGGCGCAGAAGCTCATCGCGGACGGCACGCTCGGCAAGATCCATCACTTTCGCGGCACTTATCTGCAGGATTGGCCTGTCGATCCGGAGTTCCCGCTCTATTGGCGGTTTGACAAAGTGAAATCTGGCTCCGGCGCACTGGGTGATCTGGCCTCGCACGTCGTCGACCTCGCTCGCTTCCTGGTGGGAGAAATCTGGGAAGTGTCGGCCGCGCTGGAGACGTTTGTGAAGCAGCGCCCCCTGGTCGACCATCCGAAGAAGAAGGGGAAGGTGACGGTCGATGATGCGAGCCTGGCCTTGGTTCGCTTTTCCAACGGCGCGGTGGGCACCATCGAAGCCACACGTTTTGCTCCCGGCCGAAAAAACTACAACCGTTTCGAAATCAACGGGAGCAAGGGCAGCCTCGTTTTCAATCTCGAGCGCATGAACGAGTTGGACGTGTACTTGCGCGACGATTCGGCTTATGCCCAGGGGTTCCGCAACATCATGGTCACTGAGCCCGTCCACCCTTACTGGAAGTGGTGGCCCGCCGGCCACATCATCGGTTACGAGCACACCTTCACGCACGCCGTGTACGATTTGATGCAGGCCATTTCCCAGAACAAGCTACCGTCGCCCAATTTCGAGGATGGGGTGAAGAACCAGGCCGTGCTCGAAGCCATGGAGAAGAGTGCCAAGAGCAAGAAGTGGGTGAAGGTTTAGGGCGTGATGCGCGAGACGTGAAGCCTAATGCGTGACACGTGAAGCAAAGATAAGGAGACATCGTTTATCACGTATCACGCTTCATCTTTCAGCAGTCACTTTCTTCCTGATTGGTTAACCCCTGCAAAGACCGGAGGCAAGAATGAAAATCGGCGTATTCACCGTTCTGCTGGCGAACAAACCCTTTGAAGAAGCGCTGGATTACTTGAAGGACTTGGGAGTCGAAGCCGTCGAAATCGGTTGCGGCGCATATCCGGGAGAAGCCCACTGCCAGCCGGCGGAATTGCTGGCCAGCGATTCCAAGCTCAGGGCGTTCCAGAACGCCATCAAGAGCCGCGGCCTCGTCATCAGCGCGCTGAGCGTTCACGGGAACCCCATTCATCCGAACAAGAAGCTTGCCAAGGAGCACCACAACGCCTACGAGCGGGCGCTGAAACTGGCGCGCAAGCTGGAGGTCGACCGGGTGATTACGTTCAGTGGCTGCCCGGGCGCCGACGCCAAGGCCACTTCAGCCGCATGGATCGTGTCGCCTTGGCCGCCCGATTTCGCGCAGGCTTTGGAATGGCAGTGGCGAGAGCGGGTCATTCCATACTGGAAAGAGGCCATCAAGCTTGCTAAGAACAACGGCATTAAGAAGGTCGCTCTCGAGATGCACCCCAACTTCGTGGTCTACAATCCCGAGACGCTGCTCAAATTGCGCGATGCCGTCGGTCCTGAGATTGGGTGCAACTTCGATCCCAGCCACTTGTTCTGGCAGGGGGCCGATATCGGCGCCGCCATTCGCGCCGTGGGGGAAGCGATCTTTCACTTTCATGCCAAAGACTGCAAGCTCGACCATCGCAACATTGCCGTCAATGGCGTGCTCGACGCCAAGAGTTATACCGACGAACTCCACCGCTCTTGGATTTTTCGCACCTGCGGCTACGGCAACGACTACGCGCAGTGGAAAGACATCGTCAGCAACCTGCGCCTTGTGGGCTACGACCACGTCTTGAGCATCGAGCACGAAGACAGCCTCATGTCAGCCGAAGAGGGGTTGCGCAAGGCATTCCAGTTCCTGAAGGGCATAGTAATTGCCGAGAAGCCCGGTGTGGCCTACTGGGCTTGAGGCGATTCTGAGTTCAGAGTGCTGAGTGGATTGAACATCAGCAGCGCAAAGGAGAGGCTCATTTTCGCGGAGCCTTCCCACAGCCAAGCTTTAGATTTGATATTCTACACAGTAGGTCTCATTTCCCTCGCTGCTGGAATCGCTTTATTGGGTTGGCGGGAATATTTCAGGAATTTGGGAAGGCCTTAGGGATGCGGTCCAGAGGAAAATCCTCCGCCAAAAGCGCTCTTGATTTCTCCAGCCCTCAGTGCTGCTAAGTGCGGCCATTTCTCGCTAAAATCTGAATGATCCATCGCAAGATCACGCGATGTCACCCTTGCCCCGTATAGGTAATCGCGACGCCGGCTAGATTGCCTTCTCGATTGACTTTCCGGCATTCGCTGCGGAGGGTATTATTGGAAATGTCTTTGGGACCTGAATGAGCACGACGTCTCGTCAAACAAGGACCTGTCATGCCCGACTTTGGGGGAAGATCGCAGAAGGGACCGGAATCACGGGGCGCTTCCCAGCCTGTTCGTTTATCCGTCTTCCTGGCGCTAGCGGTCGTACTCGTCGCAGGATTGGGGATCTCGCTCTATATCAACCGCACCCGGAGTAAAGCGCTGCAGCAGGAGGTTGCAGGCTTGCGCCAGCGGATGGAAGAAATTGACAGCAAGGCGGAATCCGCGCGCAGCCGGGCCACTGCGGCCGAACAGAGCGCCCGACAATCCGCCACCGCCAAAGCGCAGGCAGACAGCTCCAGGCAAGCCGCTGAAGCCGAAGCGAAGCAGGCCCTGGAGAAAGCCGAACAAGCCAAGCAGCGGGCAGACGCGGCTGAAAAAGAAAAGCAAGCGGCGGTTACCGAGGCCGACCGAATTCGCAAAGAGCGGGAAGAAGAGTTGGGCCGATTGCAAGAGGCTCTGGAAAAGATTGCCGAAACTCGGCGCACTGCCATGGGGCTCGTGATGAACCTGGACAGCAACGCCATTCAGTTTGAATTCAACAAAGCTGCGGTGCTATCCGCGAACCGCGAACTCCTGAGCCGGATTGCAGGCATTCTTCTCACATCCAAGGGGTACCACATCACGGTTTACGGCCATACCGATGACGTCGGTTCAGAAGCCTACAATCAGGAACTCTCCGAGAGACGGGCCCAGGCCGTGCGTGACTACCTGGTCGAGGCGGGCATCAGTCCGGAAATCATCACCACGAAGGCCTACGGGAAAACCAAGCCTTTGGTGCAGGGAAAAACCCCTGAAGCCCGATCCAAGAACCGGCGTGTGGAGCTCGAGATCGTCGATACCATCCTCAACTTTACCCTTCCAAAGTAGTCGCTCGTCATAGTTCTCTTACCTCGTTATCTGGGGGCACGCGCTACTCCGAGGCGCGCACCGATTCCTGATCTCTGGCTACGACGCTCGAAAGCGCCACACACTGCGTGCCCTTTGTGGCTGCGTCAATGCTCTCGTAGGCGGCGTCCAGTAAGCGCTTCAGCTGGGAATGCGAAATCGAGAGTGGGGGCATGAGAACAACGACATTTCCCAGCGGCCGTAGGATCACACCGCGGCGCCGCGCTTCCATGGCGACCGCATGCCCTATGCGCTCCGCTGCGGGGTAGGGAATTCTTGAGCCGCGGTCTTTTGCGAGCTCGATGCCTGCCATGAAGCCTGCTTGGCGGATGTCACCCACGTGCTGAAGTCCCCAAAAACTGGCAAGCCGCTGTGCCAGATAACGAATCTTGGGCCTCAACTTTTGAAGCGTCTTCTCAGTTCTAAAAAGATCAAGGCTGGCCGCTGCCACCGCGCAGGCTAGCGGGTTTCCGGTGTAAGTATGGCCGTGAAAGAAGGATTTGAAGTCGGTGTATTCACCGAGAAAAGCCTCGAACACCTCTGAAGTTGTCAAGGTGGCTGCCAAGGGCAGGGTGCCGCCACTCAATCCCTTTGCCAGGGCGAGAAAGTCAGGCGCCACCTGCTCGTGCTCGCAAGCGAACATCGTTCCCGTTCGCCCAAATCCCGTGGCAACTTCATCGAGGATCAAATGAACGTTGTGATTCCGGCAGAGTGTTTCGATGCGTTTTAGAAATCCGCGAGGCGCCGTCAGCATTCCGGCAGCGCCTTGAATAGCGGGCTCCACGGCCACGGCACAAACTTCGCGCTCATGCTTTTTCAGCGTGGCTTCGAATTCCTTCAGGCAGTAAACATCGCATGAGTCTGGCTGCTTGCCGAACGGGCACCGGTAGCAGTCGGGATAAAACACTTTGAACGACTTGAACAGCAGCGGTTTGAAAATCTTGTGGAAAAGGTCCACGCCGCCCAAACTCACCGACCCGATCGTGTCGCCGTGGTAGGCGTTGGCGAAGGAGATGAACTTTTGTTTGCGTGAGAACTCTTTGCCCTGCTGCCGCCAGTATTGAAACGACATCTTCAGCGCGATCTCGACGGCTGTGGAGCCGTTATCGGAATAGAAGACGCGGGTTAAGTTACGCGGAGCAATTGCCACGAGCTTCTCCGCCAGCTCGACCGCAGGCACACTCGTTAGCCCCAGAAAGGTGCTGTGTTCCAGCTTGGCCAATTGCTGTCGAATGGCCCGAACCAGCGCCGGATGCCGGTGCCCGTGAATATTGGTCCAGAGCGAGGAGACACCGTCGATATAACGATTGCCTTCGGTGTCGAAAAGATAAACTCCTTGACCGCGTTCGATGACGAGTTGGGGCGAAGCTATCCACTCGCGCATTTGGGTAAAGGGATGCCACAGGTGCTGTTTATCGAGAGCTTCGTACTCTTTGCGGTAGCGTTTCACAGGTCAGCGAGGGTCCTATCGGGCGCTGGTTGGAACGGGCAGATTGGAATCTGCGGGTCTGAGTAGCCAAGGTGAACGGGTTGCGGCATCTGGGGGACCTGCGCAGTGGCGCCCGCACATGGAAACGAAAGCGCAGGCCACACACGAGACTTTGCGCTAGCTGGCGGGCTTGACGTCCGGGTTCTTCGAGCTCATGAACCTCTCGTAGTAGTCAGCAATGTTGCCTTTGGAGTACTGCACTCCAAGCACCGTAAAGTCTTTCAGCGCCGATTTCACTACGTACATCAAGCGATTGTTGCTGTTTGGGTCTGGAGGCTTCAGGTAGAAGCCGTCTTCCACCAAGAAACTCATCGAGTTGGCGACGATGCCTTCGATGGCTTCATTGTCAGAAAAGTAGAGCCGCACCCAAAGTCCGTCGATGCGCGGCTGGCTCTCAAAAAACTTCACTTCGGAATACTCTTTGTTGCCGGAAAACTTGCGAACAAAAAAGAGCGCCTTGATCTCCGTCTTGGGAACATGAATCAACTCTTCGGTCAAGGAAGTGATTGTTATCTTTTTCTCTTGGGCATTGACAGGATCGAGAGCCTGATCCACATAGCCTTTGACGATCTCTCCATCCAACTTGCGAACAATGACTTTACGCTTGTCCATACGGTTCCTTGGTTCCTCTTCGATCGCACACCCCTCGAGAGGCAACGCTACCACTCAAGTGGGCTTCTTCTCCAGCAGCCAGGCGCTGTCGAGTTGATAAGACTGCGCACCGTCATGCAGGCAATACTTGGCGCCCTTGTAAATCGACGCGGCCCCCGATTCGCCTTTCTTGTTCAAGGCATAAAAATTCAACTGGGGCGGGTTGCCTTTGCCGTTACCGCGGGAAATGACCAGCGGCCGGCCCGTCGGCTTCAAGCCTGAACGCGCTCCGCTGGAAAACTGGGATCGGCCGGCATCAGCCATCAAGGGCGAAATCGTAGCAGAAGCTATAAACGTTCGCCGGTTGAGCATCGATTCCTCGGTGATATTCACGCGTTCGCATTATAAGCAAGGCAACCGATTGCGCACAACTGACTTGTTCCCCGCGTCCAAGGTTTCGTCAAAGTCCGCCTTAACAAAGCTGAGCGTGTCCCACAAGTTTTTTGCTGGACACGGAGCTTGATTCTCTGTTGTCCCCGGAGGGGACCAACATGAATAGCCGGGTTGAGCGCAGCAGCGCGGAGCGAAACCCACGGTAGCAAGAACGTTTCAGATCCAACCTGGAAAGGGTTGAACCGAGCCTCGGCAATCTCCACGTTACCGTTCCTGTTCGACTCCTTCAGGGTCGGTGTCTTTGGCAACATTTCCCCCGGGTGGCGCGGCGTGCATTGATGTCAACTTAAGGCGGAACCCGCGGAACCCCGCCCACGATTGGCGAGAAGCACGCCAATCGTGGCTACCCATGCCCCTGACCGGTCGTCTTGGAAGCCACGATTGACGCGCTTTCTCCGTCAATCGTGGACGAAGCCGTCTTAAGTTGACATCAGTGCGCGGCGTGGCGCACCACCTGGGGCTATTCAAATTGGTCCCTTTGGGGACTTACCCTTCGACACACACACCCTCTGTGTCCGGCGACCACTTATGGGTAAAGATCAGCTTGGAAAAGAAGGACGATCTGAAACGGAGAGCGTTCTGCGCTGATTCACAAGAAAATTCGGTTGGGCCTGTAAACATGATCCGGTAGGGACGCGGTGCTCCGCGTCCGTGTTGGGTTTACCGTCGCGGACGCGCAGCAGCGCGTCCCTACCATTGAATTTTTTCGCAGCGCCAGAGGGCACTTGCTCGCCTGCCGCTGCCCGTGGGCTCGCGCTCCTAACCCTGACGCGACTCTGTTCTTTGCGTCATGTTCGCCTCCAAGCCGAGCCGGGAAAATTAGGTCTTGGAAGAGCTCGAAATTCCCTTAAGATAAGGCCGCCCAGTGGCACAGGACAAACCCTAGCTAGACTACCGGCCAAAAGCGCGAGGCACTGTTCCGTCGCGACGTTATTAGTCCGAGCGTTGGTTTGAGGACGCCACTCTTGCATGTCTGCTCCCCTCGCCCCGCTTGGGGAGAGGGGCCGGGGGTGAGGGGCGCTGATTCAGCCCTCTGCTGTGTCTCCTTACTTCTGCACTTATTAATAAGTGAGCCCCCGAAAGGCCAGAGTCTCGTCAAAGTTCTCTGCCCTCCCTGACGGTCGAGCTACTGAAAGGCGCGGAGGCCAGGTCAGAGCCCGCGCGTCAGCAAGGGCTAGATTGCGATTCAATCACTTTCAGGACTTTTGACGGGGCCTGACAGAAAGGCACCTGTAATGAAGTTAACCCCATCAAGATTCAAGCTGGGACTGATCCAAATGTCCTGTGGCGCGGGTGTTGAGGAAAACCTGCAGAAGGCCTTACGACTTATCCGGCAGGCCGCCCAGCGAGGCGCCCAAGTCATTTGTCTACAGGAGCTCTTCCGTTCGCAGTATTTCTGCCAGAAGCAGGAGGTGGCCATCTTCGACTTGGCCGAACCTATCCCTGGACCCAGCACGGAGGCTTTGGCCGCAGCGGCTCGGGAGCACCAGGTTGCTATCGTCGGAGGATCCCTTTTCGAGCGGCGGGATGCGGGCGTTTATCACAACACCGCGGTCGTCCTTGATGCCGACGGATCACTGCTGGGAACGTACCGCAAGATGCACATTCCGGATGATCCCCTGTACTACGAGAAGTATTATTTCACGCCGGGCGACCAGGGGTACCGATGCTTCGACACGCGTTACGGGCGTGTTGGTGTGCTGGTTTGCTGGGATCAGTGGTATCCGGAAGGCGCCCGCCTGACGGCGCTACAGGGCGCCAAGGTCCTGTTCTATCCAACGGCCATCGGATGGCATCCCGCAGAAAAGGCCCAGTATGGAACTGCGCAACGCGATGCCTGGCGAACCATTCAGCGCGCTCATGCCATTGCCAATGGCGTCTACGTAGCCGCAGTCAATCGCGTGGGCCATGAAGGCCCGTCCGATGGAGGACTGGAGTTCTGGGGCAGCTCTTTTGTAAGCGATCCGTTTGGAGTTGTGCTCAGCGAAGCTTCCGACCACCAGGATGAGATCCTCGTCGTGGAATGTGACTTGGCGCACCTGGAAAGCGTCCGGCGCAACTGGCCGTTCTTGCGCGACCGCCGCATCGACAGCTACGGGGAGATTGTGAATCGGTTGATCGACCGTGACGAGTGAAGAATGACGAATGACTAAGCCCGAAGGACGAAAGAAGCCTGAATGACTCAATGACGAATTCCGGCTTCGGACTTCGACATTCTCTAGTCATTCGGGCTTAGTCATTCGTCATTGCCTGTTTGTCTGCTGGCTCGCGCCGTCGCCATTGGCTGGTTCCTTTCTGATCGGAGACACTCCTCTTCATGCCTCGCGTTCACCGCCCTCCCAGCGGTTTCTGCATGCCCGCCGAATGGGAACCTCATCACGCCACGTGGATTGCCTGGCCACACAACCGGGAGGACTGGCCGGGAAAGTTCGCGCCTATTGCCTGGGTCTATGCCGAAATTGTCCGCCACCTCCATCACGGGGAACGGGTCTGCATCCTGGTTCAGAACGACCGCCTGCGAAGCCGTGCGCGGCGCGTGCTGAAGCGCGCGGGAGTCGATCTCGACCAGATCGATTTCTTCCCTTTTCCGACGGACCGCGTCTGGGCCCGTGACTTTGGACCCATATTCATCAAGCGCGAGTCACTGGGGCGTTCCGAATTCGCTATCACGAACTGGAAGTTCAACGCCTGGGCGAAGTATCGGAACTGGAGAAGGGACAATGCGATTCCATCCCGGATTTCGCAGGCGATCAAACTCAAGCAGTGGGAGCCCCAGGTGAGGACGGGAAAGCAACTCCGGAGGGTTGTCCTGGAAGGGGGAAGCATCGACGTCAACGGCAAGGGAACATTGATGACGACCGAAGAGTGCCTGCTCAGCCCAGTTCAAGAGCGGAACCCTGGTCTAAGCCGTGGAGACATGGAGCGCGTGTTTGCCCAATATCTGGGCATTCGCAAGGTCCTATGGCTGCGGAACGGCATCGCTGGCGACGACACGCACGGCCACGTGGATGATCTGGCGCGCTTTGTAAACCCAACGACGGTGGTTGTTGCGCAGGAGACAGACGCCGGCGACGTGAACTACCGGCCACTGCGGGAAAACCTGGAACTTCTCAAGACTATGACTGACCAAGATGGAAGGCAGCTGGAGATCGTTCCGTTGCCCATGCCAAGGCCTCTCTTCTTCAACGGCCAGCGGCTGCCCGCAAGCTACGCTAACTTCTACATCGGGAATTCCGCAGTGCTTGTTCCTACCTTTAATGATCCACATGACCGGGACGCGCTTTCCGTGCTGGCGTGGCTATTTCCAGAAAGGAACGTGGTGGGCATTCACAGCGTCGACCTGGTTTGGGGTCTGGGCACCCTGCACTGTTTGAGCCAGCCGCAGCCGAGGTGACGTTGGCGGACCTTTGCGACTGCTTAGAACCCGCCTCGCTCCGGATTCTGAATCACCTCAAGTAAGACCAGACCATTCTCATCCAAAACGGCCTTGCCTAGAAACCGATTGCCGTAAGCCCGCTCCAGATGTTCCTGTTTGTGCGCAGGATCGAGCAGCATGGCCAACAGACGGATGGAACCCGCGTGAGCAGTAACCAGAATCCGCCGCCCGGCCGACTCTTCCAGCAGTTGGCTTAGAAATTGTCCAACCCGCTCTTGCAGGTCTTGAAAGCTTTCCCCTTCCGGATAGCGCTCGTGTGGAACGCGCTTATAATTCAAAAACTGGAAGGTCTCCACGACGCTCCTTTCTGTAAAGCGGCCGTAGTTCAACTCCCGCAGCAGCGGAGAAAAGTACAGCGGGCAGTTCAGCTGCAAGGTGTTGATGACGGTCTCTGCCGTTTGGCGTGCCCTGAGCAGATCACTCGAATAGATAACCTCAAAATCACGGGGGCCAATGGCCGCAGCCACGCTTCGCGCATCCTCGAAGCCAAGAGGCGTCAGCTCCGAGTCGAGTTGCCCGGCAATGGTCTGCTCCTGATTATGGACAGATTGACCGTGGCGGATAAGATAGATTTCGGTACAGGATTCAACGACAGGATTCACAAGATTCAACGACAGGATTCACAAGATTCACAGGATTGGCAAAAAGGTATCCCCGCTTTCATCTTGTCAATCTTGTAAATCCTGTCCTCATCACAAGATTCATAGGATTTGCAAAAAAGGTAAGGAAAGTGCCATTCGCGCCGCACCGCATCCGCGTTTTCGTCTTGTCAATCTTGTTAATCCTGCCGTAAATCCTGTCCTCACCCCCCACCCGGATCCGGGCTCGTGGTCAGCACCTTCGTCTCCGTCACATTTCGGCGCGTAGGATATGCCAGTTCAATGCTGCTTTCGCGCCCAAGAGTTTCCAGGATCTCCTGGCAAATCTGGTCTTGGGTGGAACGACGCTTGCGGATGCCGGTGAGGTAGCGAAGCAGAAGGTCTACGCCGCTATCGGCAATTGAGACGTACACGTAGGGCGTCAGCGTGCCCAAGTTGATGTGAAAGTGCCGCTCCATTTGCGCCTGGCTATGCTTGGCCTCATCGATGAAGCTCTGGGAAACACGCTTTGCCACTTCTTCGATGATCTCCCGCGCTCTTTTCCAGTCGCTTTCGTACGTCACAGTAATGCGAATTTCGTCCCAGATGAACGAGTTGCCAGTGGAGTAGTTGAAGTAGTGATTTTTGAAGATGAAGCTGTTGGGAAAAAAAACCACGCGGCCGGTGGACTGCTCAGCGCCTACCCAATTGCCCACTTCAAGCACTGCAATCCGCAGAAGGCCAATGTCGATGACGTCACCCTTTACCTGATTAATCTCCACCCGGTCGCCGACGCTGATGCCGAATCTTCCAACAATGAGAAACCATCCCACCAGGCTGACGATGGGATCTTGCAAAGCAATAGCGAGACCTGCGCCCGCCAGTCCCACTACGGCCGAGAGACCTCCAATGTCTCCCATGAAGTTCAGCGCCACGATGACGGCGATGAGCAGTCCGGAGGAGAAGCTGATGAGCTTGCGAAAGTAATAGAGATTCTTCCCTTCGCGGGTGAACTTGTAGGGCAGCTTCTTGAGGTAGTGTGAGAGAACCAGGATCATGAGGACCAGTGCCAGAACAATGCCGATGCGGTTGCCCACACGAAAAAGCGAGTCGTTGCGTTCTTCTGTGGCAACGCCAGTCCAACTGGCCAGTTTGTCGCCGTCATCCCGCACCAACCCGGCTTGCCTGCGAACGACAGCGATGCCCCGGTTGGCAAGTTCCTTTTGTTGCTCGAGCCGGGCCGAATCCGACATCTGCCGGTCGGCTTCTCCCAGAATTCGCGCGACAGCCGCCTGGTCGCCACGCCGCTGAAGCAATTGGTAGGCTTGGCCGTAAGCCGTTTCCGTCTTCCTGTTGAGTTCCAAATGTTGTGACTGAAGCACCTCAAGCTCTCGCTGCCGCCGCTCCAGGCTTTCCTTGACTTGATTCACTAACCGCAGGGTTTCCTGCTGGGCGCGCCGCAGGCTCTGGAATTTTTCCCGCCGCGCGAAGTATTCCCGGACGCTGGAAATAACCCCGCTCGGCGATTCCGCTGGAGGAGGGCTCTGTGGCTGCTCACCGCTCTTGGCGTTGCCGGCGGTGGCAGGTCTCGCT
The DNA here is from genome assembly GCA_022616615.1 of Acidobacteriota bacterium. Taxonomy (GTDB): domain Bacteria; phylum Acidobacteriota; class Terriglobia; order Versatilivoradales; family Versatilivoraceae; genus VFZK01. Next base: position 15,704 of record JAKEER010000530.1, read on the forward strand.
GCAGGGAAAAGCTCCTCCCGCATCATCTTGAGGCGATCCGCAAACGGCAGGGCATCACCCGAACCTGTGGTCGAGCGCTTGCGCTTGTAGTCCTGGATGTCGAGATTGGAGCCTGCCAGGTCGAGCTTCTTGTCGGCGATGACCACTTCCTTCTGGAGTTGATCCGCCACCTGCTGGGCCTTGCGGAAGGCCTCAGCCGTGGCCGCCTTCTTCAGGTTCTGACGCGCCGCGGCCAACCGTTCTTTAGCTTCTTCGACCTCCGCTGAGAGGCGCCAAACTTCCGCTGCGATCTTGTCGTACTGGCTTTGCTCGGCGGCGGTGGGGGAAGCGGCAGCGCTTTCAATGGCGCCCGCTTGGTTGAGCGCCAGGCTCTTTGATTCAATCTCGGCTAGTTGAAATTCGCTCTCGAGGAACTCTCGCGTCAACTGCAGATGACTCTCCGCCAGGCTTCGTTCCAGGCTGGAGCTGCTGTATTTCAGCAAGTCCGTAGCCCGGCGGTATCGATTACCCGCAATCTCGAGACGCTCCAGCAGTTGGATGTAGCTGTGCGGGGACAGTTCGCCGCTTCCGTGGCGTTCCTGAGCGCTTTGGCACGACAAGGTCAGCGCGCAGCCAACCATCAATACGAATGATCGCAGACACTTCATGATCTTAAGCTTCGCAAAGTTTCCAGATCGTTACGATAGGCCTCATTGCCTCCTGGAGTTTCCAAAAGCATCGGTACTCCAGCAAAGCGTGAGTCATTGACCAGGAACCGAAACGGTTCTAGGCCCAGCTCACCCTTGCCAATGTTTTCGTGCCGGTCGACACGGCTGGCAAGTCCTTTTTTGGAATCGTTCAAATGAAACACCTTGACACGCTGCAGTCCCACCCAGGAATCCAACTCACAGAAGGTCGCTTCATAGACAGATCGCTTTCGCAAGTCGTAACCCGCAGCAAAAAGGTGACAGGTGTCAACACAGATGCCCAGCCGCCCGGATTCTTCCGTCATAGCCAGGATCTCCGCGAGCTGCTCAAAACGGTATCCCAGATTGCTGCCTTGGCCGGCGGTGGTCTCTAGCAAAACTTGCGTCGTGTACGCCTTCTTCAGGCTCAGCACTTCGTTCAGGCTTTTGGCAATGCGCCGCAGCCCAGCCGCTTCACCAGATCCCACGTGGGCCCCGGGATGAAGCACGAGATAGGGAA
>JAKEER010000531.1 GCA_022616615.1 Acidobacteriota bacterium
CAATTGGTTTCTGGCGCTTTCATCCACTTCAGCATGCCAGAAAGGGATAATCATGTCCAGCAAAAAATCTTTAACTACCCCGAAATATTGAGAAGATACGCAGAAAAGTCAAAAAAGCTAGTCCAGTGGTTCTCGAACGTACCGTCATAGTTGTATTCCTGATAGAGGACATCACAACCTGCAGGGTTGACGCCGAGCCGTTTGAGACGGTGGATAAGGAATCCGGGCCCTGTCGGGTCCTGGGGATCAGTACCTTCGAAGAGTACACGGAGGGGAACAAGACGACGCGTCGCACGATCGCGGATTTCAGCACTCTGCTGGCGAGCACGCTCGCGTCGCTGCTCCAACTCCCGACGAAGGTCCTCGTCGAGCCCCTCGGGTATATCTCGCCGTGCATCCACCGTCAGACGGCGCAGGCGCTCGAGCGCCGCAGGCCACTGGGCCACAAAGCGCTGCGCAATTTGTTGTACTGGCATGTTTTCGCTTTCCAAGTCAGCCAGCAGCTGGCCTTCCCCCAAAACAACGGTGCTCAGCTCGTCGTACATTGCCTCCCGCACGAGGTCCAGATAGTGGGTTCGCTCCATGCCGTTGGCAATCGATGCCGCATCCTCCCGACTGTCGGAAAAAACGACCAGTTTTCGTGCCGCGGCCTCGGGAAGTGAGTAAAACAGCTCCTTGGCAAGCAGTTGGCTCAGTTTCGAGAAGCCGGTTCGGAAACCGCGCACGGGTGACTTCCGGTACTTCTTACGGCCGTAATCACTGCCGCAGGCCGGACACACAGCAGGCAGGGCCATGTATCGACCCTGATCAGCGACCGCTATGGTAGGCAGGTGAAATATGAATCCTTGGACCCAACGTCCATCGGGGTATAGTGGCTGCTGAAGGCCAAGCACCACACGGCCACTCTTAACATCCATCGATGCTCGGTCCCAACGAGCGGGTGCAGGTTGCCCTCTATCGAAACGGGGATGGCGCCACTGTCCTTGCGCGTCTTGGTGCAAGGGGACCTGCCTCGCTGGCCAGAACACGCCGAACTCGGCGTAGCTGCGACGATCCACGAACCGGGCCGCCTGCCGATCTGGTATACCCTCGACGTCTGGGTCTGTGCCGAGGAGCTCCCAGCCGCCGTTGTCCCGCAAAGTTAATCTGCTCCCGCTCACGAAGAGCACGCCGCATTGCTCACAATACAGGGTCTCCAGCACCCTATGCCGGTCAGCAGAGTTGTCACATAGAATGCGGCTGTTTGCGTAGAGTTTGCCGATCGGTCGATCAGAAGTGTCACACTGGCATCCTGGTGCGGTGCATGCCCACATCCCTTCAATATTTCGAAAGAACCAGTGGAAGCGGAAAGCAGGAAGTGACGAAGTACTAACTGCGTCACAAAGCGCTCGTGCCCGCAGTAATCCTTGACACGCCTGCGTCACGACTGTCGATGGTAACTGTGGCCCGAAAAGACCCTGGCCAAATCGTGCAATTGGGACAGCCCGGATCTGGCCGTCTACGGAGGAAGCACGCAGCAGTCTTGCTTCAACGGCCAACAGCTCAGACTCTAACACCTGCTTCATCCGCTGACGCGGTGCACCGGCCAGATCGTCTCCCCCCAGCCTTTCCGCTATGGCCGCACAGGCGGCGTCAACAGCCGCAGTATCATCTTCAGGCACTTCTGCCATTGTGACGAACGGCTCAGCCGGGAGATACGCATCGCCGCTGACTGGTGGCACAGGGCGCAGCGTTCCCTGGATTATCTGGGTTGGGCTCCACGGTCGACCGAAAAACTCGGCAAGAAACTTGCGACTAGCAGGATCATCCGGTTCCAGCGATGCGCTTGACGCAAGTACCCTGAGTTTAGGATGGTCAGGGGCCAAGCCGAGGCGGTCCAGTAAAAGGCGAAGCAGGTACGCTACCTCGGTGCCTTCGGTACCCCTGTGCAAATGCAATTCGTCGACGATAAGATGGAAAACACTGTCATCGCGCTGGAGCCAGGTGCGGGTGCGGTCGAAAATTCCGCCGTCTCCTTCGCGCATTAGCATCAGGCTTAGCATGCTAAAGTTGGTGATTAGTATGTCAGGCGGATGGTCCTGCATGTCCCAGCGTGATCGCATCTCGCTGCCATCAAGTCGGGGGAAAAAATAGACAACATCAGCTTCGGACGGGTTCTCTACAGCATGCTGTTGAGCGGCCTGAGCAGACTGCTCAGCGGCTATCAACTCAACGAGGAGCGCTTCGATTTTGTCGCGGTTTGGCCGGCCGTTCTGCTTAAATTCGTAACCAGGGATCGGGGTGCTACTGTTATATCGTCCGAAGTAGAACCGGTTGCTACCGCGCGTCGTGTCGAACCATTGCCGGGCCGCAGGTGAGTCGAGTGCCTTTCGGAGTCGCGTGAGCTGGTCTTCGACCAGTGCATTCATTGGGTACAGTATTAGCGCACGGACTGCAGCAGGTCGGGACTCGTGGGAGCGCTGGGGGATACGCAGCGATCGAGCCAAGCGGCCCCCTGAACCGACACACTGGCCTCGCCAGTCCGTGCTTCGCCACCAGTCTCCCGCGTTCCGGTCGGGGGTACCAGGCAGAGGCCACGTCCGGGATTCGTTCACCAGATACGCGAACAAAGGCAGCAGAAAGGACTCGGTCTTACCCGAGCCCGTCCCTGCCGTTACCGCGACGCTCTCCCCGCGCAGGGCATTGCGAAGCATTTCCAGTTGGTGCGCAAAGAGCTGGTAGTCGCCGACGAGCCCGCACCGCGCGAGCTCGGTAAAGTCCTCCAGCGTTGCAGCATTGAGCCCCGGAACATCGTCCAGCGTGAGATCAGAGATTGGCTTGATGGCCAGGTAGCGGGCGAGCGGCTCTATCCACGGCTCTTGGTAGAACGACTGAGGCGCACCCAACAAACGCTCGCGCTCGGCCTCCACAGACGGATACTGTGTGGCGAACGCTGTCTTGAGATAGAGAAGGACGTTTTCCTTGATTCCTTCGAACGCTCTAATCGGGTCATCCATGTTGCGCCTTTCAGACAGCACAGACCGGAAGCTCTCGGAACGAGAGTCGCTGTCCCAGTTTGTCGGCAATAGTTTCGGCTAACCGAACGGGTATGTGCTGGTAGACGCGTGCGCTGCTCACACGCGAACCTGGCCACACAATTCCGTTTGCGACCGCCGGCGCCCATCCGGAACATAGGCATAGAGAGCGTTCCAGGAGTTTCGGCAACGGAGTCGTCGCAGGAACGCAGAACAGAGATGAGTTCTTGCCGTATGTTAGAACATCACGTCTCGCAGCCTGTAGGATTGCGAATCGCCCCCAGTCTGGGTCCACGGGCGATGCCATCTCGGCTTGATGCAGTACATGAAGCCGCGTCCTGCGAGTGGGATGGGTGTACCGGCTCAGCAACGGCTTATCTTGTCGAAGACGCACGTTGAAGCAGAGCGCCTCCGGGTCAAAATCTTCTCGCTCCCAGTTGAGGTCTCCAACACCCTCGGGCTTAAGAGTTCCCAGGTAGTCGTCTAGCGACCCAGCCACGTGTAATAGCGACCAAGCAGCCGGAAACTCGGTGCAATGCACTCCCTGCTCCCGGGCAAAAAAGGTCAAGTGTGCAAGGTCTTCTGTGACCACGGAGATGCGACTGGGGTGCAACTGAGGATCCGATATCTGGCAGTGTACGTCCAGCAGGACGCCAAATCTCTTCGCTGCGGCTGACAACTGCCCGACGCTCGCTGGCGAACGCGCTCCGGTGAGGACACCCGTTGGAAGCCCGCGCCAGGGCAGGACGGCAATCGTGGGCGGCGTGACAATCACTCTCAGCTGTTGCGGGCGTGCGTCGAACTCCACATGCCCTAAGCTGTCGAGCACCCGGACAGTGTATCCGCGGCGGTAGCGCAACGAGTCGCCATCGTTTGGGTCATCGTCGGTTTCGTGGAGGCAGTCAAATGCGTGCTTAACAGCTGCCCAACTCATATGGCGTCGCGCCGATAGCGCATAGAGCAGCCGGTCTCCCGCATTCATAACTTGCGCGCCTCCTGCTGATAGCGTTCCCAAAGCCCTGCAAGGAGCTGATGTGTGGGCGGCGAAATACGGCAACGCCAGTGCCACAGAACTTCTTTCCACCGCCTGATGGAGCGCCGGTCGCCGACTTCGTGGGCCTGTGGCTGGGCATCGGCGATTCCAGTGCCGCAGAACAGCGCAGAGCCCCGCCGCTCGATGGGTACGGCCCACACCGGACGCCATTCAGTCGGAAATGGCTCTTGCGGGAGTGTAGCGATCTGGCCGGGCTTTCTACCAAGGAAGATCACACGGCGATTAGTGTGCAGGTCAGGCAGAAAGAACTCCTCGAAGGGCGGTGGCGTGACGGCCACAGCTGCGCCACACGCCACGGCATCACCAGACGCATTCTCTCCGGCCTCAACGCAGCGCCCAAACCTGTCGCACCACGGCGAGTCAATCGTTGTTGAAAGAGGCTCATCAGAGAGATATAGGCCACGGCGAGCCAAAACTTCGTCACCTCGCCTCGCTTCGAGGGATAGCTTGCCGGGACGTTCCAGCTCGGGAAGAAGTTCGAACACGCCTAAGTGTTTCGACCCAGGTAGGGGAGTCCCATTCGCCCAGACGGTGATCCCGGTGTCACCCCCTTCTAGAAAAATACGTGGTAATGCGAATGTAAAGTAACGGTTATGCGCGTGCTGGATACCTCCCTGACAACGGAGGCGGACGCTGTCGTTGAAGGACAGCATTGGGAATGCGTCGCGTACTCGCTGATCGCTCCTCGGCTCACTGACTGCGAACATTCGCCAGCCCATTGGAAGCCCACTGTGAACAGCTATTTCCTCGAATGCTGTGCAATCCTCATAACCCCAAGCTTCGATTGCCCCCGCGATACGGTCACGGCAGAGCAGATAGAATCTGCCGTGGCGTGGCAAGCGTGCGCATTCCACAAGACCCGCCAGTCCATAACTGCCACCTGCCTCAAGGATTCGCACCTCAGTAGCAGCCATTCGAAACACCCACTTTCCGTCATCGCTACGAGCGGTAACACTTTGGGTCCAGTCGAGAAAACTTGCATCGAGATTCGCGCTCTGTTCTCGATTGGTGAGTTCGGTTGACCAACCGAACCCGTGTTCCTCGCAAACCCACTTGCCTTCGACTGGCTCACATCGCAGCGCTAGCCCTCCTTCAGGAAGATCCTGTGAGCTTTTACAGCAGAGGGTGATCGCTACTCGTCCAGACACACGATCCAGCTTGCAGCACAGGCGAAGAGAACCTGAAATCCTCGTCTGTTTATCCTCTTCAAAAACGCACTGGCCGTCCCACTCTTCCAGCTCTTCAAAGACAGTCTGGAGAAGCAGAGTGCGAAGAGTCGTGTCTTGATTCGAAGAGGGCTCAAGCAGGTGGAGTGTCCTGGGTCGCAGGCGGTGTTGACCACGCGCTACTAGCATCTGTGCAAGTTGTTCATCTGCTGGAATAGTGCCCGGCTCGAGGCCACACTCGGCGAAGATGAGGGGCAAACACTCCCTCTCACTTTGCGTCAGTATTGTCTGGGCGATCGGGAGACCCACATGCTCCCACCCACCGGCAATGTCTGCCTTGAAGACACCCAGTCGTGCCCCTTGGTCTTCGTTAGCCCAGCGCTCCAGGTCAATCCATAACTCCCACATTCGATGGAACGACGGGTATTGGCCTATCGTTGGCTCCTCGCCCAGTAGTTGCCGCAAGCGCGGATAATATGCATGCGCAGCAAAATCACCCTCGATACCGGCTGCAAGAACGAATAGGCTGAGGTATCCGATATATGGTGGAAAGGTGCCACGTCGGTCGCGCCACCGTTCAAAAGTCTGGAGTGCTCTCTGGCACAGACCCTGGCGAGTCGCTCCAGGTGGACCACTCTTGATGGCTGTCACATAGTCTCGGAGCGCATCGCCACACCCAGCGATCTCCCCTAAAACGTCAGCTGTGACATAGAGAAAGATCCGGCGGCCCTCATAGTCAGGCTGGAAGAAATGAGTCGCCAGCCGCTCGTTCCACATGAGGTAGTCCAATAGCATCCTCCTTTTCTACCCCGCCGCTTTTACACAGGGCTGCTGCTGGCCGTAAGCGCACACCCAGGACAGACTACAAGTGCTGCACCGTGGAGCTCGTGGCGTGCAAGTCATCGCCGCGAAGTCAAGGAGGCCGTAGTTGTGCCGAGCAGCACGCCGTCTCGGGACCAACGCCCACGCGAGCTGCCATACATCCGGTCGCCGACGCAAGTCGCGGGTGCCCCGAAAGCCGGTGATTCGATCAAACACGCGCACTACGTTGGCATCAACGATAGGAACCCATTGCTGGAAGCCGAAGCAGGAAACGGCCGTCGCGACGTACAAGCCGACATGGGGTAGAGAGAGCAATCCCCTTACGGTTGGAGGCACTTTCCCATCGTGGAAATCGACCAGCGCCCTGGCGAGAACAGTCAAGGCCCGTGCGCGTTGCCGCTGTAACCCCAAGGGCTGAAGAAAACGAATAAGAGCTTCCCGGCGCGCTCGGGCTAAGCAAACGGGAGTGTGATAGCGCCGCACCAACCGCGGCCAAACCCGGCGAACATCATGGGCCTTCGTTTGCACTAGTAGTAGCTCTGCCAGGAGCAGGTGGAAAGGTTCCGTACCAGTCTTTCGCCAAGGGAAATCTCTCGGATGCTTCCCGGCGTAACGGGCAAAGAACCCTTTGAGCCCGCGAAGGCGGACGGGAAGTTCCGCGCGCCCTCGACTGCTCCACAGGATGCGGTGCTCGCTGTGAATTCTGGGTTCATGAAGGTCGCTGCCCATTGTCATATCCCAGGGTCTTCCGGATTGCTCGTGCCAACCCGCGAGCCAAAGGAGGTGGAACTGCGTCAGAAATCTGTCGCACCTGGTCGCTCAACGTGCCGCACAATTGGTATCTTTGAGGAAACCCCTGTAACAACATCGCCTCCAGGACACTCAGACGGCGAGTCCCTCTTGGGTGGACGTGCACCTCACGGTGGCCATAGGCCACCGTCCAGCTTGGTGCGTCCCATCTAAGTACTCGAAACGGCCTTCCGGTGATGCGGCCCTGCCGGAGCGAGCCATCCGTGAACCGATCAGAGCGCGGATTCATACACCAATGGTTCGGATGAAAAGCGATATCCTCGGGACTCAGGCCGCGGCGGAAGAATGTGGGCTCAGGGAGTTTCTCCAACAAATCCGCAACGCACCGCGGTTTGTTAGTGCGTCGGTTAGGGAAAACGAACTGCAGCGTGCTGTACTTACGACAATTGAACCCCACAACAAACACGCGCCGACGGATCTGTGGCACGCCGAAGTTTACCGCATCAAGTTCACCTTCGAAAATGCGAAAGCCTGCGTCTGTGAACAGATCCTTGAACTCCCTAAACACCTGATCGTGCTGCCGATGCCGTAGCCCCAAAACATTCTCGAAAACGAAGAAGTCGATTTCGAAGGCGTCGTTAAGTTCTCGCACGATGCGTGCGTAGTGCCGTGGCAACTGGGCGCGAGGATCGTCAGCTCGTTTGTGACCATTGCCCCGGGAGAACGCTTGGCACGGTGGCCCACCAATAACACCAACGGGAGAGACCAGCTCGGGTAGCTCACCAAGCCGCTCGGCGACGTAGCCAGGCGTCGCAGAAGCAAGGTCACGTCGGAGCACACGTACCAACGGATGGTTTAGACGGTACGTGTGGCATGCTGCTTGGTCGACGTCGATAGCAAGAATCGGTTCGAATCCAGCAGACTCAAACCCCAAGTCCATGCCGCCGCAACCCGAGAAAACACTGACGACTTGCGGCGGAGCTGTAGTCTCCTGGCCAAACATGGACTTCATTGCGTGCGCCTCTGCAATCGAGAGCGGGAGTCTCTTTCAATTCTAAATACCCCAGTCTGCGCCAGACTGGAGGCAGGTTTCCCGACTAGCTCCTGCTGCTTCTTCGGGGGTTCTTCACGTCTTATTTTCCCTTGTCTCATAAGGACCCAGATGATGCTCCAGGGCGAATTTCGAACCCCTTGGTAGTCGCTCTGTAGCCCGAGAACTTTAGCAACATCGGAGTTAGTTACCTCTGCCAGATTGGAGTCCCCCTCGAGGTGTCTTTAGGACACCTGTTGGCTGAATGATATTAGTCAGGACTACCCGGGACTTTTCCATGGGTGGCCCGGCTCCCGGACCTACCTGTGCAGAGGAATCTCGAAGGCCACGATGGAGATGCTGCTATAGTATAATTAATTCTCACCTCTATGGAGTTTGGACAATGGGAAGCCCATAGCTCGGGGAAGAGTTGTCTTGACGCTCGCGGGCTACACTTCACATCCTCACACAGAGGTCACTCCAATCGATTTCAGGCAGGGACTGCCCGAGAATGTTGGAGATGTGACTACGCTTTCGATTCGCCTCGTGGTCTAAGTTCGCTCGAGCAAAGACAGCAAACCAAAAGACCAAGTGGTATTCGACTGGCAGCGCCCTTGGCCTGTCAGAAGGAATGACCTCCACTGAATTTCGCTGATGGTGAAGTTAAGCATGAACACACGACGACACTATATAGCAATTCCTCTCACGCTTAACGAATGGGTGAGCCGAATTACTCCGGGCGTTATGGATCCAGCCACCAAGGTTTTTGGGGATATTACTGAAGGTGGGAAGAGGCTGACAATCGTTCCTCTCGGTGATAACGAGGTTGGAAGGCGAATTGGGCTCTGCGGGGACATCTACTTCTGCGAGGCAGGACAAAAAGAAAGGACCGATTGCCTCTTCGTTTTCAAAGTGGAAGACGCTAAGAAAAGACTCCCTCAAACGACACCCGTAAAGTACGAGGCCGAATTCTTTTTACGGACTCAAAGGTCACCTGGCGATTACCTGGATCCGATCGAGGAATTATTCTCCTCGTATGTCACTCAGGGACAATTGGAAACTGGCCTGATGGGCAGCAGTGCTGCTCAGAGTGTTTTATATGGAAAGCCGTCTGAACGGCTCCTTGAGATCGTCAGATCAGCGCCAGCGCCCCTCAGACATAAATGGAGGCCTCGTAGAAGGGAAACAGATGATTTGTCCGTGGAAGAATTCCTGAAGTCACTTCGAATTCCCTGGTTCAAGTATCGTTTGGAGAATCTTGCCAGTCTGACACCACGCCAGGAGGCCTTGATAGAGGGAGGCACCAAACCGAAGGAGATGGGGAAGAAGGAACGGAACGCCCTGTTGACGGCTCTGTTGAATTTCAATCTGCTTAATGGATTCTCCAAAGCGAACAGCGGCAACCCCGGTCTTGTTCATAATTTCCTTGACGATCTTTCTGACCTTGCGTCATCCGACTTCCTGCACTCCAGTGTCTGGGGATCCATGCTGTCGGGTTTGGATACCCAGGAGCTAAAGCGTGAACTTCACTCTGTTGCGGATGCGCTTCTTGCGATCCCAAGTGAGAACGAACAAGTCTGGGCGGCTGCGCTATTCGAGAACCTTCTTGTTGTAGCTTCACGAGGCCAGGACAGCGCTCTACACGAGGTGGTCGAGAATGGGAAGGATCAATCAAGACCACTCGAATTCCTGGCGCGATGGGCTATGCGCCAGGAATTCCCAGCGGAAGGGACAGGTCCTGTTCTCAGTGCGGGATCTGACGATAAAGTTCCTCCGAGTGAACAACCATCTATTCCAACAGCAGGTCAGGAGGTTTCTGCAGTTGTCCTCGAGCCAAAGCAGATCCCGCCTGAGCTGGGCACACCCGAGAAAGTCTCCTCCCTCCGGGGGGCAGTGTTTGACCAATGGGTTCATGGGCTCCGAATACCAGAACTCCCAGACCTGGATCGAATCAAGGCTCAAATTGTTGAAAGGCTCTCGCGTGTGACTGCCGATATTGCTCTTCTGAAACCTGGGCCTGCATTCGGCCAGATCGCATTACATCTCAGACAGCTTCAAAGCGATCTGTCGACTTGGGTGCCACAACTTCCGGATCCGGCAATACTGGATGCTGACTATGATGAAGGAGGCAAAGCTTACGACCGGGCTTATTCGGTGGTCGGGCAGGAATTGGATGAGATCTTGGCCAATCAAAGAGTGAGACCTCGAGACCTCGCTGAAGCGGCAGATCTCGTCGCGACTCATATTGACGTGTTGAAGAAGCTGCCATCGTGGATTCTGGATTTGGAGGCAAATGATTCGGCAGAGAATGCTAGGGTCCCACAGGAGCAAAACCTCCTTCAGCGATTGATCATACCCGGCTTACGCGAACGCCTGACCTTGATTCTCGATGTCTTAGTGGAGGTTGGGGGAGAAAATGCAGACCTTCTCTGCTGGGTGCCTCCTTTGCCATCTGCAGCGGCGAGGGAAAATGAGAATGATGAAGTAGCGGAGTACGTAAGATCAAAACTAACGCAGACGAGCAACTTCCTTCAATCCGTTCCGAAAGATTTGCGAACCTGGATGCGCTCTACGCTGGAACCCTCTCAAATCCAGCATCACCTGAACAAATACATCGAGTTCTACCAGAAGGTGAAGGATCGCATTTCCCCCGAATCACTCAAGCAGACGCTGGAACACGTTCACTCCTTGTCGGTTGAGATGGAGTCTGTAGAGCTCTCCTTGTTTGAGAGGGCGATTGAGTTCTTTGAAGAGAACATGGGTGACGCGACGGAAGCGTCTTTCAAGTCTCTCCAGGCGTGGGTGAACAAGAACCGGAGCCGATTCAAGGACGGACAGACGGAGGATTCCCAGCTACTTACTATTGAGCATAATTGGACTGATCGTGGCCAGAAGGCCCCCCTTATTTTCTTCCCACATCCGGATCAGCGGCAAGCGTACGGATTCGTCACCGTTCCGTTGGTCATTGAAACCAACCAGCCTAAGTCGCTTTCAGTGAAGCTGGAGACGCATGTGAAGACGGGGCAGCGGGAGGCTTGGCCGCGGGAGTGGGAGAATCCGAAACCTGACATTTTGCGCATTTACCATCACGAGTGGCGAGAGAATGCAAGTGAGGGCAATTACATCTACACTCTTCGGCTCGAAATACCAATTAGTCTCAGTCGAAAAACGGGAAGAAGGTTTGAGATCGAATTGAACTTGCTGGATGAAGAAAAGGCAACTATTGCTGGAAAACCCAAGACTCTGAGTTGGGATTCCATCGAGAGCACAACCGGGCCTTTAAAACTCAACTGGCCTGAAAACACTGATCCCGGCGTGGTGACCAAACATCCTATCGGGCCGCAGCAAAAAAGCTCGGTCATTCTGAATCGAGTCGCGCTGGGCGGTTCTTTCGCCGTTGTCGCGCCTCGCCGTTTTGGAAAGACCACGCTGGTGGAGTACATCAGCAAAGAGGCTCGACAGATGGGATTTGTTGTTCCCAAACCCGTGGGTTGCACGAGCTATCCAGGCAGCGGAGAACTAGACTATCCGAGGGTCTGGCACGAGGTTTCCAACGAACTTCAACAGACTTTAGGGGCGTCTCTCGGCAGGCTTCAGGGCAGCTTGCCTGAGGTGGATTCATTCGATTTTGTTCGTCGAGCCGCAGCACGTGACGGGAAACGAGGAATTCTGATTCTTGTGGACGAAGCGCAGCTGTTTTTCCCTCGTAAGGATAGCGGCCAACTCGGTGATCTGCTCAAAGACCGCCTGGAACGGCACTGGTCGCGAAAGGACGATCCTCACATGGTGCCCGTGATCCTTGGGTTTATCGGCCTGCCGAGCTTTCAAGAGCGGGCAGGCGCCAATCTTTGCGGTCTCGTAAACCCGTTGGTCGCGAACCAGATGAGCGAACAAGAACTAAACAAACTCATTCTGCACGTCACTTCAGGAAGTCTAAGCACAACGAGAGAAGCCCGAACTCGTTTGGCCAAATCGGCTGGCAATCTGTTTGTTCTGAAAACGATGGTTGCAGGACTGGTTGAGAGCCTGGAAGCCGAACGGCGCGTTTGGGCGAACTATGACGATATTGTAAAAGTGGAAAATGATCTGAAGGACAGTCTTCGCGAGGGTCGGAACGCGTCCGTAGCTGCTTATGTAAAAGATGCGTTGAACGACGCTGAATCCATTAACTCATGGATTCCAAATCGTAGCTTTGGGGTGGCGCTGGCTTTTGCGCTGGCTCGAAGTCAGGGTGCCAGAGGTACCTCGCGGATTTATGATCGTGCTAAAGAGATACTAAATCAATGGTGTGACACAGCGGGAGTTGACCCGACAAAAAGATATCTTTTCGACGATCGCTGCTTGAGCGAGCACTTGAAAACCTTGACCGATCGGGGTGTGCTTCGCGACCGGGAATTTGCTTCCGTCTTCATGGAGGCTTGGCTGCTCGGATACTTGAAGACAGAACTTCCTGAAGAAAACGTGTGGAAGGTGATCCTGTTCAAAGGGGCGCTTGTGCGGTTGCGAATTCCGCCTGCGCAGCGAGAAGGCGAGGGAGGGCAAGCGGCTATCTGGAGCTACACTGAAGGAAACGTCAAGTATGCGCTGAGAAAGACGGATCTCCGAACGGAGGAGGAAAGAAATCGCTTTTTGGAATCGATGAAGACACTGGAGATACTAAAGCCTTGCATCGAGCGCGGTGACCCTGGATCGGAATATATCTTTAGACTGCATCAGGCGGGGCTGGCCGACGAAGAGGGAATTCAGGCAGTCCAGATTTACCACTGGATCGACGGGTTTGATCTTGGGAAAAGAAAAGGCATGGTGCGCCCCCACTTCCTGGTGGATACCGGTGCTAGGCTTGCCAGCGCGGTTCGCTTCCTTCACCAGAATGACATTCTTCATCGAGACATACGGCCAAGCAACGTCGTCTTTCAGGAAGAAGGGTTCAAACCAGTACTCATCGATTTCGGTTTTGCTCGCCGCCTGAGTGATTCGCCGAAGACGTTGTTTGATAGCGAATACTCTGCACCTGAAGTCAGACGTTCTAATCCGAAGTGGACAAAAGCCGCGGACATTTACTCACTGGCAGCCACTCTGAAGGTATTAATCCAGCCAAGCGTCGATCACAAAAGGTTGTCGGAAGTCTTGTCGGATTGTCTGGAAGAGCAGCCCGAGGACAGACCAACCGCTGAGGAACTGGTCGAACTGTTTGAGATTCTCTCTCGCGAGCTTCACATAGAGGATAGCAGGTCTGAAGTATGGAACAGGATTGAAGAGCTGACTCGCCCTGATGATGACAAAGAATGGTTTCTTCGGATACTGGATAAATTTCGGCCGAACATGCAGGCGGTGCGCATGGGATTTCTGGAGGATTCCTTTGATCGCTGCAAGGAGATTTCCGACATTCTAAACCAGCTCCTCGAGAGTTACAGCGATGGCAAGGTGGCAAAGCTGAAGCTGAGCCTCGTCAAAGATCGGAACGAACATACTGGAGATCGACTCGCGACAGAAGCAATTCGCTTCTTGCATAAGGCGCGGAATTACTTGAGCCATGGGGAAAACAAGAAGGCCCAAATAATGCAGGAATTCGGGAACCCCTCACCAGTGCAGATGAGAGCGTGGGCCATTGAGGGAGCAGAAAAAATCGCCAGCTGCGTCGGACTTCGGACGCTGCCGGATCTCGTGAACTACATCTACTATTAATCCGGGCGCACTCCTCGATTCGATTGATCAGAAGTATACTGGAGTTGATGACCTTCGCTATCGGGTGGCCGAGCGGGTGAAGGCGTGGGTTGTTCATGGATTGCTGTGACTGTTAGATCCAGGTATGAGCATCGTCAGTAGCTTGCTTGGAGGCACAGTTCCCCGCCCTCCCGAAAATGATTGCTGGATCCGACATCGGTCGCATCCACTCTGTGCGAAGAGTCGTCGCCCTGCCACATGGCAAACTAATTTGCCAACGCCGCACCACCCCGCTCCAATCACGCCAACAGGTCAGCTTCATCCTTGACATATTGCTTTCTCCAGCTTCCACTCCAGTCACGGCGCGAACTGTGGGATCTCGGCAGCGGCGGCCGTTGGCGGCACCGCCGGAGCTTCCTTCAAAAGCTGCTGCAAATCGAAGTCCCGCGGCACGAATTCATCCGTGATCGCGGGCAGAAATTTCCGCGATGTCTGCATGGTTGTGACGCCGTAGTTTGCAATCTTCAGATAGGCATGGAAGTCCTTCAGGTCCTGGAACTGGGTTGGCAAAATGATCTTCTCCAGCTTTTCCTGCTCGCTGATGCTGATGCGGTCACCAAGATCCGTGGGGCTCATCTGGCTGCTCGAAAATTTCTTAACCACCTCGCGCTCGCCGAAGGCTCTGCTCAAGAATTCAGCCGTGGTTGGATCATTGAGGCGAAAGATCAGGTGGAGGTTGAAATTGTTGAAGAAGGTCTCCTTCTGATCGTGTCCGTAGATATTTCCCACCGACCCCAGGTCCTGATTCGCCAGAACCAGAAAACCTCCCTTGGATCGTCCCATCGTTAAGAAGTCGAAAATGGAAGGCATCTTGGCCTCCTGGCGGATTCCGCAATCGCCCTGCTCAACCGAACGCCTTCAGTATGGGGCCGAAGACCTAGCCGTGCTAGGTGTCTGGGCTACAACTCGATGCGGCAATCGGCTACACAAAGTTCAGATTTGACCCTCGCTACCGATTGGTTCTTGGGCTCAATCTACTGCGCCAAAATCCACTTGACATCGTCGGTCAGATCCGGCATAAGATTCTCGAACTATTCTCTAACTCCAGCCTCACACTACATAGCGACCACGGGCGCTCTTTGGCTGGTAGCCAGCGTCGTCTTTCTGGCACGTCGTCCATCTTAGCTCGCAGCTAGACACGCCGACCTCCTCGGATCTGGCTCGGAAATCAGAAGGCTTCTTAGTTTGACGACAAGAAGCAAAGCCGAACTCGACAGATGAGGTTTTAGCAAAGAACAGGCTCAATCACGGATGCTTCCAAGCACACACCTTAACTCCCATATTGGGCCGGAGACTCTCCATCGCTATAGGGTGTCGCTTTCGATACGGTGAACCAAGTCTCTAGATTTGAATTACCGGAGGTGAGAGATGACCAAGAGCCTTGAAGTAGCTATTGTCGTTGCGGGTGGTGCAATGGGTGGCCTGCTCTCCGTGCTTGATTCTTGGGCCGACCCAGTCTCGTATCCGCTGACTCTGTCAAAGCTCGCGGCGCTGTTCCTGATTCCCGTATTAAAAGGAGGCACTGCCGCTGGAATTGGTGTCTATCTGCTGACAACGTTGGATTCAACCCAACTCATCCGTGGGTTCTTTTTCTCTGTCACATGCGGGCTTACGTTCCCAACAATTCTGTCGAACAGCACTAGCTACGCGCAGAAGGTGACTTCGCAAGTTGCGACGAAGAGCATTTTCGAGAACACAGAAAAACTCAAGGCGGCGGTGGCTAGTATTGGCACTAGCGCTTCGCCACAATCATTGTTGCCATCGGCCGTCTCGGAGATTCAGGGCGCATCCATTGCAATCCTCCAAGCAACCCCAAAGGTAGAGCCTGCCGAAGCAAAGGCTGCAGACGCAGTTGTCCAGCAAGCGGTCTCAAACCTTGCGGAGACAGCCAATGTGACTAACAGCGACAAGACGATTGAGGCTATTTCGCAAATTGGAAGTGTTGCTGTTGCCCAGAACCTACCGGGTACCACCGACAGAGCCGTTCTTGAGTTGAAGTCGCTAAGGGACGCTCCTCATGTCTCAGAAGAGACAAAGGGTCGTGCAGTACTTGCCATTCAAAAGCTTGAACGAGCAAACTTACTTGCAAAGTGAAGAGGTTCAAACCATTGAGGATAGAAAGTGACCTTTGAGGTCGTCCTTGCCGATGGATTTTGCACCGAGAAGAGGAGAAGTGATCCGTGCAAATAGGCAATACCAGCAAGGTTGCCGGTGATGTAACAAAGGAGCGGTTTGCAGATCTAGTGTTGCCCCTTTCGAAATGCTTCGTTGGGTATGCAAGGGGTGGGTCATGCCCATATCGCCTTCAGAGAAGCCTCGGCTAAGCAGCACAGACCTTCGTGCGCTGCTTACCCCGTTCGCCATTGATCGGACGAGCTACCCGCTGGTAGTCGTCGGCATCCGTGGCTACTATAAGAACACGATGGGCGCACCGGGCGTCAATGATCGGGGCATCTACGATGATGCCATCTTCATCGACACGGCCCAAGCCACGGTAGCATACAACGGAAATACAGATCCATCGGCCTATCGAGCGGGTGCCGGAACTGGTCCCGCTAAGGGAATGGCATCGCTAAACTTGGGGGCCTGGTACGTTCACAAGTTCGACCTTCACAAGGGGCAGTACCTGGCGTTGTGTCAACGCAGCGGCAACGTCACCGTCATCCGCGACGGCACTCCCCCGTACGAAGACACTGGTCTATTCGGAATCAATATCCATCGAGGTAGCTATAACAGTACGTCGAGTGAAGGCTGTCAAACCATTCATCCAGGCCAATGGGACAGCTTTATCGGTCTTGCCCAAGATCAGGCAAAGCGATACTTCAGTACTTCATGGAGAAGTAGAGTCGTTCCTTATGTGCTACTAGCCGGCTGAATGACGTCCAACCAAGAGTTTCTTTGAACCTCAGGACACGACTTGAATCAAGCGAGAATCCGCCCTGGGATGGAGTTAAGGAACCGGAGTATCTGTGCTGAATCTATCTTTCTTGAGTAGGGCATCTGAGAGTGCTGGCCTTTCCGTGCGGGCTTGAACCTCAGCGGAGAAAGGGCTCTTTCATTTCCATGAAAAAAATGTGACATGCTTTGCCCTTGTTTGTCATAGAAAAATGGAAGCGCACGCGGCAAAACCCAATGAGTCACGCCAATGGTCGTCGGGATTGAGGTGACTGAAGGCACTACTTCTTGCAGTCCCGGGTTAAAGCTAGACTAGTTCAGGATAGCTGCCAATTATTTGAGCGGGAAGCACACCGATTGCCGCGACGAGAGCTTTCTGTGCCTAGAAGTGCGGCTCGATTTCACTTGGAATAACCGGCCTTTGTCAACGTCCAGGACTCGCTGGTTAGGGTTCGATCCGCCAAGCACGAGGAGGGATTCTCAAGTGAAAGAATTTTTAGTTTTTTTCTCAGCTAGCAATGATGCGCTATTGACTGTCAGCTCCTATGAGGACCGTGCCGTAGCAGCTGCTTCTGCAGTCCCACAACCAGTAGTCGTGCAGAGCGTTGATGTGGATGTTGCTTCAGCTGCTCAGCTTCAACACTGGAACGGACGCAGCACCGTTGAATGCGTTGCGGTCGACGGTGGGGCCGTGCGCCAAAGGGCTACTAACCCTACCCTGCTAGTAATTGACACAATGGTGATGCAACTCCAAGTAACAACAACGAAGCAGTTTCTCGTTTTCTACTCTGGCAATAACGACCCACTTCTCACAATTGAGGCCTATCAGCATAGGGCACTGGCGCGCTCCTCCTCTCTCTCCAAACCAATCTTTGTCCTTAGCATCGACGTCGACATCGCGGCCTCGGGACAGCTCCTGCTATGGAATGGCACCCGAACAATTGAGTGCGTAACTGCTGACGCTGGCGTGATGAAAGCTGGCAGAGTTAACCCAACGCTGATTCAGATTGATCAGATGATTGACACGCTTTAAAGGAGGAACAGCAGAATGTGTAGATCGAGACGTTTTATTACCTGCTTACTAATGTGGTCTACGTCCTGGACCTTTGTCGTCGTTTTGGGCAATTCTACTTTAGGGCTGGGGCAATCAACTGATCCGGCGGAGTTCACTGTTGTGAAGGAAATCAATCGAAGGGTTAACGTGGGCCTCAAATCGCCTTTTGTTGAGGTAGATAAGGATAGTGTTATTGAAATCACATTTGATAAGTCCAAAATGGCGGTTCCTGTTGCCGCAGGGGCACGCGTGCAGATAAAAATTGAAGCAAACATCTTAAAGAGGGGCACGTCAACTCCGATTGCCCCGATCCGGAACTATCTTTCAAAGCGGACCGGTAGTTCGGTAGGTTCAGGCGGTGCAGCAGAGGGGGAGACAACCGTTTCCTACGTGAGTCATATAAAAGCCTATAACCCCTCTGTGCCAGGACAAGACCAAGTACCATCGACAGATATCAATCTCGGTGGCATAGCTGGAGCCGCTGACGCTGACCAAATCGAATTGCAAATAATAAATGCTGCAACTCGAGAGGTCTTCGCATTGACTCTGAAGCCGCGGCCCTTTGGCTTCAGGGTAGGAGCCTCGGATAGCCTCTTCTTCCTTAAGCGCTTCGGAATCGGAGATGCCGACCAAAAGAATGGAGTTCAAGAAATAAATTTTGGACCAGCGCCGGGCGTCACTTATGGGGGGGTGTATATGGCACGCCACAACAGCGTCATCCGGTTTTTGGAGCCTGGCATTGGGGTGAACGCGTCATTTATGAACTGGAGAGACCCAGCTTTTGATGTAACCACTGGTCGGTTTGTGCAGAATACGACGGCAACAGATGTGAACATTGGCCTGGGCATTCAAACCTCGCTGTTTCACAACATAATTCAGTTCACCTATGGTGCCAATCTGCACGCGACGCAGGACCGGACATATTTCGGCATCGGGATCAGTTTCATCCAGTTGGGAACGAAAATCGCATCACTAGTCTCCCAGTAAGTCTTTGCCAGGAGAAGATTCCCGCTGAACGGGCGATTCCTCAGAGGGAGGTCAGTTGTCCCATCATCAAGAAGTCGAAGATGGTGGAAGACATCTTGGCGGGGGAGCCGAAACAGTGATCGATGAGATGCGCACCAGTATGGCTGTCACGGCGCGCGAGCACCTCTCGCGTCATGATATCAGTCGCAAATGGTACGAGCGGCCGAATGACTGCATGGCTCGACGCTTCCAATGCGTAAGACTTTCTGTCTGATCGTATAGAATCTGACTCATCCAACCTATACGCAAGCCAGTAATGAACGCGTGCGCGCCCGCCTCGCCGGTCCCAGTCCCTTCACGAAGCTCAATTGTTTCGCGAGGAGGTTTCACGAACATTCACGTCTGCAGGATGGATCGACGTTGTTGCAGCGAGGAGCAAACTTTGGGATCAAGTGCAGGCACTTCACCTCACTAGCTCGCTACAGTCCAGCTCGCAACCTCGCGAAGGCGCAACATAATTGTAATCCAAGCAGATCGAGGCAATCGGTGCCGTCGCCCGGTGTCCTTCGCTCTGTCACGGAGTACGGAAACGAAATAGGGAAAGACCGTTCCGGTTCATTCCGCGGTCTTTGACTGCGTCGACAACAGCCTTTTGCTCGAAGATGAGCCTCGATACTCGAATTAGCTGTTGTTGTTCCGTGCCTTTCTTTCCTTGCCGAGCGTCCCGATTTTGGCAGAGGATTTGCCCAATCATTTTTCTGTCGGAGCTCCCTTGAGGCCGCTCGCAAAATCATTGGGTGTGAAGCAAGAACCAACACAACTGGCTCCTTGCCTGTAAGAGTCAACAATCCAGCGCCGGGTGATGGCTGTGCCAGGTGCTGTGCGATTGGAGGCGTATCATGGTACAGCCAAGAATCATCATCCTCGATGAAGGACCAGAGGTCGGAGCCCAACTGAAGGCAATCCTCGACCGACCGGACAGTTTCCAGACAAATCTTGTTTGCGGACGACTTCCCGAGATGGGGAAGCTCTTGAAAACCTCTCCGGATCTGCTCATTCCAGTTCTTCCTTTGGCTGCGGAGAGGGCACAAGACCTCGTGGCAGAGATTCGCACGAAAGACGCTGGCATACCGGTGCTAGCTGTCGTGAAGCAAGAGCATCTCGATAAGATGCTGGACATTTTGCATCCTTGGATCAAGGACTTCCTCGTTGTACCGCTGCAAGAGGCCGAGGTGCGCGTGCGGGTTCGGAGGCTAGTCACGTGGCTGAGCAATGAAAACAGCAGGCAAGTGAAAGACGCGGGCGCAAAGGCTTTTGGCCCTGCACAGCTTGTGGGTGAAGATCCCTCTTTCATGGCCGTCAAGAACAAGATCCGTGTCCTAGCGCGCTTTGAGTCTCCAGTACTTCTAACAGGTGAAACCGGTACCGGAAAGGAAATGTGTGCGCGGGCACTCCACTATTCCAGTCGCAGGGCTGGACAGGCCTTTCTTCCTGTCAACTGCGGCGCCATCCCGGTGGAGCTCTTTGAGAATGAGCTATTCGGACACCAGAAGGGTGCTTTCACCACAGCTTGGGCAGCCCAGACAGGGCTGATCGAGGAAGCAGAAGGCGGCACGCTGTTCCTAGATGAGATTGAAACCCTCAGCTTGGCGGGCCAAGTGAAGCTTTTGCGCTTCTTAGAGGATCAGAGCTACTATGTTCTGGGCTCCCCGAGGATGAGGAGAGGTAATGTTTGGATCATCGCGTCCACGAATGTGGAATTAGCTCGCAAGGTGGGCGAAGGAACTTTCAGGGAGGACCTCTATTATCGTCTGGCGGTATCAACCCTTGCCTTGCCACCGTTACGCCTGCGGCAGAACGATATTTCCCTCTTGGCGGAGCATTTTTTCGGGCTGTACGCGGAAGAACATCGGAGCGGGCAGAGGCGACTATCGCTTGGAGCTGAAGAGGCGCTACGCGGATACTCTTGGCCGGGCAATGTTCGCGAACTAGCTAACGTCATCCGACAGCTAATCATGTTTGTAGAGGCACAGGTAATCGAACCCGAGCATCTTCCGATCCCAGGGACGTCTTCCATCCTGCCCCAAAGGGACTGCTTGAGACAAGCCAAGGTCCGAGCCATCGAACAGTTTGAAAAATCCTATGTTACGGAGCTGCTTAAGATTCATAAGGGCAATGTAACCCATGCAGCGCGAGAAGCTAAGAAGGACCGACGTGCTTTCGGGCGCCTAATCAAGAAGTACCAGATCACAACGCAGTGACCTTCGTTGTTTCAAAGCTCCTTCCTGCCCAAGACAGCTTTCTGGGGCCCGCCTTCATTCCAAACGACCAACTGCCCTTCCCGGATGCTGGGTCTATCTTGTCCCGTCCGCCAGGCCAAATCTGGCCCGCCTCGTTCCCATTGGGTTAGGCAGGCTTTAACTTTGAGTGAGCGTAGAACGTGGGGGTGATAATGACCCACATCGCAAGTCGCCTCAGTGCTGCGTGGGACGGACACCTAAGCAAAACAGGACTTTGAAGTACTCACCTTCGTGGAGACTCCCTTGCTCTAGGACGTAGGTACTCGCGCGCACCGGTCTCCCAGTAGTTCGGAAAATGAAGATGGAACGTTTTGGGCCCGACCTTGAGCCAGCCGAAGGAGAGAAAATCGCCAGAGAAATCTTGGGCTATCTGAAGAACCATCCAGAGGCCAAAGATACCTTGGACGGTATTTCCCGATGGTGGTTGCCGCGAGGGTGCGGGGAGCGGAGGCTGGCGGAAGTGCAGCGGGCTGTTTCATTGTTGTTGGCTAAAAGTCTAGTCGTGGAAACGAGGAGACAGGGCTTGCCTCCATACTACAGGCTCAATCCTGAGAAGCACGAGGAGACTTCCAAGATTCTGAAGGACACGTAGCTCCAGGCGTCCGCACGACGCGGAAAGCACGAAGTGCTGTCGATCTAACTGCCAGGAGGATTGGAAACGGAGGGAGACATGGCAGCCAGGGAATATCAGTTCGTCCATCCCACGCACGGACGGTGCAAGCGGGACGAGACAAAAGCGGCAATCCGCTGGGCGGATGGCACGCCGGAAAGGTCAAAGAAGGAACTATTGGGCCGACTACGGTTAGTACTGTCGGTGACCGCGTTACCGCGGGGCATCGGCAAAGGCCAGCGCAATGTGACAGAGGTGAACCAGACGAGCGGCATCTCATGGGTGGAATCGGCTGGGAAAGGGCCGCTTACACAGAGCAAGCTCCGCGAGGCGGAGAAATCCCCTCTGGTCCAATGGGTGGGCCAAGCACTCCGCGCGGAAAAGGCGCCGGAAGTGGAAGGCCTGTTCACCGTAAACCCAAAGAAGCTTTACCTATCGGCGGCAGCTGCTGCTGCCCTTGGCGATTTGACCATAGAGATGCCCGGCGTTTCGATAGACACGGTTCGAGGCGAGCGGCTGAGGGGTTTGGTGTGCCTGCGCCTGGAGATGGGCAACGCCACAGACGTGGCGGATAAGTTGGCGGCAGCGCTGAGCAAAAAGAAAATAGCGGTGGCTGGTGCTATCCGGTTTGAGAATATTCCGTTCATTAGCCCTGGCGCTACTTGCGAGTGCGACACCCTGGACGTGGGTTGCCGGGTCGCGCCGAAGGAAGTGCTGCCGAACGATCCGCTGTTCCCAGTTTCATGGGGACTGCGTCGGATCAACGCGCCTTACGCTTGGAACATTACACAGGGTGATCCTTCCGTGGTGGTGGCCGTAATCGATCAAGGAGTGGAACTGGGGCACCCTGACCTGTCGCTTTTTCCGCAGTCGTGGAACGCTTCGACGGACACGCCGGATGGGAGCCCGACCGGAAATCACGGCACCGCTTGCGCAGGAATCGTGGCAGCCACGATCAACAATGCATTGGGGGCCACGGGCGTAGCCGGAGAATGTAGGATCATGGCGATCGCCACAGCCACTTGGGCGGACATAGACATTGCCGAGAGTCTTTACTTTGCTGCAGACAATGGAGCCAGCGTGGTGAGCATGAGCTTCGGCGTCTACGCAAGCTGGGGGTTTTGGGATTTCGACCTGATCCGAGACGCCCTGCAGTACGCCTACGATAAGGGCTTGGTGCTGGTGGCAGCATCAGGCAACGAGAACGGCGCTGTAGCGCGTTTCCCTGGAAGTGATTCGCGGACCATTTGCGTTGGCGGGTCGAACCGCGATGACCAACGCAAGCGCATAGGCGATGCGTCGAGTGAAGCATGGTGGGGCGCGTCATACGGACCCGATCTAGATGTAGTGGGTCCCTGCCTGGAGATTCCCACGACGGACCGGCTGGGCGGATTCGGCTATTCGATGACGGATTACTACGACCGGTTTAATGGAACGTCGTCAGCGACTCCCCACGTGGCGGGTCTCGCTGGACTGATCCTGAGCCTTAGGCCGGAACTAACTAACGAAACAGTCCGGGAGATCATCGAAACGACATGCGACAAGATCAGCCCGGCGCTGTACAACTATGCCTTGGTGGCGACCAAGCCGAACGGCACTTGGAACGACGAGACGGGTTACGGGCGCATCAATGCGGAACGGGCGTTGCTGGTGGCATGCCAATACGGAAAGGGGAAAGGAGAAGGGCCGTGTGATTTCCCGTCGATTTGCCTGCCGGCAATTCCAAAGGATTGTATTGCGCCGGCTGCACCGCCGTGGCAGCCGTTCGACCAATGTATTTTGTTCTACGAGCCGCGCTTTGTCGGTGATCGCGAAATTCAAATCCGAATCATTTATGAGCACTGCCTGCGGCTGTTGGGACGCCAGCAGGGTCCATTGTTGTTCACGACGACGCTATTGCCGGGCGAAACCATGCGGCTCTTCCACTACGACCGCTACCGAAGAGTGCGTTCGGCAACGCAGACGTTGAGCGCGCATACTTCGTTTCGTCAAACGGTTTCGGCGCTTTGGCAGAGCCGCACGACGAATCGAGAACGAAGATACCAGGATTTCCTGGTCAAAGTACGCAGCGACGACGACGCAAACATCACGGTGGGTGGCCAACTTTTTCCGGTCGAATGGGAAATTGACGACCCGGATACGTATGTATCGGACGCTCAAGGTATGAGTCTGGAGTCTGTGTCGGAAACCTTCCAACAGATCGCGACATCGGCATCGCAACAGGTCGACGCGGAGCGCTCCCTGGTCGTCAGTAACTTCGAGGAAATCGATGCTCAGAACACCACGTCGCGGACAGTGACCAATCACAATCATTGCCGTGCGGTGACCTACTTCGTGCGGCGGGTACTGGAGGTTTACGAACTGAGCACTCACGTAAAGGAAATCGATTGGCGCATGCGCGAGCGTGAGCGACAGCGAGCGTTCGGCCAGTGGCGTCGACCGGACAATTTCGAAAATGTACCGGACAATATTCGAAAGCTCTTTGTAGAGCTGCTACAACGCCTGCCGAAACCCAGCACGCACGTGATGGTGCCGATGCGCATCACACTGCCGACGGACGGGGCGCTGTATGAAGCGGAGCTGGCGCATTGTTCCTCATGCGAGCCAGAACGTCGCGTGGAAGTGGAGCTGTCGCTTGAGCGGACCAAAAGCGAAGTGCGAAAGCTTTGCTTGGAGGCGGAACTCCTCGCACTCGAAGTCGAAAGGCGGAAGGCACTGCTAGCAAAGGGTGTGCTTGAGTTGGAAAGCGCGTTCCCGGCAAGAACTTTGGGGCCCGCAGATGAAAGAACCACAGCGCACTCTATGACTAAGAGCGGAGGAACTTAGACCTTTCCGACGAAGGGAAGTGGCTGAACTCTGGCTGAAGGGAACTCTTCAGCGAGAAGGGGATTTGCAAAGGGAAGCACATGTCCAACGACGAGCGTGCAACCTCAAAGCAGGAGTCGACGGCGTCTAGCAAAGCTTCAGTTTCGCAAGCAGTATCGGCACCAACAATTTCGCTGCCTAAAGGCGGCGGGGCTATCCGAGGTATGGGCGAGAAGTTCGCTGCCAACCCGGTCACCGGTACCGGTTCGATGACCGTACCCATCGCCACAAGCCCCGGCCGGTCCGGCTTCGGACCTCAACTCTCGCTCTCCTACGACTCCGGCGTCGGCAATGGTCCCTTCAGCTTCGGCTGGTCGCTCAGCCTTCCCCAGATCGCGCGCAAAACCGACAAAGGTCTTCCCCTCTACTTCGACGCGGAGGATTCGGACGTCTTCATCCTCTCCGGCGCCGAAGATCTGGTGCCCGTGTACCGGCAGGACCCTGACGGAGCCTGGGTCGCCGGCCGTCCAGGCTTCCAGCGGGACGCGGACGGGTTCTGGGTGCATGATCCATCCGGCCGCTTGGTCGTTCACGAAGACGAACTCGACGGTTACCGCATCCGCCGCCATCGGCCACGCATCGAGGGGCTGTTCGCGCGTATCGAGCGCTGGAGCAAGATCGGCTCGCCCGGAGAGGTCCATTGGCGCTCGATCTCCAAGGACAACATCCTCACGCTCTATGGGTCCGATGCGAACTCTCGCATCGCCGATCCTTTGGATGCGAGCCGTATTTTCTC
>JAKEER010000532.1 GCA_022616615.1 Acidobacteriota bacterium
GGCCTGACGACTGCAGCCTCGTTGCTCCTGGCAGCCGCGATAGGCATCAGCGTCGCTCTAGCCCAATTCATCGTCGCGCTGGGATTGACCGTTTTGATGCTATTGGTTCTGCGCTTGCTAGGTTACGTGGAAAATCGGTTCGCCAAGCAGAGGGTTCCAGCTTCTTCGGTGGAGGGCCGGCCGTGAAGACTCTTTTTCTTTCCTTCTTCGAGTGGTTTGGCGAACTAGGCTTTTTTAGTGCCCGCCTGGCGCGCGCCGCAGTGAAACCGCCGTACGAATTCCGGGAGTCGGTCCGGCAGATGGACGAGGTGGGTTCCAAGTCTCTGCCGCTGGTAGCTCTCGCGGGGGCAGCCATGGGTGTCGTGTTGTCACTGCACACCCGCGACAGCCTCATTCGTTTCGGCGCAGAAGCGCTCCAGCCAGCCGTCATTATCATGTCCATCATTCAAGAGACGGGGCCAATCATTACGGCGCTGGTCGTCAGCGGGCGCGTCGCTGCCGGCATTGGCGCCGAATTGGGCTCCATGAAGGTTACTGAACAGATTGATGCGATCGAGGCCTCGGCTGTCAATCCTTTCAAGTTCCTCGTAGCCCCGCGTGTTCTGGCGTGTATCTGCATGTTACCGCTGCTGACGCTTGCCGCCGACTTCTCAGGCATCATGATGGGTTGGATTGCTACGACGGCGTCTGATCCCATCTCGTTCAATCTATACTGGGAGGAAGGGACAAAGAACCTCGGATTTCGCGACTTTTTGCCCGCCACCTTCCGCACCGCGATCTTCGGACTGATCATCGGCTTGATTGGATGCTTTCAGGGAATCCGAACCAAAGGCGGAACAGAAGGCGTCGGCAGATCGGCGACAGGAGCCGTCGTCCTGGCGTCGCTTTTTGTGATCGTGGCAGATGTGCTTCTGGTCCGGCTTATTTTGATCTTCTTCCGTTAACGCCTATGGAAAACGAACTCCTCCTGCTGCAGATTCGAGAGTTGCGAAAAGCCTTCGGAGAACAGAAGGTCCTGGATGGAATCGACCTCGGCGTAAAAAAGGGCGAGACCTTGACGATACTGGGCCGCAGCGGCTCTGGAAAGAGCGTCTTGTTGAAACTGATTATTGGACTTCAAAGGCCCGACTCAGGCTCGATCCGGATCGGAGATGCCGAAGTGACCCGCATGGCGGGCGATCAGCTCGACGAGATTCGGAAGAAGATCGGCTTTCTTTTTCAGTACTCCGCTCTCTACGACTCGCTGAGTGTGGAAGAAAACGTAGCCTTCCCTCTTCGCCGTCACACTCGGATGCCTGATCACGAGCGGGAAGAGCGGGTGCGAGAGCTGCTGGCGCGGGTGGGGATGGAAAGCGCCGCGGCCAAGATGCCTGGAGAAATCTCGGGGGGCATGAAAAAGCGGGTCGGCTTGGCTCGCGCCCTCGCCATGGAGCCGGACCTCATGCTGATGGATGAGCCTACAGCGGGCCTGGATCCCCTTACAGCAGCAGAGATTATCGACCTCATTTTAGAACTGCAGCGCGCCCGCAGCATGTCATCCGTCGTCGTCACACACGAGATGCAAACGGTTCGAGCTGTTTCTGATCGTATAGCCATGCTGGACGAAGGTCGCATCCGCGTTGAAGGCGCCTTTGAAGCCCTGAAACACAGCCGAGACTCTCTCGTTGCGGCCTTCGTGAAGCAAGGCATAGAGGGGGAACCATGTCACGCGTAGCGCGTTTAGGCGCCTTCATTTTTGGAGCTTTACTGATTCTGACCTTTGTTGTTTTTAGGATTGGCGACAAGGACTTCTTGTTCAGCGCCACCTATCGACTCCAGGCTCCTTTCGACACCGTTGCCGGTCTCGGCAACGGTGCGGAAGTCCGACTCGGGGGAGTTCGAGTAGGGAGCGTCGATTTCATTCAGCTGCCCGGCAGGGCGGGGGAAAAAGTGCTCGTCGTCATGAAGCTCGAATCTTCCACCCGAAAGCTGATCCGCAAGGACTCATTAGTCTCCATTGAGACTGAAGGACTCTTAGGAAATAAGCACGTCACGATCATGGCTGGTTCCCAAAACGCGCCAGCCGTGGAAGAAGGAGATACGCTGCAAAGCCAAGCGCCCGTGGACTTTTCCGACCTCATCAGGAAAACCGAGGACATCCTGGATACCACCCAGTCGGCTATAAAGAACGTTAACGACGCCACAGCCGGCATGAAATCCATCACAACCAAAATCGACCAAGGACAAGGCACAGCCGGCGCGCTCATCAACAATCGGGAAATCTACAATGAGGTTCGTGCCACCGTGGCTGATACGCGCGAGACCGTGAGCCAAGCCAAGGCCGGAATGACGTCTTTCCAGGAAAACATGCAGGCCCTTAAGAGCAATTGGTTCCTGCGCGGTTTCTTCAAGAGTCGTGGCTATCAGGACTCTGCAGAGCTTACCAAGCATGCCATCCCAAAACTGCCGGAGCGCCCTTTCTCAAACCGGTTCGAGATTGGCGGCAATGATCTCTTCGACAAACCCGAAACAGCGAAACTCAAGAATGAAAAACTTTTGAACCGAATTGGCGCCTTACTCGAGCGCTCTGCTTACGAACTGATTGTCGTCGCAGCCTACGCCGGACTCCGAGGGGAAACGGAGGAAAACCTGGTTCTCACCCAAGCCCGCGCCATGGTCGTGCGCGAGCACTTGGCCGAGCATTTCAAAATCGATGACCGCCGCATTAAGACAATTGGCATGGGAGAAACCCCAGGCGCGCCCCGCATTGAGATCATTGTCTATCCTCCGCAGCCGATACCCAGCGAGAAACAAGACAGCGTCAAGAATCCAACTATTTCTTCTCGCTGACTCATTTTTTGGGGCAGATTGCGCAATATTGAACTGAAGCCTTGTATGGGTCGCAATACTGTTTAGCTCAGCTTCGATATTCTGTATCGATGATGTCCATTCTTTGATTTGAGATGCGCGTCTTCAGAAGGAGGGCTCCATGTGTTACTACTCGATGGAAGGCTCATCGCGAAATGCCAGACAGGACGAAGTGTTACTGGTTGAAAAACTCACCCACGCACGGAAGGGACTGGTTTCCCCGGAGGACACGCAGACGGCAGTTTGCCTTACGAACGGTCTCCGAATGGAGTTGCTTTTCATTCCGGAAAGCACCCGTTGCCGTTATGGGCTCCAGCTCGAAGAAAGAGCGACGTTCAAACTGCGCCATTGGCTCCGCCGCGACGTTCTGTTTCTGGACAATGGCCGCAAGGTTCCTTTTCAGAAACTCGAGATCGGCCAGGTTGTCCGCATTCTTTACCAGCCAGTTCCTTCTTTTCCGACCGAGTCTCAGGAGCAGCAAGCGCACGAAACTGATAAGAAACAACACGGAGATGCAGTGCAGGTAGACAAGTAGCCGGCACTGACTGCCATTTTCAGGGGCGCCGAAAACTGCGTGTTAACTCGCGAGCCACTTCGAGTGCCGGTCTTGCCGGCATGCGGCCGATATCACGTGTAGCCCTATTTTCGTTCACCCTTTTGGTGAAGGCGCAAATGAAAGAACGTCATGCCGTATTTGCTTAGCGGGGTCGCACGGCCCGTGCTGGTGGCAGGCTTGGTCGAGCAGCACGGTGCGAGACCCGCTCGCTACCGCTCGCGGTACTGTCAGCGCCCGGACCCTGAGGCGAACAGTACCGCGAGCGGTAGCGAGCGGGTCTCTGAGGTGCGCAGAGTCCTTATTTCTCTCTGCGACTCCGCGGTTGTTTGAACTGTCGGCTTAAGGCTCGCAGACGAATGCTGTTTTCCCTTCCCAAAGATCCTCTTAATCTCAGGCCAGAACTCCCGTAAGACATTCCAGCTCGCTTCGGCGCTCAGCGAGACGCCAATATTGCGAAGAGCGTTGCCAACCGTTTGCTGCCGTTCCGGATGCCATGTTCTCGAAATGAAGCTGCCTCCCAGGGTTCCACTCAATCGCCCAAAGGAAAACACACGCCGGTTGTGATCGTTCCGCACGATCATCGTATGAGCAACTGCATGACCGGTTCGCCGCCAGAATCCGTTGTCCGCTGAGGCGAAATACCGTGGATCTTCTTTGAGCGCGGCGCCGATGCTGAACTGAATGGTTTTCTTAATGGCGTGTTGGCCGTAGCTTGAACTGAAACGGCGTCCGTACCCGGCCAGACCTTGCTCCCATTCCAGCGGATGGTTGCGCCATTGGGCAATGCCCGCCAATGCTGATCGTTTCAACAGGTCGTGAGGGCCAAACGTACGTCGCAGATAGTAGTCAAACTTTTCTTGTGTATTCAGGGGGCGAAAAGCTCCCTGCGGATTGCTGCCTTGCAGATCCGTCTGTGCGAGCGCGATATGATTCGAGAGCAGGAAGAGCAAGCCAAGCCATCGCAGGTGATGCTTGATTGCACGCATAGCGCATCCTTTGGACAAAACACCGCAGCGACGTTCACCCCGTACAAAACCGCCACATGCCATTTGAGAATGGCGCCGGTTTCTTCAATTGACTGTCTAAAAGTGACCTCTCTTGAGAAATGTGATGTAGCGTCGAGGAACGCCGGTCACAGTCGCTAGAATCGGCTCCTCCCCAACGTGGAAAGCGCGGCGTGAGGGCACACGGCCTCCAATGATTCGCAGGGAGTTGCAAGCACGCTTTAGAGGCCGGGACCCCCGACCCCGGCGATTATTTCACAGCTCCAGGGGCCGGGGAGTGAGGGGGATCCCTGTCGGCTGACTCAGTTCCCGAAACCCAGTGCTGGATGAGGGTGTTGGAACACTGGCCAGAACGCTCCACTGTGTGCTCGCCCCCTCACCCCTAGCCGCTGTCCCACGTTGGGGTGAGGGGAACCGAAGCCGTTTGGTTGGTGGGGACGAAGAGTCTCGCCACTATAAATATTCTGCAATCCTCAAATTAGTAGGGCTGGGACAAAATTCAGTCTCTTTGAATCCCTGAACCGAGCAATATTGAACAGCCTTCCCGAATTCTTGAGATGAAGATGAGAACATCTTTGAACTTGAGGAAAGGAACCCATGTCTATAAAAAAATGCCTGACCTGTCTCTGCTGCCTTCTTGCTGCCGTCTTCCTCGCATCCGGACCTGGCTTTAGTGCCGGAGAAGAGAAGGAAGAGAAGAAGGCTCAGGCCGCGAAGAGTGACATGAAGGAACCCGAGAAGGAAGCCGAGCGAGCCTTGAGCGCGTCGAACGTTCTGCTGGAGATTATGAAGACTCCCGAGACCGGTATCCCGAAAGAACTGATGGAGCGCGCGGACGCCATTGCGGTAATCCCAAATGTTGTTAAGGCGGCTTTAGGTTTGGGAGGCCGGCATGGAAAGGGCATTGTCGCCCGTCGTCTTCCCAACCGAAGTTGGGGAGCCCCCGCTTTCATTGAAGTCAGCGGTGGTAGTTTTGGCTTGCAGATAGGTGTTTCCGTAACGGATGTGATCCTAGTTTTCACGAATGATGATGGATTGAAAGGCCTATTCGAGGACAAGGTGGAGCTGGGGGGAAGCGCTGGCGTCGCGGCGGGTCCGGTAGGTCGGTCGGCCGAGGCAGGAACGAACCTGACCTTTGATTCACCTATCTACTCATATTCCCGCAGCAAAGGCCTGTTTGCCGGCCTGGCTCTCAAGGGAACCGTGATGACCATCGACGACAGTGCCAATCGCAAGGTCTATGGCGAGAAGGTGTCAGGACGCGACATTCTCCTGAAAGGCAGCGTTCGGCCCGCTCCGGAGGTGAAGCCGTTTCTCGATGCCTTGAATCGAGTGGCTCCAAAGGCAATTCACCATAGTGGTAAATCAGTGAAGGCGCCGTCGAAATGACCGGCAAGGAGGAAACGTATGGCAGACCTGGATCAGCTCAAAGGGAAATATCAATCCGTCTTGAACCTCATGAATCAGCTTGGAGTTCGCCTGCAGAATCTGCACCTGCAGGACAACAAGTTGTTTCTTAAGGGTAATGCCAAAACCAAGGCGGACAGCAATCGCGTCTGGGACCAGATCAAGCTAATTGATAAGAATTATTCGCAAGACCTCATAGCAGAGATCGCCTACGATACAGACTCGCAGCCAGCCAGCCAAACTGCCAAGACCTATACTGTAAAGGCTGGCGATACTCTGTCAAAGATCGCGAAGCAGCACTACGGAGATGCGAACCTGTACACGAGGATCTTTGAAGCAAACCGGGATATATTGCGCGATCCCGACAAAATCCAAGTAGGCCAGATCCTGAAAATCCCAGCCTAGCTTAGCTAATTTTAATAAGCTAGGCCGACCACTCCCGTGCCGCTGCGCGACCGCTGTCGCCGCGCGGCACTTCCCCTCCTGATTTCAGGAGGGGAGCCCGAAAAATGTCCGATCTCCAGAATTAGTCCCCAACCAGGACTAATATGAATAGCCCCGGGTGGCGCGCGACGCCGTGCCACCGGGGGGTTAACTGTCGCCAAAGGCACCGCCTGAAAGGGTCGAACGGGAACGGTAGGTGAGGATTGCCGAGGCTTAGTTCAACCCTTTCAGGGTTGGATCTGAAACGTTCTTGACCGTGGGTTTCGCTCCGCGCCGCTGCGCTCAACCCACGGCTATTCATATTGGTCCCCTCCGGGGACAGCTGAACTCTGTGTCCAATAAAAAGCTTGCGGGACACACGCTCCCCCTCGCCAGCGCGGGGGCGGGGAGAGGGAGCTGTAAAGAAATGGTGGTTTGGGCGCGGCTCTGCCGCCCGATGTGCGGAAGGGCTTGGCCCTTCCGTCAAAGGGCTCCCCCCTCCATTTTCTCCGCTGCCCGTCAAGAGCCGCGCGCGGCTCTTGACGGGCAGCGGAGAAAGGTAAATACGGCTCTTCATGCGGAAAGGCAGAGCCTTTCCGCACATCAGGCGGCGAAGCCGCTCGGTGCCTGGAATTTTTTCACAGCTCCAGGGGGAGCCGTCACGCTGTGAC
>JAKEER010000533.1 GCA_022616615.1 Acidobacteriota bacterium
CCTAGTCGCAGCATTCTCGGAACCTCACATAAATAAAATAGATTGACCACATTGGTATGCAGTGGACTTATGCTATAGATATACCGGTATGCTTGTCAAGCGAAATTTTCGTCATCAGAATTCTATTGACAGCGCCCTCTTCCTGAGTTCAAATGGTTTAGACTGGTAGGACCACTCTAACGACAGTGAAAATACAAAGTAAAAGCGCGTTCCCAGTTCCAGTCCAGCTTCGATCCATCCTGACCGAGGAGATCAACCAAGGTCTGTATGGAGGGACGGGCAAGTTCCCCTCTGAGCGGGATCTTGCGGAGCGATTCGGTGTATCCCGGACTTCCGTTCGGGAGTCCCTGAATTTTCTCGTCAAAGACGGGATGCTCATACGGACCGTGGGGAAGGGCACTTTCGTTACCTCCACGACCGGTAACGTGCCGGGAACTTCGCGGTTAGAAACGATCGGATCTTTGGCGTTCCTGATTTGGGAGAACATCTTTCAGTTTGTGCAGCCCGGCTACAGCCGGATTCTGGTGGGTGCCCAGCAGACCTGCCGCCAGCAGGGCTACCGGCTGCTCTTCCATTCCGTCGGCGAGGAAGAAACCGATCCTCAACTCAGCCTGTCGCGAGCTGACCTCGACCAGATTCGGGGTTGCCTAGTTGCCGGGGGCCTGCGCAAGAAGACCCTGGACCGGCTGCTCAAACTCGAAGTGCCCATCGTGCTAACGGATTTGATCGTGCTGGATGGAAACACAAGCGCCGTGGGAGCCGACTATGCCAGTGGCACGCGGCAGGCGCTGGAGCATCTGGCTGGATTAGGACACACCGAAATCGGTTTCATCGGCTTTCCCAACTCGGAGAAGTACCAGACGTATTGGCAAACGCTGGAAAGCCTGGATCTGCGTTATAACCCGCACTTCGTTCAGTTTCTTCAATTGCCGGATGTCGAGCCCGGGATTCTCGCCGGCTTCCGGTTGATGCAGGAAATGCTAGCGTCTGGCTCGTTGCCGACAGCGGTGGTGGCGACGAATGACCTTGTTGCCGTGGGCGTGATTGAAGCGTTGAAGTTAGGCGGCATCACCGTCCCCCAACAGGTCAGCGTGATTGGCTACGACGATCTCGGGCGGGACACGAACCCGCCCCTCACCACCATTCGTTCTTTTCCAGAGGAGGTCGGCCGCATCGCGGCAAAGATGCTCATCGACAATCTGACCGGCGCAACGACTCCGATCCGGGTCGCCGTGCCTACTGAACTCGTTGTCCGCGGCACTACAGCGGTGGCCGGCGGATCTCAAACAGGAGAAGCCAAGTGATCAATACCTGGGACCGGTCCCGCGAAATGCTGGAACGTTCGCGCCGCTCGCTCGCGGGGGGCGTCAGCAGTCCTTTCCGGGCGAAGGCGCCCGTGCCGCTTTTCTTCGAAAACGGTCACGGCGTGCGGCTCTGCGATGTTGACGGCAATGAGTACATCGATTACCAGCTTGCCTGGGGACCGATGATCCTCGGCTACAGCCACCCGGCGATGGTCGAGCGATTAAGAATCCAAGCGGAGAAACCTCTCAGCTATGGCGCGCAGCATGAATTGGAAATTGTTGTAGCCGAAAAGATCCAGTCGATGGTCCCTTGCGCGGAACGGGTCGCGTTCACATCGAGCGGCAGTGAGGCCGTCCAACTAGCCCATCGCCTCGCGCGCGCAGCCACGGCGCGGCCTCTTATTCTGAAATTTGAAGGACACTATCACGGATGGATGGACTCGGCGCTTGTCAGCTATAAGCCGTACGAACACGAGGTCGGTCCCCTGGCATCACCTTACGCAGTTCTCGGATCTTGCGGCCAAGTGAACAACGCCGCCGAGAACACGATCGTTGCGCCTTGGAACGAACCGGAAATCCTGGAGCAGATTCTTGACGAGCACAAGGGCAGGGTGGCCGCAATCATGATGGAGCCGGTCCTCTGCAACAGCGGCTGCCTTATGCCCCACCCTGGCTATCTCGCCTGCGTTCGAGAACTCGCGGATCGTCACGGCACTCTCCTCGTATTTGATGAGGTGATCACCGGATTCCGCATCGATTCAGGCGGCGCCCAAAGGCATTTTGGGGTGACGCCTGACATAGCGACGTTTGGCAAGGCGGTCGGCGGCGGCGTTCCTCTGAGCGTGGTGGCCGGGAGCGCCGATATCATGCAGCAGATGTTTACCGGCGGCGTGGTGTTCGGCGGTACATTCAACGGGAACCCATTTTCGTTGGCGGGGGCCGATGTTTGCTTGACCGAGCTTTCCCGTGATGACGGCGCTGCTTTGAGGCACGCTAACGAAATGGGAGCGCGCTTGATGGCTGGTATTCGCAGTATTTCCGCCACTCATGGCATACCATTGAAACTCACAGGTTTCGGTGCTGCATTCTACTTGCATTTCACCGATAAAGACGCGCCTTCAGGCTATCGCGACAACTTCAATGACGACCAGGATAGACTCCAGCACTTTCTCCACGCGGCCTTGCGCGAGGGCGTCATTCTTGTTCCCGACGGACGTGTTTACGTCTCCGCTGCGCACAGCGAGGAAGATATTGCGGAAACACTGCATAAAATCGGCGAAGCTTTTCAAAAGCTAGCCCATGTTTGCGGCGGATCCCGCTAAACTCTTGAAAACAGAGAGGCGGGTTTTGATAAGTGTCCCTATGCGACCTTTCCTCTCTTGACTTTGGCATCCGGATCAAGATCGCTGATCCCAAGCGCTCGCAAAATCCGCGCCGCCCGCGCCGTGCCCTGAGTCACCGACCGCTTCTGTTGGCCATGGCCCAAATCGATTTCCACCACCCGCACGGTTTTCAGAATCTGCCAGGCTTCCTTAGAAGACAGGTCCAGACCCGCTGACTTCAACTTCTTCTCCAAGGCACGGTCGATGAGGAACGCCAGCGAGGCTACGAAAAATGTGGGCTTGAACTCGGTGGGCCTTCTGATGGTAGATGGGCCGCATTTCGATGACATCCTTCAGCTCGGCAAACGCCCGCTCGACTTCACTGAGTTCTTTATAAATGGCTACCGCTTCCAGAGCCGACAGATTGGCCTCCTCAGTCTGAATCAAGTATTTGCCTTCCAGGGCCTGTTCCTGCTTGAGGTTGACGGGATGTTCAGAGTAGCGGGACCGTCCCTCTTCCAGCTTCCAATCGTAGTAGCGAGTTTCGTGGTGGTGAGCCAGAATGCTGGCGGCCGCGGCCCCAATTTTTTCCGGGGCTTTCAATTTCCCGGCCGCCACTCTCTGTTCGAGGGCCTCGAGTTCTTCCCACGGTCTAGAACTGCCTCGGCCCTGATTTTCGCCTGGGATCCACCGCGACTCTCCGCGCGGGACTGACCGTGCGGAGTAATCTCATCGAATGCGGAGGGTCCACCGAACCTTTCCGGCATCACGGGGAAGGGCACTGATGTGGGTCTTCGTTTCGGACCCCGCGCCACGTTCGCTGGCGTCGCCATTGCCCCTATCACCTGTGACGGGACAGTCCTGAGTCGCGGCACGGCAGGTTGAGCGGATAGCTCCTGATAAGCGCCGCAGTATTGATAAGGCTCGCCACTCCCAAATCATCGTCGATTCGGAAGTAATCAGGATTCGCGACGACACGTCGTCCTGGCCCAGATTCGGGTCGTCTCGCTGGACACAAAGAACGAAAGAAGGTCGCTTAGGGGAACTCCGCGGGCCGCACAACCCATTGTTCGTCGGTCGCTGCCCGAAGGCATCTCAAGGCGCACCCTTTCAAAATTGCAAATTCACCGTCTATTTCACAGTGGTTCCTTCGGAGCGTATTGGCAGCGCGTGTGGGCCAGCATGACTTACCTGCTCCGTAACCCCTCAGCTTCTTCGTTCATGGCCAAACCTTCCGGTCGCTGTGGGCAGCTTGGATTCTGAGTTGCCTTTGGCGAATGTGCGCACGATGCAAGAGATCATGCGAATCGGTTGGCGACCATCAAACAAGAGAGCCTGAGTCCCGTGCCCACAACTTTGCCCAACAGCAAATTCATCTGTTACTCACGCGACGGGGACGACGACGAAATCCTTCAGCATGGAAAGGAGGAACTACGAGAATTTCGGGAAAACTCAAACTGGGGTTTTATCCACTCCCTCTAGCCGAGGCCAAGCGTATCCGAAGCTTTCTCAGATTTCCAGCCGGACCTTGCTCCGCTCTGGATCCGTGCGTCGGTGAGGGAACCGCTTTTGGCCAGATCACGTCCGATTCGAATGTGCTTCGGTATGGCGTCGAGTTGGATGCCAGCCGGGCAGAGCAGGCCAGGACCGTGACTGACTGTGTCATTCAGGGAAGCTGTTTCGACGTTCACTGTCCAGTGGATGCCTTCTCCTTGCTGTACGTCAATCCACCCTATGACTTTGAATTGAGCGAAGGACACAATGAGAGGATGGAACGAATCTTTTTGGAGCACACTAGTCGCTGGCTAAAACCAGGTGGCGTTCTGATCCTGGTAATCCCTGCAGAGCGAATGGTTGATTGCAGCCGTACCCTTGCTCTGCAGTTCAGCGACGTTCGGATTTTTCGGCTGACCGAACCGGAGTCCATTCTTTATCACCAAGTCGTCATCTTTGGACTTCGCCGCACGCGGCGAGAGCGGGATCGAGTGCCGGATCGGGAGATTCAGAATTCATGCCAGTATCTCGCGGGACTGTCACATGACTCGAACCCCCTCCCATCATTGCTATCCGACCCGGAGGTCCATTATGTCGTGCCCCAGAGCGAACCAGTGACGTGGGTCTATCGCGGCCTGCCTCTGGATGAGATTGAGGATCTGCTCTCGGCATCATCCGCCTATCGTCAGTCAAGGCGGGTCCTGCTTGGCAGCCCGGTGACCATCATGGGACGGCCGCTGACTCCTCTCCACGGAGGGCATGTCAGCCTGCTTTGCAGTGCGGGAATGCTCGACGGCATTTTTGGAAACGGTGAGAATCGACATATCGCCCACTGGCAAACGATCAAGACCGTGGATCATTTCGAAGAGACCGCCGACGACGGCACCCTCACGATGCGCGACCGAGAACGGTTCACCCATCGCTTGAGTCTGGTCTTTGCGGACGGTCGGAGGGCAACCTTAAGCTAGGTGGTACGTAAGGGAGAGATGCCATGAAAAATGCCCACCTGCGGCTGGGCAGTCTGGAATTCCGGAAGTGGTCAGAAAAATCCAGCCTTCGGATCAAAGTGAAGATGGATCGGTTTATCGGTGAACACCCGAAGGTGAAAGCCGAAGTTGGAAGGGCTCACTTGGTCTCTGTGTTTGGAAACGATCAAGATGTTTCCGCCGTCTCAGGTGCGTTCGCCTTGGAAGAATGCTTTACCGTGCAGGGCCCCGAAATGCCAGCGGTCACAGTCACTCTAGGCAAGGATCCTCAAACCTTTCGCGGCTCCATCGCAAATCCCAGCTGGCGACGGCCCGTGCGGCACCTGGTCGCTATATCGAGTGAACTGGCACAGACGCATTTGAGCGACGATTCTGAATATCGTCGCTCGATTGTCTGCGATTCAGATCCGGTAATGATCTTGCATCGTGTGGCGACCCGCTTTGGGCTGCCGGTCGCGCCGGATTGGACTTCGTGGTTTGTTGCTGAACTGAATCGAAGACAAAAAATACGTGGACTGCTCGGCATCGGTTGCTCTCCAGTTGTTGTTTACGGGACAAAAGAAATGTTCATGAACTGGATCGCATCGGCGCTGAAGAAAAAGCAGATCTCAATTCCCGACGAAACTAATTCTACTCACTGGACCCTTCCAGATCCGTTCGGTCGCCGTCCGCTGCTTCCTTCGACTAAATCCTCCCTGAAGTAACATCATCGCTGATTCAACGCGCCCTCTAAGGCCAAGCAAGCCTGCCGGACTTTCCCGCATTGTCATTGTCCCGCACACTCGCCTTGCTGGAATGGCGTTCGGCTGAACTGCGATTCCCGCTGACTCGAACAATCGCGTCTGAAATCGAACCGCCAGGAGAGGAGAAAGCTATGCCTATGCCTGAAAGCATCAACGCCTATTTGCGCCTGTTCTCAACGGAACTGGGCGACCGAATTCTCCAGAATTACCCTGCCCTGCACAGTATCCGGGACACCAACTCACCACTGATTCAGAACCTGCTCCGAAGACCCTTCCCCGCTCAGCAGCTAGCCATCATGGGGATCGTCAAGCGTTGGGAAATCGCCCGCTCAGCAGCTGTTATTGTCACTTAAACCATGAGTTGGCCGCGATTAAAGCATAAGCTGGCCGTGCAGCTGTCCCTTTACCGATTGGGTTGCGAAGTTGGAAAGCATAGCTTGGCAA
>JAKEER010000534.1 GCA_022616615.1 Acidobacteriota bacterium
CGCGGACAGTACTCGAACTGCTTGAGGTCGTTCACCCGCAGCGGTATGACGCTGGGTTCTACGCGCAATTCTTCGATCTGAATCATGCTTCGCTTCTGCCGTCCGATGAAGCGGCGATCTGTTTTTCGCCGGGTTGCCGGCCCTTGCGCCCGGCCTTCTTGGCATTGACCTGCCGGTCTTGGACTTCTCCAACCAATCTGGGGACATCAACAAACAGGTACGCGTAAGTCGCTCCGTTCACATCCTTCTCGCATAGCGGCTGGATGAGAATCTTGAAGTTCGGGCTCCAGCGCCCGGACGCTTCCTCTTCTGGAGGATGCGGGAAGTCCCTCGGCTGCACCCGCAACTCTGGAAAGTCCTTCCGCCAGCGGCTCTCCCAGGACCGCTGAATCTTTCGCAGTCTCTCGTAGAGTTCCTCCCGTTTGTTCTGCGAAAGCTTGCCGCGAAAGCAACTGTACTGGATTCTCTCCAAACCGAAATCCTTGCAAGCTTCGGACACTCGCGTTCGCGCCCAATCATCTTCCACGTCGTAAATGACGAGAGTGCTCAGTTCCATGATGCAGCCGGTTCAGCCTTGTGATGACAGCTTTGCAAGACGCACGCGGACAAAGCGCTATCCCCTCGGCAACTCCCAGATGCCATCGCCGGCGATGACAAATTGCTGAGAGGCCTCCGATATCGAGCCGGGAGTCCAGCAGATCCGCGCGCGGGTCAGCCTCTGGCCAAAGCTCGCGCCGACCCTGGTTTCCCGTCCCACGAGCGGCTCAATCAATCCCCTCGCCATGGTGTTCTCGGAGAGGGTATGAGCCCAGAAGGGCTTGCCCTTCTCTGCCGCAATCTTTGGGCGAACAGCTGTCAATTCGACATCGTAGCCATCCAATCGGTAA
This sequence comes from Acidobacteriota bacterium, assembly GCA_022616615.1. Classification (GTDB taxonomy): domain Bacteria; phylum Acidobacteriota; class Terriglobia; order Versatilivoradales; family Versatilivoraceae; genus VFZK01. The sequence goes on from JAKEER010000534.1 coordinate 888, forward strand.
ACGGGCTGCGGCGCGCCAGCCAATCGCAGCCGGCCAAAGCCATAACGTCGCTCGCCGCCGACTTGCAAGTCCCTCAGCCACGAGTGCCATTTCGCTTCACCGCCGAGCTTTTCTAATGCAGCATCGCGCAAGAACACCCAACCGCCAATTCTTGTGCGTGGGCCATCCTGATTAACTGGCGCGATGAATTCGACCTCGTGCAGACTGGCTGCTTCTGCCGACGTCGTCGCCGGGTCGAGCGCGGTTGTCACATGTGCCGCAAGATAGCGCCGCTCAAACTCGTGTTGTCTGAGGCCGCCATAACACAAGCCATTTTCCGTGTAGCAGGGATAAAGCAGCGCGTCATCCTCGTGCAGGAAGAAGTAGGTGAAAGCGATATGCTCGTTCACCCAATCTCCCACTGCCGTGTAATCATCGGCCTGTTTGCCCAACGCATCGGAGCCAAAGCCGCTGCGCACCAGCCGTTCGGTCACCGCCGCCCACAGATTGCGCGCCGGGATGTAATACCTTGTCCGCTGAACATTGCCCACCTTGTGATAGCCGATATGCAAAGGGCTGAGGAGTTCGCAGATCAGGCGAAAACACTGCCAGGCCATTTCACTCCTCCAGCGCCTTAGCGTGATAGCGGGCGTAAATCAAGGTTTGTTCGAGCAGGCGCTTGGCGAGAAGCAACTGATCCAAATCGTCGGCCAACTGGCCGTCTCGGATTTCTTTCAGCGCCTGTTGCGCGCTCGTTGTGCCCTTGGGCAAGAGGTCGGTCTTTTCGGAGAGTAGCTTGGCTGACTGCTCGCCCAGCTTGTCGGCGCCGTCCTTTTCCCTTTTTCGAGAGGCCTGATACAAGAAGAACGCGTACACCCCGTCCTCTTGCAGCACGCCAAGCGATTTGGTGATGTGGTTCTCTGCGCCTTTGCCCAAGGTATCTTGGACCTGTTTGGCAATCTCCCAGCCGGACTGGGCGCACAGGCGATCCAGGTTGGTCATACTTTGCGCGCTCATTTTGTAGCTCCTGCGGACAAGCCGGGCACCTGTAGCCGCCCCATGCCGCGCGTGTTCATGCCGCCGATGCCCAGGGCGTGCAACAGGCCCAGGCCATTCTTCACCGTGCCTTTGGCCTTTTCAATGTCGCCATCCAGCGGCGTTTTGCCGTCAATCTGATAAAACTTCGGGTGGCTCACCACCACCTCAAAAGCCAGCACGCTGGCACGCGGCAGGGCCTCGTAGGTGAAGAGCGCACCCTTCGCCGCCGCGCCGGTAGAGGGGTCAATGCTGACCGAGGTGCGCACTTCCAGGTTGTCATCGACGATGGGACCGAATAGCTTGTTGGAGACCAGCACGGCGCGGTTCCTTATTTCCTCAGGCACCTCCCTTAATTTGGCATCCACGGAGAAGCGGTTTGCGGCCACGTTGAGCATCAGCCAGCCCAAATTAAGTTTTCCGTTGACTCGGACGGCATTGGCCACACGGACCTCGCCATCCTGGGGCTCGCTTTCGGTTACGCCCCAATCCCGCAGCGCGTCCGGGCAGGTGACCCAGACAGGGCCGGCCAGGGAATGCACAGGGAAAAAGATCAGCCGTGCATCTGCAAACTGCGCTAGGCCCTGGAAACTCCGATCGGGACGGGAAAAACCAAAGGTGACGCAAATAGGGCAATCGGATTCGCCACAGTGGCCTTGATAAGCTCCCTGAACCTGGCCCTGTCCGGCACATCTAGGGAACTTACCGTTCTCTTGCATTGCGGCGTAGGTGCGGCACGCCCCCGCGAGGCTTGTACCTGGAATCTTCGGGAGATTCGTGCCCGGTTCCCGCACAATGCTCATATCCACACGGCCCAGGCGAGCCCCGCCCGTACCGACGTGAATCGGATCGAGCGCCAG
>JAKEER010000535.1 GCA_022616615.1 Acidobacteriota bacterium
ATGTCAAAGGAGAATATTGCGGGAGAATACTTTGCAGAGAATCGAGTCACTACCTAGGCGAGACAGACGCCCGGCGCCCCCTCTTTCTGCTTCCAGCGCGTCTTCCACAGAGGTAACGATCACCTCCAGAAGCATGCCGGGGCCGGCGGCCGCATCCACTGCGACTTCACACATTCGGTATTTTTTTTCTCCCGGCAATAAAAAAGCCTCCGCTTGGCGGAGGCTTTTCGGTTTGCGTAGGCTGTTTGCCCACCAGCAAATTATTTCTTCTTGGGTGCCGGCTTTTCTTTCTCGGCCTTGAATTTGGTTTCAACGGTTGCGGAAAGGGTGGTGATCATGTCTTTCGCCACCGCCGCATAATTTCCGTTCGGCTGGAGGTCAATATATTTCTGGAAAGCCTCGACGGTTCCTGGCGCTGGAAGCACTTTGCCATCGGGAGTTGTCTGGGCACGGGCCATGAGGCAAATCCCCAGCTGATAATGGGCGTCGGCATTGTTGGGGTCGACTTCGGTGGATTTCTTGAATGCATCGACCGCTTCCGAAGCCTTACCGGAATTCACCAAAGTAGCGCCCAGGTTGTAATAGGCCTTCGAGCCGGTGGCTGGGTTCAATTTGGTTGATTTTTCCGTCTCGCCCAGTGCCTCGGGCATTTTGCCAGCCAGCGCGTAAACCAGAGCCAGGTTCATGTGATAACTGGCCTCAGTTGCCGGGTCGGGCTTGGCGGACAATACTTCGAGTGCCTTTGTGTAGCTTTGCACCGCATCGTCGTACTTGCGGGTATTCTTGTACGCTTCCGCCAGATTGGCGAAGACGACGTGCTGGGTGGGATCGAGTTCGGCCGCCGCTTTGAATTCTTCCACGGCTTGGTCGTACTGTTTGGCCTGGTAAAATTCGCGGCCTTTTTCGAAACGGCCCTTCATCGTGTCGTGCTTCTTGGCTTCCTCGTCCTGTTTCGCACGAGCCTCTTTCTCTTCCTTGGTCAGCTCTCGCGGCTGCGTTTTGGCGCGCTCCATCTCCTGCTTCAAGTTGAAGTCGAGTTTCATCGTGTCGCCCAGAGGCACTTTGATGTTGTCGAAGAAATAAAGCTCCTTCCCATCCTGAACGACGCCGACGCGATAGAACGCCACGGGCAAGCCAGCATGAAAGTAGTGGCCCTTCTTGTCCGTTTTCTTAACTTCGAAATGCTGCTTGATGTCTTTGCGGTCAATGGTCACTGTCACGCCCACTAGAGGAGTTCCTTCGAAGCCAATCACATCTCCCTCGATGGAGCCAGTCTGTGCCAATGCCTGCCTGGGGGCAAAAAGAGCTAATGAGAGCAGTAAGAGAATGGGAAGCGACAAAAGCTTCGCGGGTTTTATCATGTTGACCTCCAAGAGTATTGATGTTGCTGAATCACGATTCAATATAGCGCAAACAAGCAGGCCCTTCATCAAATTTCAACGGCGATGTACTGAATAGGATCTTCAATCCCAGCTTCACGAAAACCTCGCAAACGCAGGGCGCAACTGTCGCAGCGGCCGCAGGCCCGCTCGGCGTTCTGATAGCACGACCACGTGAGATGCAACGGGGCGCCGAGCCTGTTGCCAGCAGCGACGATTTCGCTCTTTTTCATGTGAATGACCGGGGTCACTATCTCGAGCCGGGTTTCCGGACGGGTTCCTGCGCGGATCAACTGATTGAAAGCCTGGTAATACTCCGGACGGCAGTCCGGATAACCGGAACTGTCTTCAGCTACAGCGCCGATGAAGATCGCCTCCGCTCCCAGCACTTCGCCCCAGGAAGTTGCAATGGACAGGAAGTGTGCATTGCGAAAGGGAACGTAGCTCGTGGGAATGTTTGTCCGTTCCAGATTGGCTTGCTCGACCGGCATACTTGTGTCGGTGAGACTGGAGCCGCCAATCTGGCGTAGATGGTCCAGCTTGGAAACGAGCCGATGCCGCACGTGATAATGATCCGCAATTTCTTCGAAAGCTTTCAACTCGCGTTTCTCGGTGCGCTGGCCGTAGGAAACGTGCAGAAACGCCAGCGCGTAGCTCTGGTCGGCGATGGCTGCGCAGACGCAACTGTCCATGCCGCCGCTGACCAGAACAACTGCGAGCTTGTTTCGTGAGGAAGCTGGGTCCATCATGACAAGAGAAAGACGAATCTCAATAAACGCAAACGGGTTCCAGGAGCCTGAAAAGCAAGCAGGTGCCTGAAATTTTCCGCGAGGCCCATCATCCAGGCTTAATGGCTTTCAATCTAAAAGTCATCACTTTGCCGCGTACGATAAAGCAGAGGTACTGCTCCCAAAACTTCCGCAAGAAGCGGCAACGTGGTAGCTTGTTTTCCAGGTTGACGAGGAACTCTAGTCCAAGCCATTTGTACAACTTCAACAGCATGACGTACGACGATTCGACTTCAAACCGGGCTTTCGAGTAGTAGTTGGTTGCGTGACTGGCAAGGAAGAAATCGAACGACCGGGTGTTCAGATGCCATATGTGCGACGGATCCTGCCACGACGAAGCGTCAGTGTAATGCGGCGTTTCGATGTCAATCAGCGCGCCCTGCCGGGCAATGCGATGAATTTCTTCCATTGTTCGTGGAATCGACTGGATGTGCTCAATGACGTGGATCACTCGGATGCGGTCGAAACTATCATCCGGAAAGGGGTAGGGAAATTGGTTCAAGTCATGAACCACATCGACCCCTTCCAGCGGCACGATGTCCAGCCCAATACTTCCCGGCCATTTGTGGTTGCCGCAACCAATATCGAGGATCTTAACACTCAAAGGCAGTTTCCATTCGTGGAACTTGGCAGCCAGCCGGCGTCGAATTGTATCGAAATCGAGAGTCAATGCAAACACTCGCTGAGGCCGGTGGAGAGACGGAACAGCGCTGCAGAGTGGCGCACCAACGCAAGAACATAGCTGCCGAACGGCCTTAGCGATCGACTTGATTTCGGCATTGCGCAGAACCCATCGACGTGCTTGGAAGGCTTGATAGTCCTCTGACCCACGGTTCGGCTTTGTTGACAATTCGCGCGCATTCGCGTTCATTCGCGGTGGGCTTTTTTTCCCGGTGGGTTTCTTGGTTCTTTCCAGGCTAGGAGGAGTGCCAATGACGGAAATCGTGGTTCAGAAATACGGCGGTAGTTCAGTTTCGGATATCCCAAAGCTCGAACGGGTGGCTGAACGTGTGGTTGCAACCGCACGTCAAGGCAAGCAAGTGTGTGTGGTCGTCTCGGCAATGGGACGCACGACCGACGATTTGATCCGATTGGCGCAACAAATTACCGATTCGCCGCCTCGGCGCGAACTGGACATGCTGCTCTCGACGGGCGAGCGCATCACCATGGCTCTGCTGGCCATGGCGATCCAGAAACGCGGGCTGCAAGCCATCTCATTCACGGGTTCACAGTCGGGCATTATTACGAACGACCGCCACTCCGGGGCTCGCATTATTGAAGTGCGCCCGATTCGAATTCAGGACGAGTTGGAACGCAACAAAGTTGTCATTGTGGCGGGCTTCCAGGGAATGTCTTACCGCCGGGAGATCACCACTCTTGGCCGGGGTGGCTCTGATACAACAGCCGTTGCCTTGGCGGCGGCCCTCGGAGCTAGCTGCGAAATCTGCTCGGATGTGGACGGCATTTACACAGCCGACCCGCGTATTGTTCCCGAGGCGCATCGTCTGGATTCGATTTCGTATCAAGAAATGCAGGAGCTGGCAGAACACGGTGCAAAGGTACTGAATGCCCAAGCGGTCGAATGGGCCCGCAGATCAGGCATTCACATTTATGCCCGCGCGACGCACTCAGAAGGTGGGGGGACGCAAGTTGGAACCTACGGTAGCGGGCGCGAAGCCTGTGGCGTGGCAAATGCCAGCGGACTGGTAAGACTACGGCTGAACGCCAATGCTGCGGCGCTGGGCGAAGTCCTAGCGAAGGCCGAGGCGCCGCTCTGGCGGCTCGCTGATGATGGAACAGGCGCAATCGCTCTGTTTGCAACTGACAACCTGCCAGACTGGGCAGGACTGAGGCGTTCCCTGCAGGATCGGTTTGGCGCCGAACTAGAAGTTACAGAGGATTTAGCAGCCGTCTCAGTCGTCGGGACGGCGCTCGGCTCTGCGAACTTGTCTGCAAGGGTGCTGGAAGAAGCTGCCCGAGTGGGTGTGCAGGTTCTCGGAATCGATTGCTCTCCACTACGAATCACTGCACTGGTCAAACCGGAAAACGCAGCCGGGCTGGCTCGTTCGCTCCACGCCGTCTTTCTTGGGGGTTCATATTAGTCCGAGCAGTGGTTAGAGGACACGACTCTTGCGTGTCTGCTCCCCTCGCCCCGCTTGGGGAGAGGGGACCGGGGGTGAGGGGTCTGATTCAACCCCTCGCGGTGTCTCCCTACTTCTGCACTTATTAATATGAGCACCAGACTTCTCCAACTAGGTTCAAGTTCGAGCCCTTTGATTGGCGGCCCAAAATTGACTTTGGACAGTGGAAAATCGCAAGCCGGTTGGGAAAGCGCAGCTCACAGTTTTCCGAGTGCTTCCAGCAGGCGCTTGGCTAGGAGCGGGGCCTCATTGTCGTGCTTCAAATAACAGAAAACGTTCACGGTTTGGCGGCGAATCCACTGCGCCCAGTCCAGCAATTCCACGTCGGAGTACTCGCCTTTGCGCAGCCGCATGTAGATGAAAGGCCCCGTCACTTGCCTCGGTGACTCAGCACCCTCACCCTCTTCCTTCTCCACGACAGCCAGCGCGCACTGGTGCCTTTGGAGTAATTCGTACACATCATCGCAAAACCATGAGGCATGCCGGAACTCAAATGAGAGCAGGGCTTGCGATGAGAATTTGCTGACGAAATCCTCCAGCGTCTCCATGTCTTTCCGGAAGAAAGGCGGCAGTTGCACAAGCAGCGTTGCCAGTTTCGCTTCGAGCGCCACTGCGCCCTCGAGAAAGCGCTTCATTTCCGGATCAACATTCTTTAACTTCTTTCGGTGTGTGATCTCCTGGCTGACCTTCAGCGTGAATTGAAAATCGGCAGGCACTTCTTCATGCCAGTTCCGAACCAACGCAGGCGTCGGGATGCGATAAAACGTGTTGTTGATCTCAGTGGTGGAAAAGTGTTGCGCATAGTATGAAAGGAACTTTTTTGGTGACAGAGCCTGCGGATAGAATTTGCCACGCCATTCCGTATACCCAAAGCCGGAAGTGCCGACAAGGATTCGGCGGGTGATGATGGATTCTGGTTGCCGTGTGTCTGAAGGTTGGCGTGCCATGTTCAGTTTCCTTAGGATGAGCATCTGCGAACGGGCGACTGGCTTCTCTGGAAATCTTGTCTATCGTGTCAATCTTGTCGTGGCTTCAGTATACAGTACACTTGGGTGCACTAGGGCGACGACGCGAGAATCTGTATCAAGACTAAGGCTGCCGACAGCGGGACAGGGTTGCGGGATTTAGGCAGGATTTACAAGATTGACAATGATAAGGGCCCACGGAGTACGATGTTCAATAAAGTCGTGGAAATCATTTTGGTTGGTGGAACATCGTGGAAGGAATTGTGGTGACGGGCTTATCTGGGAAACCCACTGACCATTGCGAATTATAGTGACGAGTCACGTGTGTGCGTGTTCGCTGTGGCCGCAGGCTGGATTCGCCGCCCCTCGCCTCAACGTAGCCTCAACGCGGGAGAAGGGCTGGGGGTGAGGGGGAATCCGATAGAGTGGATCAGCACGCGGAACTCAGCCCTAAATGAGGGTTTGGAGCTCTGCAGGATCAATCAGCCGTGTCTTCACCCCCTCACCCCATGAAGGCTTCTCAAGCCTTCATCCTCCTCCCGCGTTGGGGCGAGGGGAACCGAAGTCGATTGGGTTTCTCAGAGACAAGGAGTTTCGTCACTATATTCTGCGATCCTCGATAAGTCTTGTGAATCTTGTTAATCCTCTCGTACCTGTCGTAGGTTTTTCTTGACAAAGAAATAGGCATCAAGTAGCTTCTGCACTTTGCGATTTGGGCGGTTGGGCCCTCTGACGAGGTCAAGTCATGCCGACGTATTTCCCCAAGGGCGGCGAAGTCACCCGGCAGTGGTATGTGGTAGATGCTCAGGATCAAGTGCTGGGGCGCTTGGCGTCACACGTAGCCAACTTGCTAGCAGGCAAGTTAAAGCCCACCTGGGTTCCCTTCATGGATATGGGCGATCACGTCATCATTATTAATGCGGAGAAGGTGAAGCTGACCGGCAAGAAGCTGGAGCAAAAGATGTATTACCGCTACAGCGGATTCCCCGGCGGGATGAAGGCCGTTTCAGCCCATGACTTGAAGGCAAAACGGCCCGACCGGATGGTCGAGCTGGCGATCAAAGGGATGCTACCCAAGAACAAACTGGGCAGGGCGATGGCGTCGAAGCTCAAGGTATACGCTGGAGCGACGCATCCCCACAGCGCTCAGCAACCCGTAGTTTCAGTTATGCACTGATTTCTGTTCGGTTTGGAGGACGAAGCGTGTCAGCCCCCGTTCAATACTATGGAACCGGCCGGAGAAAGTCTTCCACGGCGCGGGTTTTTTTGAGGCCCGGAAAGGGGCAGGTTGTGGTGAACAAGCGTGCGTTTGATGGGTATTTCAAGAACGAGACGCTTCGGATGATCATCAAACAGCCTTTTTTGCTAACCGAGACTTCGGACAAGTTCGACGTTCTGGTTACTGTGGATGGCGGCGGCCCCTCTGGTCAGGCCGGGGCGGTGCGGCTCGGAATCTCTCGAGCTTTGCTGGAGTACAACACCGAGTTGCGAAAGAAGTTGAAGAAGGGTGGCTTTCTGATGCGGGATTCAAGAATTAAAGAGCGAAAAAAGTACGGCCAGAAGGGAGCTCGCAAGCGCTTCCAGTTCTCGAAGCGTTAGCGGCTCGATTTGATTCGGCTCGCTCGAACCGCTTGTTCCTGAACACCTTTTGTTGCTGCGCGGGAGGTTTGTTTGGCATCTGTTTCGATGAAAGAATTGCTGGAGGCTGGTGTTCACTTTGGCCACCAGACGAAGCGTTGGAATCCAAAGATGAAGGAGTACATTTTTGGAGAGCGCAACGGAATTTATATCATTGATCTGCAAAAGACCTTGCGGATGTTTAAGGAAGCCACGCGCTTCATTTCAGATCTGGCGGCCCAGGGCGGCACGATTCTTTTTGTTGGCACTAAACGGCAGGCGCAGGAAGCGATTTCCGAAGAATCGCAGCGCTGCGGGATGTATTTCGTTAACCAGCGATGGCTGGGCGGTTTGCTGACCAACTTTGTCACCATTCAGAAATCAATTCAGCGGCTACGCGAGCTGGACGAAATGTCAACCGACGGCCGCTATGATCTGTTCTCCAAGAAAGAGGTTGCACGCCTGGAGCGGGAGCGAAAGGGCCTAGAGAAGAATCTGTCCGGAATCAAGAGCATGAAGCGGCTGCCACAGGCGATCTTCGTGATCGATTCCAAGAAAGAAGAGATTGCGGTCAAAGAAGCGAACCGCTTGGGGATTCCAGTCGTTGCGGTCGTGGATACCAATTGTGATCCCGACAACATTGATTGCGTGATTCCGGGCAACGATGATGCGTTGCGGGCAATCAAGTTGTTTGTGTCAAAGGTCGCGGATGCTGTGATCGAAGGAGCCGCTGCTCTGAAAGACAAGGTTTCTGAAGGCGAAGCGAAGGCCGAAGGCGAACTCGCAGGAACCGTTTCGGAGAAGGCCGACTTGAAGGGAAATGGCTCGGACGAGGGTTCCGCTGTCGCTGAGGGTTTGAAGGCTGGTGGAGATTCAGGCGCCAGTGAAGGGCGCGCGGCCACAAAAGGACGCGCTTCACGGTCGGACCTGGGAAGCCAGCCTGTGGCTTCAAGTTAATCCCGCGAGTTCTTCTTCGATTTACCCGCATCATCTCCAAACTCAAATCGTGTTGAGCGCAGCCGGGCGCAGCTGCTGCCCCACTTGGCTTCTGCGCGTGCGTGAAAAGTGTCAGTTTCAACAGGCGTTGAGTCGGCGCCCACCGGGCGCGCCGAACGCACACCGATCACCCAATAGGGAGTGGCGTGTTTATGGCGATTTCAGCAGAATTGGTCAAGAAGTTACGAGAGGCGACCGGCGCCGGTATGATGGAGTGTAAAGCGGCACTTGAGGAGGCTGGCAGCGACTTCGACAAGGCCGTAGTCGTTTTGCGGAAAAAGGGTGCCGCGGCGGCGGGCAGGAAAGCTGATCGTATCACCAGCGAGGGAGTTGTTTACTCATATTTGCATCCGGGTGGCAAGGTCGGGGTCTTGGTCGAACTGAATTGCGAGACGGACTTTGTTGCCAAGACAGAGGGATTCCTGGATTTGGCCAAAGATCTAGCCATGCACATCGCAGCCATGGAGCCGAGGTACGTCCGGCGCGATGAAGTGCCAGAGGGCGTGTTGAGCCAGGAGAAAGAGATCTATTGGGCCAAGGCGCAGGCCACGGGTAAGCCAGCCAACGTGATCGAAAAGATCGTTGAAGGCCAGCTCAATAAGTTTTATTCGGAGACCTGTGTTTACGATCAGCCGTTCGTCAGAGATGACAAAATGACGGTCGGCCAGTTGATCACGGAAAAAGTCACCCAAATGAAGGAGAACATCAGCTTGCGGCGGTTTTCGCGATTCAGGGTTGGTGAAGGGTTGCAGAAGCGAGGCGGTGATTTTGCGGCGGAAGTGGCTGCGCAACTGAAATAAGAACCTGAACATGCCCTCGCCTGTCTACAAGAGGATCCTGCTCAAGCTCAGTGGTGAAGCCCTCATGGGGAGCCAGGGCTTCGGTGTTGATCCGCTCATGGCGGCCAAGGTAGCTGAGGAAGTCAAGGAAGTGCATGGCCTCGGGGTGGAGTTGGCGATTGTCATCGGTGGCGGAAACATATTCCGTGGTTTGTCGGCGACTGCACAGGGAATGGACCGGGTTTCCGGCGACCTGATGGGCATGCTGGCCACAGTCATTAACGCGATTGCTCTGCAGGACGCTTTGGAAAAAGTAGGCGTTTTTACTCGGGTCGTGTCGGCCATTGAGATGCGCGAGGTAGCCGAACCCTTTATCCGGCGTCGGGCGATGCGGCACCTCGAAAAGAGGCGCGTCGTGATCTTTGCCGCTGGCACCGGTAATCCTTATTTTTCTACTGACACAGCGGCCGCGCTCAGGGCCATGGAAATTAAGGCCGAGGTCATCCTGAAGGCGACCAAGGTCGACGGTATTTTCGATGCCGATCCGGTCAAAGTGAAGTCGGCAACGATGTACTCAGAAATCAAGTACATCGATGTGCTGCGGCAAGGGCTTCGGGTCATGGATACCACTGCCATCTCACTTTGCATGGACAACAGTCTTCCGATTATTGTGTTCAACCTGCTGCAATCCGGCAACATCCAGCGGGTCGTCATGGGCGAGAAGATTGGCACGATTGTGAGGGTTTGATCCTTATGGTCAAAGATGTCATTCAAAAGACAAAAGCCCGAATGGACAAGGCAGTTGAAGACTTGCGGCGCGAGCTTTCCGGGGTCCGATCAGGCCGGGCGTCGATTTCACTGCTCGATCACATCACGGTGGAGTATTACGGCACGCCGACACCGCTGAACCAAGTGGCCACGCTGTCGGTTCCGGAGCCAACCCTGATCACGGCGCAGCCCTGGGATCTCTCGATCCTGCCTGTGATCGAAAAAGCAATCCGCTCTTCTGATCTGGGATTGAACCCTGGAAATGATGGCAAGTTGATTCGCATTCCCATTCCCCCGCTCACCGAGGAACGCCGGAAACAGTTGGCTAAGCACGTTGGGAAGGTGCTGGAAGATCATCGCACCGCCATTCGCAACATCCGCCGAGATGAGAATGAAGTCATCAAGAAGATGCTGAAAGACAAGCAGGTCTCTGAGGATGAGGAGCGAAAAGGGTTGGAAGAAGTTCAGAAGCTGACGGACCAGTACACAGCGAAGGTCGAAGAGCTGGCAAAGAGGAAGGAAGAGGAGATCCTGACGGTTTAGTGACTCGCGTGAATGAATGACGAATGACGAAGCTCTAACGACGAAACCAATGACGAAGGTAGAAGTCCAGCTTCTCGTTATTCGGATTTTGGATTTCTTTCGTCATTCGCGCTTAGTCATTCCGACCTGTTGTTGTGGCAAAATAGTGCACTTAGTGTAATGCGTTAGTTATGGGTCTTTCGCACGGCTTTTCGGTTGTTGTGAGCGCGGTCTGTTTAGAGCCGTAACCAAACAAGCGTTTCGCTGGCGGAACGCGCTGACTCGAGACGAAGCGTGCGTTTGACGCAGCCACCCTGGGAGCGCGGGCGTCCCACCCGCCTCGGAGCGGGCGGAGGCCGCGCCGATGGCCTGCGGCCACAATTGCGGGCGGGACGCCCGCGCTCCCAGGGTGGGCTAACGCATTACCTGGCTTCGAGTTTTCAATTGACACCCCATTGCGCGCTTTGCTAGAGTTGCGGGGTTTTTCGCCTTGTGGAGCTTTGTGCCGAGGGTGTGGGGTCTTAACTGTGTCATTTTGAGGAGATTGAGTCTTGCCCACGTTTAACCAGCTGGTTCGGATGGGTCGCAGCAAGCCCAAGTACAAAACGAGTAGTCCTGCGCTTCAGAGTTGTCCGCAAAAACGCGGCGTGTGTGTGCGTGTCTATACTTCGACGCCCAAAAAGCCGAACTCGGCTCTGCGAAAAGTGGCGCGTGTGCGACTGACCAATGGCATTGAGGTCACCACGTATATTCCAGGTATTGGACACAATCTGCAGGAGCACTCCATTGTCCTCATTCGTGGTGGACGTGTGAAGGACCTTCCTGGGGTTCGTTACCACGTCGTGCGTGGAACGCTGGATTCAGTCGGCGTTCAGAACCGCAAGAAAAGCCGCTCCAAGTACGGAGCCAAGCGACCCAAGTAGTTCAATTCCCTGAATGGTCACTGCTTGAATCATCCGTGAGTGCTGCGCGGAGAAGCGCAGCGTTCGTGGGAGGAATCGTTTTATGCCAAGAAAAGGAAATGTTCCGCGAAGGGAAGTGCTGCCAGATCCGATTTACAACAGCACGTTGGTTTCGAAGTTCGTCAACTGCGTCATGCTGGATGGCAAGAAGAGCACTGCGGAGCACATCTTTTATGATGCGATGAAGATCATTCAAGAGAAGACGAGCGACGATCCCTTGAAGGTTTTCAAGAAAGCGGTCGACAACGTCAAGCCGGTGCTGGAAGTGAAGACCCGGCGCGTCGGTGGCGCAAACTACCAGGTTCCGGTCGAGGTGAACCCAAATCGCCGGACGTCGTTGAGTATTCGTTGGCTGGTTGGTTACTCGCGCGACCGCAAGGAAAAGTCAATGGAGGAGAAACTCGCGGCTGAGCTCCTGGATGCGGCGAATAATCGCGGCACGGCAGTCAAGAAGCGCGAAGATGTCCACAAGATGGCCGAAGCCAACAAAGCCTTCGCACATTATCGCTGGTAACTTGGGCAACGAAGACGGGATTATTTTTCTAGTTTATGGCACGCCAGGTCTCGCTAAAGAACACGCGCAACATCGGAATCATGGCGCACATTGATGCCGGCAAGACTACGGCGACCGAGCGGATTCTTTTCTACACCGGAATCACACACAAGATTGGCGAAGTGCATGACGGCACGGCGACGATGGACTGGATGGCGCAGGAACAGGAACGCGGCATCACTATTACATCGGCGGCCACAACCTGTTTTTGGAAGGACCTCCGCATCAATATCATTGACACACCGGGTCACGTGGATTTCACGGCCGAAGTCGAGCGCAGTTTGCGCGTTCTGGACGGCGCGATTTGCCTGCTTGGGTCCGTTGAGGGCGTGGAGCCGCAGACCGAGACCGTGTGGCGCCAAGGTGACAAGTACGAGGTTCCGCGAATCGTGTTTGTGAACAAGATGGATCGCGTAGGCGCCGACTACTTCCGCTGCATCGACATGATCAAGAACCGGCTCAAGGCGAATGCCGTTGCGGTCCAGATTCCCATCGGCAAGGAGGATACTTTTGCCGGCGTCATCGATCTGATGAACATGAAGGCGATCTTCTATCGAGACGAGACTCTCGGGGCGGACTACGAGGTCCGCGATATTCCGGAGGATCTCGCTGAGGAAACCCGGGTTTACCGGGAGAAGATGGTTGAAGCCATCTGTGAAAGCGAAGAAACCTTGACCGAAAAGTATCTCAACGGTGAAGCGATTTCCGTTGAAGAATTGAAGGCAAGCCTGAGGCGTTCGACTTTGAGCCTGGCTCTGACACCGGTCTTCTGCGGCTCTGCCTTCAAAAACAAGGGGCTGCAGCCGCTGCTGGATGGGGTCATAGATTACCTGCCTTCGCCGGTGGACTTGCCCCCGGTGGTTGGAACAACGCAGGACGGCTCTCAGGAGGTCGCGCGCAAGGCGGACGACAGCGAGCCTTTCGCAGGCTTGGTTTTTAAGATTATGACTGATCCCTTTGTTGGTCAGCTGGCGTTTTTCCGCGTTTACTCAGGCATGCTGAGTGCTGGTTCGTATGTGTTCAACTCCACGAAAGACACCCGCGAGCGGGTGGGCCGCCTGCTGAAGATGCATGCGAACAAGCGGGAAGAGATCAAGGACGTATACGCTGGAGACATTGCTGCCGCGGTGGGGCTGCGCAATGTGACCACTGGAGACACGATCTGTCTCGAAGAGGCGCCGGTGATTCTCGAAGCAATGGATTTTCCAGTGCCGGTGATTTCCGTCGCCATTGAGCCAAAGACCAAAAGCGACCAGGAAAAGTTGTCGATGGCTTTGGGCAAACTGGCTCAGGAGGATCCGACATTCAAGGTGGCCACCGATCAGGATACCGGCCAGACTATCATTTCCGGGATGGGCGAACTCCATCTGGAAATCCTCGTCGATCGGATGTTCCGTGAGTTCGGCGTAGGCGCGAACGTTGGCAAGCCGCAGGTGGCATATCGGGAGACCATCCGCAAGAAGGCGGAAGCTGAAGGCAAGTTCATTCGCCAGACGGGCGGCCGCGGCCAGTATGGCCATGTGAAGATTATTGTCGAGCCGAATCAACCCGGCAAGGGTTTCGAATTTATCAACGACATTGTCGGGGGGGCCGTTCCGAAGGAATACATTCCAGCTGTCCAGAAGGGAATTGTGGAAGCCTTGGAAACCGGCGTCCTGGCTGGGTTTGAAGTTCAGGATGTCAAGGTTAGTCTCTTCGACGGGTCGTATCACGATGTCGATTCTTCGGAAATGGCGTTTAAGATTGCCGGCTCGATGGCCTTCAAGGAAGCGTGCCACAGAGCCAGTCCCGTGCTGCTCGAGCCCGTCATGAAGGTGGAAGTGGTGGTCCCGGAAGAATTCATGGGACCGGTGGTTGGCGACCTGAACTCCCGGCGCGGGCGGATTGAAACGACGGAGCCGCGCGCTGGCTCCCAGGTTGTGACGGCTCTCGTGCCACTTTCCGAGATGTTCGGCTATTCCACTGACCTGCGGTCGAAGACCCAGGGGCGCGCCACCTATTCCATGCACTTTTATCACTACGAGCAAGCTCCCAAGCTGGTGAGCGAAGAGATTATTGCCAAAGTTCAGGGCAAGGCCTAGCCGGCCAGTCTGCTGTGACAGCAGCCTTAAGAAAGGAAGAGACAGCGATGGCGAAGGAGAAATTTGACCGCAGCAAGCCGCACGTGAATATTGGGACGATTGGGCACATTGATCACGGCAAGACGACGCTGACGGCGGCGATCACGAAGGTGTTGGCGAAGAACAACCCGAAGGTGCAGTTTCGGAGCTTCGA
>JAKEER010000536.1 GCA_022616615.1 Acidobacteriota bacterium
AAGGCAGCTCCAAGATCGAGATCGAGAGGGGTGTTTGAAACAGCCTGGCCTTCCGGAGTTTTCGAGAGAAGTCGGGCAAGAAGCTTGGATATTTGATTTTTGATTCCGCTGCAAAACCCCACCAGATGGGCGTTTTCAGGTGTACCGACCAAAATCGCAGATTGAAAAGAAAGGACTTGCAAAGTGTAAATCCTCCGAATTCAGCTCCGGACGGGGGTTTTGCAGCAGAATCGATTTTTAAGGGCTGACCCTAATCCCCCCTCCCAAGGAAAGAAGTGTCACTCGTCGTCGCCCGTCCGAGCCAGACCGACCACATCATCTGCCGAAAGCGCCCCCAAGTAGTCAATCATGGGCACAAGGAAGGGACCCATCGCACGTGTGGTCCGCTCAACGGATGCCTCAATTGTTTCTTCGTCTTCAGATGAATCAGATCGATTATGGCTGTTTGACCCGTTGTGTCGATTCCGCTCATCATGAATGAGGGCTAGACCAACAAGCACATTACCGTAGACAAATTTCGCCTGCATTATCGCTACGTCGCTGACAGCTCCCTTCATGTCGGTTCTCAAGAAAACGTTGTCGATGTTGACGTAAAAAGTGTATTCGGAACGCTCATTGTCCTCGTCGCCAACGCCATCTTCCAGCACCTTGCAAGCGGTCTTCTCATCAAAATGGTGAAGCTTCCAGTTGTCATCATCCTCCCTTACCCTAATGATGACTGGCATTTGAATCCCAGATGGTGATTCGTCCCCGCGTTTTGAATCGTCTGAGCCATCGCCCGAGCCCGCCTCGTTCCCAGCTCCTTTTCGGCTTAGAGGGCGACCCTGCTTCAGATGATCTGGCGGTTCAGAGCGCGCAACGACACGAAGTTGCGCAATATTCACCAGAGGCGCAGCAACAACTTCATCGGTTACTGTGCATTGCACTGTGAGCTTGTCGCCTTCTGTTAGGCTGTCTTCTGGGAGATTAATGCTCCAGTTTGCAATCCCGTTATGGAGTGTCAGGCTATGGTCTAGCTCGATTCCCTCGATGGGGCCCTCAAGTATTTCTACATGATAATGTCCGGGCAGGTCTGTTCGACTGAAGTACTCGTTCTCAACATCGGTGTCGAACTTGATTCGGCAGCGCCGCCCTAGTTCAGCATTGCGAACAAGAGTCTCACCGTCCGATTTGTGATAGAACCGAAAAAACGTTGGGTGCTTCCGGCCGTGGAACTCACCACTCTTGGGATCAGCTCCGCCGCCTCCATCCTTCTGGCCGCTGGCATCACTTGCGCGATGAGGTTGATTAAGGCGCTGGCCAAGGAGAAAGAGTCGGGCAAGCGTTGGCGAGCTCTTCAGGATTGACCCAAGCACATTCTCTAGCGGTCGTGAATCTTGAAGTCGTTCGGCTATTTCCTCGCTTCTACGCCGCTCGCGCAATTCTCGCAAACCAGGATGTCTGCTTACCAAGTCTTCAAGCTCTTCCTCGATAGATTTACGCAGTTCACCATTACTAAGACGGTCCCGACTATTCATGAATAGGTCTTCCCGAGCCCCCACAGAAAGACTGGAGCAGTCAACGACCACGAGAAGCGATTTGGCCAGTCGGCTCATCTTCACCTTGCTTCGCTCGAAAAATGTTTTGGGAATTGCTCCGTGCGTTTGGCCGTTGATCACGAAGATGATTCCTTCGTTAGTCCGGTAGGTTTCGGCTTTGTCCGTCTTGAATGCGTAGATTCTCGCTATCATTTCCTCGCCATGGACCGACAACGGAACAGAGGTAGGGTAGCCGGATTCTAGATTGTCGCCCCGATTTTCTTCGAGTCGGGCGAAGGTGCCGACAAGCGTGTTCGCGAAGCTGCGAGCCTCGTCGCCCCTATAGGCGCGACATTCGTGCACGCGCACCGGCAACGCGATTCCAGGGAGTAAGAGCTCCAATCGTGACAGCAGACCTCCCTTCATAAGTGCGTGACTACGGAATCCCTTCATATCGTACTGGTACAGTTTGACTGTCGACCCCCAACTTATCGGTCGTTCATAAGGTTGGTTCTTGTCAGGCATCAATGGTAATGAAGGCGCGTCAAACGATAAGACATTACCGCGGGACGATTGCGGGCCGGCGACGGGAGCCAAGTAGCTAAAAACAGAATTTTTCACATGACCAGCTCCCTCGGTCGGACGTTCACGGCGGACGATTGTAAACCCCCACCGACCAGCGCCCGGATCTACGTTTTTCTCAGCAGCAACAATGACGGGATTTCTTTTTGTGATGATTAATTGCAGGCTATTCCGCCCACAGAACTTCAGCACACCGGTGCCGCCCATGTTGAACTTCCCTTGAACGAAGGGGATTCGGAGTTTGTTCTGACGGTCTATTGAAAGAAAGGTCTCAGGCATCATAGCTGGTGTTTGCCCCTCGCCCATATCAACAACGGTCAAGCACGGGTCCCCAGCTCGGGGCATCGCACCAGTCACGGAAAGGGTGATGTATTGCGCATGCTCCAGTTGCTTTGATTGAGGCCAATTCTGAAGCGTGCCGCCTAATTCGCCCTTGGGTTCCCGATTTTCGAAAAACCTAGAAACAGCGTGACGAATCGTGGGAGGTGCGGCTGCAGATGCTGGATCAATTCCTTGAGTCAGACACTGATTCATTAGCCTAGCATCGACTGAATTGACGATTTTTTCGACCAACGCAGCTTCAGGTCGACTTTGCTGGTTGCCTATGGTTGCGAAGTTTCCATCGCGGTCGCCAACTAACCGCCAAACGGACTCCTGATCCCAAAAGCCGGCCTTCTTGAGCAAGGCTATCACTTCGTCTTCAGAATCGGCGCGAAGGAACGAAAGCGCAAGACTTTTGGTTTCTTCGTTTGTCATCGAGTATCTCCTGATTGGTCAGCGCCTCTATTCGGAACTGAGTTCCACAACTGGTCAACATTTGAAGGTTCCAGCAATCCGTTCGCTAGCGTGTACCCGTCTTTGCCTCGTCGCTGAACTACACCGACAGAACGCAGCCATGCAATTGCAAGATAGGCTTGATAGGACGGGATTTGATTCCCTGCTTCGTCGGTAACCGGAAGCACTTGCTCCATTGTGAAAAGCGAGTTGGGCTGAACCTTGGATGCCAGTGCATTGAACGTTAGGAATACCACGCCTCGCGGAGCACGATGTTCGTATGCACGCTTGTCGCGCTTGGACCATCCAATCTTCACAAGCTTGTCTCCATCCACCTCGAATCGGGGGAACTCGGGTTTGGCGGGCCGAGGTTTCCGGCTTGTCTTGGGTGTCGCTTGTGCAGAAATGATCGAGTCTGGGTTATTTGGAGCTACTGCGGCGACAGGGAGTTGCGGCGTCACCGCGACGTGCTCCTCACGTATCGCGCGAAGAATTGCATCGGCCATTCGGGCGATTCCTGCGACATCGCCGTAGCATTGCCTGGCCAATGCCGACTCGATGAATTTCCGCAGTGTCTCCTCAGTATCGATGAGAAGCTTTTGGGCGTTTTCTAAATGTGTCATAGACAGGCATCATACAGGTAACTTACACGTAAGTACAACAACTTATATGCGACTCGACAAGAAAATAATATCAGTCTTATTTTGAATTAGTTACGTCAACAATTCCACTCTGCTTGGAACAAAATCGTCTATTCGATTGATTCCTCAAATCAGATTTCAAGTTTTGTTGGCTTCTTTGGGCGGTCGGCCATGCGGGCGACGTGACCCTCGGAACGAAGCCGACACCAAAGACGTGCGAAAGACTCCTCTTCACAGTTGCGAATTAGGCGCTTGAGGTGGCCAGCATAACTAAGCTATAATTATGCTTAAATTATGTCCAAGATTGCTAATGCCGTAAGTAGCAAGATCATCAGGGTCACCGTTTCCGTCCAATCAGAGCGGCTTCTTGAACAGCTTGCCCAAAAAGGGATCTATGGCAGAAATTCTGCCGAAGTGGCGGGTCGGTTTGTGGATGAAGCGCTACAGCGATTTGTAAAAGCGCCCAGTCTCAGGCTTGAAGCCCCGACCACGAAGAGGCTGCGCTCATCAAAGAAAGGCCGGGGTTCGAGAGGATGAGTAGCCCGTCAGAAGATCAAGGCCTTGGATTCTCAGATGGAACCACTCTTGCAGAAGTCCTTGGACTACTGGCTGAAGGTGCACAAGACGAAGAACCTGTGGCGGGTTGGACGCACAACTTCTATCGTTATCCAGCCAGATTTTCGCCTACATTTGTGGCAGCAGCAATCGAGCACTTCTCAAGTCCAGGTCAGATTGTTCTCGATCCATACATGGGGGGTGGAACCGTCATCGTGGAGAGTCTGGTTAGGGGACGGAAGGTAGTTGGAAACGATCTCAATTCGCTTGCCACCTTCATCACGAAGGTGAAGACCACACCACTCGATGACGGTGAGATAAGAGCGGCACAACGATGGGCAGACCGATTGGTGCCGAAGTTCACCTACCGAACCAAGAGAAGAGGCATTGCTGCCTACCTCGATGCCCAGGGTACTCGAAATCTCACTCTCCCTCGTGCCCGATTTGTCAAAAAAGCTATTGGTGTCGCGTTGAGGACAATTGACCACCTGCCCACTAGAAACGCACAGGATTTCGCTCGATGCGCAGTTCTACGCGTAGGTCAATGGGCCCTAGATGGTCGTGGACAGCATACTCCCCTCAAAGACTTCCGAAAAAAACTGCAGGCAACGACTCATGAAATGTTGGAGGCTCTCATTTCCTTCTCGAAGCATGTGAAGTTGCAAGGGGGGTCCGCCATTATTCTCAACCATGATGCTTCCACGCTTGATCAACTGTCATGCCTTGGGGATGCGAAGTCCAGGCCATCACTGGTTCTGACGAGCCCTCCTTACCCTGGAGTGCATGTCTTGTACCACCGCTGGCAGGTTGATGGCCGACATGAGACTCCTGCACCCTACTGGATCGCTGGCTGTGTCGATGGTCAAGGCGAGGCTTACTATACTTTCGGTTGTCGCAAGCAGAGTGCCGCTGACAGCTATTTCTTCAAATCCCTCCGGACCCTTAAAGCAATCCGACGCGTTATTCGGGACGACGGGTACATGATTCAGATGGTCGCGTTTAACAAACCCGAAGAGCAGCTACCACGTTACCTTGAGAACATGAGAGTGGCAGGGTTTGTGGAAGTCAGAGTTGGGGCATTGAATGCTTCCTCCAATGAGGCGAGGATTTGGCGTCGTGTGCCCCGTCGAAAGTGGCATGCGGAGCTAAAAGGCAACACAAACGGAGCCAATGAGGTTGTACTCGTCCATCGACCTAGTTGAGCGGATGAGGGCTGACACAGAACACAAATCACCCTAGCAGCCACAGACGTTAGACGTCATCATTTTCATCTTTTCCACTTCTCTCTCGAAAGCCCTCTGGTTTTCTGACCTTACCGAGAATCAGCCCCTCTTTGATTAGACATTCCAAGATTCCTGTTTGAGTATCGCTGAGAAATGCTACTGCCCGGCGTTCGGCTTTCAGCTAAGGAGACGTAAATATATAACCTGCACCGCAAAGAAAGTTCTGGACAAATCACGATGCGTTGGGCGATAAATGCTGGGAAATTGTCGAGCGAAGGTGGCCCAGCATGGTGGAAGCGGGTTGGAAAGGC
>JAKEER010000071.1 GCA_022616615.1 Acidobacteriota bacterium
AGCTCTCTCAAGAAAAACCACTTCTCGAATCGACTTAAGTCGCTGCGAATGAACAGCGTGGAGGCTAAAATCGACGTCCTTAACTTAACACCTATTGGGCGCAGCCCCGATGAAATGAGAGTTCAGCGGAAAGTCGAAGACTTTCCGCACATCAGGCGGCAGAGCCGCAGTCAGAATGGTTCTCGCGCTCACTGGGTTGCGCCGATCAGCCGATCGGCAGAACATACCTCACCATATTTGCGAAATTCAGGACTTAGCATCCGCTCCCTGCAGTAGCCCGACTGTACGGGAGGGCAAAAACTTTGACGGGGCTCTGTCTAAAACCACACTTCCGGTTTCCGGCCAAGCCATGTAATCTAGGCCAGGTGAAAACGATTAGTTCGACTCTTGAAACGGGTCTCCAAAATCAGGAAGCGTCCTCCACCATTGTGGCGGGACTTTCGTGTCTCTTTACACCCGATGTCTGGTCGGCTATGAACGTTGCACTTCGATCGCTGCTTTTCACGATATGCGTTTCCGGCAGCGCCACCGTGTGGATTCCTTGGCTCATCCTTGCCACGCAAGCGCCAGTCGCCGCAGCGGTGCCCTGGAGCCTTCGGCTGGCAGGGGTCTTGCTCGTTTGCGCCGGTGCAGCACTTTACTTCAGCTGCTTGTGGGACTTCACCTTCACGGGCCGGGGAACTCCTGCCGTGTGGGATCCGCCTGTCGTTTTCGTCTCCCGTGGGCTCTATCGCTTCGTCAGAAATCCGATGTATTTGGCGGTTGTCAGTATCCTGCTGGGAGAAGCTCTCTTCTTTCAGTCTCCGCCCTTGGGTTTGATGGCGGCGGGGACCGCTGCTGGGTTTCACCTGTTTGTCGTGTTTTACGAAGAACCGGCATTGAAGCGAAAGTTCGGCTCTTCGTACGAACATTACTGCGCAAAGGTTTGGCGGTGGCTGCCGCGCTGGCCTGAACGATAAACGAGACAACGGCTCCTGCCTGCCCTGGGCTGGGCCATAAATAAGGAGTCCGATCCTTGGACAAGGAGGGGAACTTTCAGGAGAGTCTTTCATGGCGCTGCGCGCCGCGACAACAGATGAAAATAGGTCCCCCTTGACAAAACGGGGCAGTGCGGACTGAGAGCGCCTGGAGTTGTCATTCACGTTTTTGGCCGCTATCACGACAACCCCCTGAAGGCTTCGCCTTCTTTCCCCCTTTTGTTAAGGGGGATTTTGAACGGAGCCGCTCATGCCGCCTCGGTTCCACAAACGATGAAAAGATCGTCATCGTCCTCGTCCTCGGCTTTCGGTCGAGGACAAGAACGAGGACGACGACGAGCACGATTCTCAAGGAAGTTCTCCATGCCACTCACAAGAATCCAATGAAGGTCCTTTATCTCACCGCTGGCGCCGCCGGAATGTATTGCGGGAGCTGTCTCCTCGATAACGCCCTGGCCACAGAGTTGATGGCGCGTGGGCACGACGTCATCCTTCTTCCGCTTTACACGCCAACCTTGACCGACGAAAAGAATGTCAGCCAGCCGCGGATCTTCTTCGGCGGCATCAGCGTCTACCTGGAACAGTACATCCCCTTCTTTCGCAAGACCCCGTGGTTCTTCGACCGGCTGTGGGACTCTGCGAAAGTCATTCAGCTGTTCTCCGGGCGCGGCATTTCGCCCAATCCGGAGTTTCTCGGCGGGCTGACGGTGTCGATGCTTAAAGGCGAAAATGGACATCAACGAAAGGAACTGGACAAACTGTTGCACTGGCTGCAATCGGAGAATCCGCCGGAAGTCGTGCATCTGCAGAACTCTCTGCTGATCGGACTGGCGGGACCGATTCGCCGGGCACTCAACCGGCCGATCTGCGTCACGCTGCAGGGAGAGGATTTCTTCCTGGAGCACCTTGAGGGCAACTATCGCCGTGAAGCTCTGGAGTTGATGCGAGCCAAGGTGAACTCGGTGGATGCGTTCATGGTCTATTGCGAGTTCTATGCCGCGCTCATGACAGATCTCTTGCACATTCCGCAAAACAAAATGCACGTCGTGCCCATGGGCCTCAACCTGGAAGGCTTTCAAGCGCGCCAGCCAGGACGCTCAGAGTTTCCGCGAGTAGGCTATTTCGCACGCGTCGCTCCGGAAAAGGGCTTGCATCTTCTCTGTGAGGCTTACCGAGTTCTTCGCCAGGAGCACAAACTACCGCCAATGCAGCTTGAAGTGGCCGGGTATTTGGCGCGCGAGCACACAGGCTATCTCGCGGAGCTTCAGCGCAAGATGAAATCCTGGGGACTGGAGAACGAATTTCACTATCATGGGGTGCTCGATCGGAAGGGCAAGATTCAATTCTTGCAGCAACTGGATGTCTTTTCTGTTCCGGTAACGTTTGACGATCCGAAAGGGCTGCCGGTATTGGAAGCCATGGCCTGCGGCGTGCCAGTAGTTCAACCGAAACGCGGGTCCTTTCAGGAAATCCAGGCAAATACCGCAGGAGGTATTCTTGTCGAACCCGAGGACGCCTGGAGTCTGGCAGAAGGTATCCGGTCTGTCTTAGCGGATGACAATGTGGCACGCGAGCTGGCACGTCGCGGCGTGGAAGGTGTTCATCGCCACTACAGTGTGAAACGAATGGCAGATCGGACGATGACTTTGTACGAAAGCCTTCTTCGGAGCGCCGCCGAGGATCTTAGCAAAGGGAAGCAAGCGGTCAGCACAAGATAAGCCGGGCTCGACCGTTCCAATGCCGTGTGCTCCTCAGTTGAACTCAGTCGAGGAGGGGAGCTTAGTTTTCAAAGGAGTTTTTCATGCCGCTCGGCAGCGCCACGCTTGATGAAAATATTCCCCCTTAACAAAGGGGCGGCGCGAAGCGACAGCGGTCGCGAAGCGACGGCGGTCGCGAAGCGCCAGGGGGTTGTCAGGTCGGTCTTCCCAAACCGGTCACAACAACCCCCTGAAGGCTGCGCCTTCTTTCCCCCTTTGCTAAGGAGGATTTTCAAAGGAGATCTCGAATCTTGCTGGTGGTCAAACACCTCCGTAAGGAATATCCAACTCCTCAGGGTTCGCTCCTAATTCTTTCCGGGATCAACCTGTCACTTCGCCGGGGAGACGCTGCTTGCATCATGGGTCCGTCCGGCAGTGGCAAGAGCACGTTGCTCTATATTCTGGGCGCTCTGGAACCGCCCACTTCGGGAACGGTAGAGCTCGATGGCCAGAATCCCTTTGGGCTGGACGAACGCGCCGTGGCGGCATTTCGCAATCAACAGGTTGGTTTTGTTTTTCAGGATCACTGTCTGCTGCCGCAGTGCTCTGTTTTAGAGAACGTCTTGACCCCAACTCTGGTGGCCCGCTCCGCTGACGGTTTTATGGATCGCGCCCGGCTGCTGCTCGGCCAGGTAGGGCTCAGCCACCGCCTGGACCATCGTCCGGCAGAACTTTCCGGAGGAGAGAAACAGCGCGTGGCTCTGGCGCGCGCGCTGATCCGGCAGCCGGCTCTGCTTCTTTGCGATGAGCCTACCGGAAATCTGGACAGGCAATCGTCTGACGGGGTCGCTTCCTTGCTTATGGAACTGCATCAAGCACAGCAGACCATACTTGTCGTTGTGACCCACAACGCAGAGCTGGCTGCCAGGTTTTCATTGCGGTTCGAGATGCACGAACAGCAACTGAAGCCTCTTGGCAGCCCGATTCAAACCGAATTGAAGTAGCCGCCAAGGTTAGGAGGCGGCTGGCCATCAGATCCGCTGAACTCCGCCTCGTTACCTCGGCGGCTACAGCTACGTTTCCTAGCGGGGAGGCCGTTCATGCCTCATTTGACAGGAATCCTGGAAACTTCCTTGTACGTTGAAGACCTGGATCGGTCGGTTCGTTTCTATCAGAACGTCTTCACTTTCGAGAGGTTGGTGGGCGACGAACGCTTCTGCGCTTTGCGCACCACCGACCAGCGAGTCTTGCTGCTGTTCAAGCACGGCAGCTCAACCAAACCCATGGTCAGTTCCGGCGGAACCATCCCACCGCATGACGGCGGCGGCCAGTTGCACCTGGCCTTTGCCATTCCGGCTGGCGAATTGGAAACGTGGGAAAGGTGGCTGGAGCGGCATCAACTGGCCATTGAAAGCAGAGTGCGATGGGAACGCGGTGGCGAGAGCATCTATTTTCGAGACCCTGATGGGCATCTCCTCGAGCTGGTCACACCCGGTTGCTGGGCCATCTACTGAGCGGGGTAGACGAATATGCCGGTCGTTTCTATTACACGTCTTCGCGTGCGCTCGGCTCGATACCTGTTACCGTTCATGGTTTACTCGCTGCTGGCTTCTCTGCAAGCGCGCCGTTCTCGCGGAAACCTGGGCGTCAAGCTCTTGCGCGACGAGAATCGCTCCTTCTGGACGGCTACGGCATGGCAGAACGAGGAGGCCATGCGTTCCTTCATGCTGGCAGGAGCCCATCGCCGGGCCATGCCCAAGCTCTTGGACTGGTGTGACGAAGCTTCGCTGGTCCATTGGAGCCAGGAGACCGCGGAACTGCCAGACTGGCGGCAGGCTTACCGCCAGATAGTCGAACAGGGCAGGCCTTCCAAAGTGCGATATCCCTCGCCCGCTCATATCGCCCAACAAATTCCTGAGCCCAGAGTGTGAGCGGGATCGACACAGTGTCCATCCGCGCTCATTCCCCTCAATGAGGTACCATGCGGCAATTCTTCGTATTCCGGCAGGATCTGCCTCCCGTCTGCCGCCTGGGGCTGGCCACACGAGGCAACACCCATCTGACTCGCGACGATGTTGTGCAGGCGCTTGAAGCTGGAATCAACTACTGGAACTGGTGCGGGCGCCAGGACGGCATGTCGGAAGCAGCCAGAGAACTGGGTCCACAGCGCAAAGACGTCATCATTGTCATTCAATTAGAAGCGCGCGATCAGGAAGGCGCCCGAAGAGAGCTAGAGATAGCTCTGGGCCAGCTCAAAACAGACTATCTCGACGGAGTCACCTTTTACTACGTGGAGCAGAGCGAGGAATGGGCGGCAATCATCGGTGAACATGGAGCCTTGCCGGCCATGAAGGAAGCCCAGCGGCAGGGGTTGGTGCGAATGATCGGCCTCACGACGCACCAACGATCGCTGGCGGAGGCGGTTCTGAAAAGCCGCCATCTCGACCTATTGATGGTGCGGTACAACGCTGCGCATCGAGGCGCCGAAGCATCTCTCTTCCCTGTCGCCCAAGAACTCAAGACGCCTCTAGTAACGTTCACTGCGCTGCGCTGGAAAGGCCTCCTGCAGGCAACGCCAGACGACCCGCCACGTTTCACAGCTCCCCAGGCGCTCGATTGGTATCGCTTCGTTCTCTCCCACCCAGGGGTCGCCGTTGCGTTGATGGCTCCCGACAATCGCAAGGAGTTGAAGAAAAACCTTTCTCTGCTCGGTGACTGGCGACCGCCGACACCAGAGGAGTTTGAGGCGCTCTGCCTGCATGGAGATCGCGTTCGCAGACATGCTGGCCGATTTCCGTAAGCGGAGAACTGTTTAGGAACGGGAATCTAGAACGGCAACTGGAGGGTCGGCGAAGCTGAAGCCACCCCTGTGGGTGGCACATTCACGGAAGGATTGGCGCCGGTCAGCGGATTCCAGTGAACCTGATTCCGTCCATTCCGTTTGGCTGCATAAAGGTTCTGATCGGCTTCTTCGACGAGCCGCGCCTGAATCTCATCCAAGCTGGAAACACTGTCCCATCGGGCTTGTGCCAGACCAGCGCTGATAGTCACGACTTGCTCTGCAACCCGTATCGTCTGCGCAACCTTCTCCCGGAAGCGCTCCATGATCAAAGCCCCAACATCCATTTCCATGTTCGGAAAAACTACCAGAAACTCCTCACCACCCCAGCGCGCTACCACGCAGCCTTTGCGCACGTTGGTTTTCAAAAGAAATCCCAGCTTGCGCAGAACCGCGTCGCCTGCCGGATGGCCATAAGTGTCATTGACGCGCTTGAAGTGATCCACATCCAGAATCGCTAGGCTGAGCGGGTATTGCAAGCGCTGGGCGTTGGAGAGCTCGACTCCAAGGCGTTCTTTCAGGAAGTGGCGGTTGTAGAGCCCGGTGAGGCCGTCCTTAAACGCCAGGTCCTGCAGTTCGCTAAAAGAACGCAGATTCTCAAATGCCGTAGCCAAATGCCCGCAGGCCACCGAAAAGAGCGTCGAATCGCCTTCGCTCCAGGAATAGTACGGAACACACTGCTGCACCACAAGCCAACCCAGCGAGGAAGACTTGTAGATTAGAGGATAGGCCATCATTGCGTGAATCTGATGCTGGGCGAGGCGATGCCGGAACAGGGCTAGTCCAGGGTCGCGCTGGGCAGGTTGGCTAACGATAGGGCTATCGAAGCGGGGGTTTTCGCGGAACCAGACTTGCAAAAGCTCTGTCACTCCTTCATCCAGGCAAGAATCCACATCCTTGGCACAACATTCGAGATCGCTCTGCCCGTGCCGCGCGTCTTCAGCAAAAACCAGCAGGCAGCGGTCTGCCTTTAGCAAACTGAGCAACTCGGTTGCGGTTGTCTCAAACGTTTCTTCCAGGCTCTGTCCCTGATAGATGATGCGAATGAGTCCGTCCACTTTCTCGGCGAACTGCCGCCTTTCGATCTTGGCGTACTCCTCTTTTGCCGCAGGCGAAAGCTGTGTCTTGGCACGTTGATCGGAAAGAGCGCGAACTTCCTTCTCCAGGTCCTGGGCCCGCTTAGCCTGTCCGGTGAGGCGGTAAACTTCTTGCAGTGCCTCCTTGGCGGGCAGATAGTCCGGATGTTCTTCCATGACTTGCTGCAGGCGAACAGAAGCCTCCGAGTAGTTCCGGTACTTCAGAAGCAGTTCGACATCACTCATCAAATCCAACAATTCATTCTCCTCGAAGGCGCTGAGCATGGGGTGTCTGGGGGCTGCTGCATTTAGCTTTAAGGTCCCCAGCCTCATCGGCTGGAGTCGAACGAAACTTTATGCTCGAACGACCAACACTCCTCCGGCTCACCGCGAGCGCGCCACGTATGACTTATCTCAGTGAACATGGAAACAGGGCTTCACACGATTCGGACTGTCTTTCACTTTTCTTTGTGTCATTCCCGCGAAGGCGGGAATCTGCGAACTGGACGTTTTTCTGGCTCCCCTCCTGAGATCAGGAGGGGATGTGCCGCGCAGCGACAGCGGTCGCGCAGCGACAGC
>JAKEER010000537.1 GCA_022616615.1 Acidobacteriota bacterium
ACTGGCTCAAAAAAAGCCCAAAAAAAAGCTTGACACTGATTTTGAACCTATGGTAGCTTGGCCACTATCGAAGCAAGCGTTTGCGGCAACCGATTGGATAGGCTGCTAGCAGCTTCTGGAGTTGCTCAAGTTATTTCCGGACGGTTCCTAACTAAGGGCCTAGGAGGGCCCAGACTTTATGCGACGACGGGACTTCATTTTGCAGACGATCGGGGTTGGAACCGGAGCCGCCACAGGGTTAACGCGGGCCGCGTCGGCCGTTACACAGGAGGAAGTGAAGCCAGCCAAGAGGATTAAAGTTGGCGTTGTCGGCTGCGGTTCCGTTTCGACCAAATACCTTCCGCACATGGAGAAGTGTCCGTACATCGAAATCGCCAGCGTGTGCGATCGCGTTCCCGACCGAGCGCAGAAAGCGGCGGCTCAGCACAGGGTACCGAAGCAATACGACGACTTGGAGAAAATGTTGGCCGGCGAGCCCTTTGAACTATTGGTAAACCTCACAGACATCCAGAGCCACTACGCCGTCAACAAGTTGGGGCTCCAAGCGGGCAAGAACATTTGGAGTGAGAAGACGGAGGCGGCAACGTGAGCCGCAGACTGGAGGCAGTGGCACTGAACTTCAATTTGTGACGGAGGCCGAGCCGTGTCCCGCTTAAGCCCACGAGGGCTGGTCCTTATGAAAAGAATGTTGGTTTTCTTATTTCTCTTCTTCAATTCTCTTGACGCCCAGGCTCAGGAGCCTTCTGATCTGGAAACGAGCGCTAGGGCTGTTATCCAGAAACGTTGTCTGCCCTGCCACAACGAGCAGTTGAAGACGGCTGATCTTATTTTCGCCACTCGGGAAGCCGCAGTCAAAGGAGGAAAGAGCGGACCTGCTCTTGTACCTAACCGGCCCGACGAGAGTCTGATGATGCGCAAGATACTCGATGGGAAAATGCCTCCTGGCGACCCCTTGCCCAGCCAAGAAAGGGAAATTGTTCGCAAATGGGTCGAAGCAGGTGCCCCCTGGGCGGACGCATCCAGCAAATCTGGTGTTACTCCGCAGCCTCGGGCTGGTTTAGACTGGTGGTCGTTACAGCCCCTACGCAATGACCCTGAACCCGACCCAAAAGGCCTTCCACGTGAGTGGTCCGCCTCCCCTATCGATCGTTTTATCTATGCGAAGCTGCAGGAGAAAGGCCTTCAACCTAATTCCCCGGCAGACCGAAGGACTTATATTCGTCGGGCAACTTTTGATCTGCTCGGGCTTCCCCCCTCACCTGAGGAAGTAAAAGCCTTTGTGGAAGACAAGAGTCCTAACGCTTACGAAAAGCTGATTGATCGACTACTTGCCTCGCCGCACTATGGCGAAAGATGGGGACGACATTGGCTCGATGTCATCCGGTTCGGCGAGAGTACGGGCTACGAGCAAAATCATCTGCGGGATCGTGCCTGGCCTTTCCGGGATTACATGATCCGGTCCTTTAACGAGGATAAGCCATTTACACAGATGGTTCTGGAACAATTGGCGGGCGATCAAATTGCTCCTAATAGCCCTGATGTCGAAGTCGCAACGGGCTTCTTGGTGGCCGGCACTCACGATAATGTCTCGACCAAGATCCTTGAGGAAAAATTGGTGCAGCGTGCCGCCGACCTGGATGACATGGTTCTTGCCACGGGTAATGCTTTCCTGGGTCTCACTGTCCAATGTGCCCGCTGCCACGATCACAAGTACGATCCAATTCCCCAGGCAGACTACTATCGGATGCAATCAGTCTTTGCAGGAGTACAACACGGGGAGCGAGAACTTGCTACTCTCAAGGAGAAAGAAAGGCACAAAGCTCAGGAAAAACCGATTCTCGAAGAATTAGAGCAAATAAAACAGCGGATGGCAGCCCTGAAAACCCAGGCGCAGCCTCGCGTGGAACAACGTAGGGACGCGATTACAAAGCACTACCGTCCAGCGATTGATGCCAAAGGAAATGAAGAGACGTTCCCTGCTGTGTCGGCTCGTTTTGTCCGCATGACGATCCTGGCAACAATGAAAAACAAAGAACCAGCGCTCGATGAGTTGGAGGTGTGGAGAGACCGGCCCAATCCGGTCAACGTGGCACTGGCATCCCACGGCACAAGAGCGACCGTACAGAGCTCCAAACATGCCACTGGGATGGAGTCCTCACTTTACAAACAAGAATTCGTGAACGATGGGAAGTTTGATGCAATTTGGATTTCGGGCCAAGCCGGGACAGGAGAGGTGACTCTGCAGTTCCCCAAGATTGAAGTCATTTCACGCATTACCTGGTCGCGCGATAGGCTCAACGTTACGGGCGAGGACTTGGATCGTGTCCCGACTCAATATGTCTTCGAGACTTCCTTAGATGGAACTCGATGGGAGAAGGTCACGGACTCGGAAGACCGGTTGCCTTACGCCGAAGAGGATCGGGAGGAATTTTTTCTACTAGCGGCTTTTTCGACAGAGGAACAAGGTGAGTGGCAATCGCTGAAACAGCGGAGAACCCAACTGCAAAAAGATCTGGATGCGCTTCCCAAGTTACCGGTTGCTTACATCGGCAGCTTCGCTGAACCCAAAGGGCCTACCTATCTCCTCAAGCGTGGCAAAGTTCTGGACCGAGGCGATGTCATCTCGACAGCTAACCTAAGCGCGCTCCAAAAGACCCTGCCTGGTTTTCAATTGGACGCGAATGCGCCGGAGGGCAAGCGTAGAATGGCGCTGGCACAGTGGATTATCGACAATCGTAACCCGCTTACCGCCCGGGTCCTTGCCAATCGTATCTGGCATTACCATTTCGGCAAAGGGCTGGTAGGAACGCCCAGCGATTTCGGTTTTAACGGTGAGCGCCCAACTCATCCGGAACTCCTCGATTGGCTCGCTCATCGTTTGCAATCCCTCGGCTGGCGCTTGAAGCCGCTGCACAAAGAATTGATGCTTTCGGCCACTTACCGCCAGTCCAGCGCTGACAACCCGAGCCTCCATTCCGTTGATGGCGATTCCCGCTACCTCTGGCGTTTCCCGCCAAAACGACTGGAAGCGGAAGCTGTCCGTGATACGGTGCTGGCCGTCAGCGGAAAACTCAATCGGCAATTAGGTGGCCCCGGGTTCCGCCTTTATAAATATGCGGTCGATAATGTGGCTGCCTACGACTATCGGGAAAGCTTTGACGAACAAACCTATCGGCGCGCGGTGTATCAGCAGTCAGCCCGCTCAGTGAGGGACGACCTGCTGGGACTGTTCGACTGTCCTGATTCCGCACTTCCGGAACCCAAGCGCGTGGTCACAACAACGGCTCTGCAGGCACTGAGCCTGCTTAACAATCCATTCATGCTGGATCAGGCGCGGTTTTTTGCGGAACGGGTGGCGCGAGAGTCGGGGAAAGATGGCATCAGCACTGAAGTGGAACGGGCCTTTCAGTTAGCTCTGAACCGCTCCCCGAAAAAACCAGAACTGGCGGCCGCGTTGGATTTGATCAAGAAACACGGCCTGATTGTCTTTTGCCGAGTGCTGCTGAATGCCAATGAGTTTATCTACGTCATGTAGGAGTCACATTTAGAAACCGCCGGGGGCTAACGATGAAAAAAGAACCTCACTGTTCCTCAGAGTCAATTCCGTTCTGGATGAATCGTCGTGAATTTCTGGGCCAAATGAGTAACGGACTGACAGGCATCGCATTGGTCATGTTGTTAAAGGAGCAGGGGCTGTTAGCTCAAGACCCACCTCCATTGGGTCAGACCCACTTTCCCCCGAAGGCAAAGCGGGTCATCCAGATATTCTGTCCGGGGGGTGTTTCGCAGGTAGACACCTTCGATTACAAACCGGAACTACAAAGACGTAGCGGGGAACCCTTGCCGGGGGAAGAGAAGTCAGTTTCTGCCACAAGCAGCAACGGAAATTTGATGAAGAGCCCCTGGTCATTTCGGCAGCGCGGACAGAGTGGCCAATGGGTGTCTGACCTTTTGCCACAATTGGGAGAATGGGTAGACGACATGGCTTTCATCCATTCTTTAACGGCCAAGAGCAATCAACATGGGCAGGGCTGTTGTCAAATGAATACCGGCTTTACCACCGAAGGTTACCCGAGCATGGGGGCTTGGATCAGTTATGCTCTGGGAACGGAAAACCATAACCTACCGTTCTTCGTGGCCATCCCGGACATTCGTGGGTTGCCCACCTCCGGCGGGGTCAACTGGGGCTCAGGCTTCCTGCCGGCACAGCATCAGGGTGTGAGCTTTAGTGCTGCGCAGCCTATCAGAAACTTGGTAAGGCCGGCTGCGATCAGCGAGTCGGCTGAAGCCGACTCGCGAAATCTTCTGCAATTGCTGAACCAGGGATACGAAATTGATCACCCTGGAAACTCGGAGCTAGGTGGTCGCGTCGCGGCATACGAACTGGCCGCGCGTATGCAGCTTTCCGCTCCGGAAGCGACCGACCTAAGCAAAGAGACTAAAGCCACCCGTGACCTTTATGGGGCAGATGATTCGAACCCGTTATTGGCTGCCTACGCACGCAACTGTTTGCTGGCCCGACGGCTGATTGAACGCGGGGTCCGATTCGTGCAGCTTTTCTGCGGTGCCCGCTCCTCCAGCGTGAGCGGCCTTTTGGACTGGGATGCGCACAATACTGTGAAGCAAGATTACGAGCGGCATTGTGCCATTCTGGACCGGCCTACGGCGAGTTTGATCAAGGACCTAAAAACACGAGGGCTATTGGAAGATACCTTGGTACTGTGGACTACCGAGTTCGGGCGCATGCCGATCCATCAAGCCGGCACATTGGGGCGTGATCACAATGCTGACGGTTTTACCGTCTGGATGCTAGGGGCAGGAGTCAAAGGGGGCACCAGTTATGGCGCAACCGATGACTTTGGCCGTCGAGCGGTGAAGGATGTTTGCACGATTTACGATTTTCATGCAAGCGTGCTCCATTTGTTGGGGCTCGACCACGAAAAACTCACCTTTTATCATAATGGAAAGAAAAATCGATTAACGGACGTTCACGGCCACGTCATCCAGGAGCTGGTCACGAATTGATCTCTTTTCCGAATGCTCAGAGGAGTAGTGCTCCTGGGGCAAAAGACGGGCTTGGGAAACGGTAGCGAATCGCAGCCAACCTTTCAGGTTCAGGCATTACGCTACAACGCATGAAAAAATCCATCAGCGACAACGTTATTCCCCGGGGCTGGACACTTGAGGGGCTTGAATTGATCAAGAAGGCCGGTTTTGACGGCGTCGATCTCTGGCTCGGCGCCACAACTTGGTTTCAAATGGAAACTCCGGACTCAGCTTTGGTCCAACTACGGCGAAGAGTGGAGGATACGGGCTTGGTCGTTTCGAATGTCTCCACAGCACTGCATTGGTCCACCGTCATCGGCCGATCCGAAGGTTCGTGATCAGGCGCTCCGGATTATCGAACGCCAGATTCAGGCCGCAGTTCTGCTCGGTACCGACGCCGTTCTCGTTGTACCAGGTCTTGTCAAAGAACAGACCCCGTACTATCAGGCGTATTCACTTAGTGTTGAGGTCTTGCAGCAGGCGGCCCCCAAGGCCGCTGCTGCCAACGTTAAAATAGGCTGTTCTGACACCAGTTAAGAAGCAAATTTGACTCAGCTCTGCGAAAACGAAAGGTGGTGAACCATGAAAAGCCTACAAAGATCTAATACAGGGTTGCGAGGGACTGTGCTGAGGACAAGCCAAGTCCTAGTTTGTGTGCTAGCGATACTGAGATCCTCGGTTCCGCTATTGGCTCAGGTCACCAGCACCATCCAAGGGCACGTCTCCGATACCAACGGCGCCAGTGTGCCCAAAGCCCAGGTCAAAGCCACCAACGAGAGCACCGGCGTGTCGCGCACGGTTTTCTCTGCTGAGGATGGTTTCTATCGGATTCCCGATCTGTTGCCGGGGAAATATGACGTAACCAGAGCCTGATGGTGCGCAAAATCTTCGATGGGCAAATGCCTCCTGGCGACCCCCTGCCCGGCGATGAAAGAGACACGATTCAAAAATGGATCCAGGCAGGGGCACCGTGGGCCGCCGCGGAGAAGGAAGCTGTGCCGCAACGGGCCGATCTTGCTTCAAGGGGAGTGGGGCAAGGTTTCTTACCGCCATATCGTTCTGACACCAGTTAAGAAGCAAATTTGACTCAGCTCTGCGAAAACGAAGTTCGTGTAATCTCCCAGAATATATTTTCGGAATTTAGTCCGTTATTCGGAATGCGTACTTTACTACTTATTCTATCGTTGTTCATCCTCGCGTCGTCTGACTGTCTGGCGGCGCAGGATCAGCTCGGGGTGACGAGCGAGAAGGTCAGTTACTTTCGCCAGATTCGACCGGTTTTGCAGCGTCAATGCCAGGGCTGCCACCAGCCCGCTTCAAAGCAGGCCGATCTTGTGTTGACTAGCTACGAGGGGTTCCGCAGCGGTGGGAAAAGCGGGCCTTCCTTTCTAGCTGGAAAACCAGACCAGAGTCTGGTCCTGGCGTACCTCAAGGGCGACCGTCAGCCGCGCATGCCTTTGGGAGGAGAAGCCCTCCCGTCCGAGCAGATCGATCTGTTTCGACGGTGGATTGCAGAGGGAGGAATCGACGATACCCCGGAAGCAGCCCGCGAGAAACTGATAGTTGGCAAGGCAGCCTCGTACCAGGTGGCTCCGCTGATTACAGCCATAGCCTACTCACCGGATGGCTCGCAG
This sequence comes from Acidobacteriota bacterium, assembly GCA_022616615.1. Lineage (GTDB taxonomy): Bacteria > Acidobacteriota > Terriglobia > Versatilivoradales > Versatilivoraceae > VFZK01. Next base: position 6,681 of record JAKEER010000537.1, read on the forward strand.
TTGGCGGTCTCCGGGTATCGCGAAGTGCTCTTGCACCACGCGGACGGAACCGGCCTCGTCGCTCGTCTCCTCGGCGTTTCGGATCGAGTGCAATCGATTGTCTTCTCGCCGGATGGAAAGCTACTGGCAGCGGTGGGCGGCACGCCAGCACGGTTCGGTGAGGTCCAGATCTGGGACGCGGCTTCACATGAACTGAAACGCTCGATAACAGTTTCTTCGGACACACTCTTTGGTGCTTCGTTTTCGCCAGACGGATCGAGGCTGGCTGTCGGCTGCGCTGATAACACCATAAGGGTGCTTGCGGTTGACACAGGCAAAGAGCTGCTGAAGCTTGCCCATCATGATAATTGGGTGTTTGGGACTGCCTTTTCCCTCGATGGCAAACGGCTGGTGTCAGTGGGTAGAGACCGTGCGTTAAAACTAACTGAAACTGCCACTGGAGCATTTCTGGAGAATCTCAACTTGTTGAAGGCCGAACTCAATTCCGTCGCCCGTCATCCTCGCAAGGATTGGGTTCTGGTGGGAGGTGAAGATCGCATTCCTTACCTCTATACAATGGACCGTCCACGAGCTTTGCGGGTTGGTGAGGAATCGACCTTGTTGCGCCAGATGGAACGGCAGGACGGTTCGATCATAGCTCTGGCTTTCCAGCCGGACGGCCGTCGGCTGGCCGTGGGCGGCGCGGCCACCGAAGTGCACATTTATGACACCGACACGGGCCAGAGGGTCTCGGCTTTGGCCGGACACGACGGTGGGGTTTACTCAGTGGTCTTCCATCCCAAAGGGGAACTGGTCGCCACGGGTGGCTTCGATGGAACGCTGCGGATTTTCGAAACGGCAACTGGCAAACTGATGAAGTCGTTTGTTCCGGTGCCTCTCGAGAAATCCGCGGTGTCGATGAAGTGAGACGACGGCAAAATGGACCACGGGGAACACTGGGATGCTCCTCTGATCGATTGCGACGAGGCACTGATTGACAAGGATCTTACAGCAGTAACCAACGTGCATCGTCGCATGGGTCCCGGTTTGTTTGAGTCTGTCTATGAGCTTGCCACGATGGTTGAGCTCCGGGTGATGCAGGTCCCAGCGCGGCGCCAGGTAGATGTCCCAGTCAGATATTGTGATCACGATCTGGGCATCGGGTTTCGTGCTGACATCATTGTGAAGGACGGTCTCTTGCTGGAATTTAAGACGGTGGACGATTTCAACGCGGTTCACTTGGCTCAAGTGATCACTTATCTGAAGCTACTCAGATTCAAGAGAGGCTTTCTCATCAACTTCAACAATACTTTGCTGAAGGAAGGGATCAAGCGTGTTTCAATCTAGTCCCTGTGTTCCCCGTGGTCTGATCGGGATTTTGTGTATAGCTTTGTTTCCGATGTGGTTGTCGGCCGCCCCTCCGGTGTTGAAGGCACTGGAACCGAGGGGCGCCCAGCGCGGGCAGGCTTTGAAAGTGACCTTGGTTGGCGATTCCTTGTCGCCAGGAGCAGAGATCAGCACCACTCTGCCAGGCGCTTTTTCCAGGCTGTCATCGACCCTCGAGAAAGGCGAGAGTGAACTCCCACTTCTGCTACAGCTAAAGGAAGACGCTCCACCTGGCCTGTATCCCATTCGCGTGAGGACGGAAGATGGGCTTTCAAATGTCCTCCTCTTTGCAGTCGGAACCCTGCCAGAGACGGTGGAAGCCGAGTCTCTTCTGAAGGAGGAGAAGGATCGGACTGAGAAGTTGACGAATGACACGCCTGCGACGGCAGAGAAGTTGGCGGTCCCCATTACGGTCAACGGGACGTTAGTCGGGCCCGACCAGGATTACTATCGCTTCAGCGCGAAAACTGGCGAGCGCTTGGTGTTCGAAGTAGACGCCCGCCGCGCCGGTTCAGCCATCGATCCGGTGGTACACGTGATGACTCTGGCTGGAAAGGAACTGGCTATCAATAACGATGCTCCGGGTGCTGGCGTGGATGCGCGGGCCGAGTTCACGTTTGCGCAGGCAGGCGAGTATCTGGTACTGGTTCACGATGCCAAATACAGCGATCAGGGTCAGAATTTCTATCGCCTCAAGATTGGTTCATATCCGTACGCTGAATTCATGTTTCCTCTTGGCGGGCAGCGCGGCAAGTCTGTTGATATTTCTCTCACCGGCGGCAGTCTGGCGGCTCCGGTGGTGGTAAAGACTTCTTTGCCATCCGACAAACAAACTAGCTATTTCCCGATCAATCTGCCTGCCAGTTCCAGTTTGCCTTTCTTTTTCCGCGTGGGCGATTTGCCTGAGTTGTTTGAGCCGCAAGCGGCTTCACCCGAGGCGGGCTCGCGGAACAGTCGTGCTGGCAAGCCTCCCGAGAAAAAAGTTGTGGAATCTGCAAGACCTGTTGATCTGCCAGCCTCCACGGTAATGAACGGGCGCATCGGCCGGCCTGGTGAAGTGGACCGCTATCGTGTCGCGGTCACTCCGAGTCAGCAATGGACTTTCGAAGTAGAGGCCGCGTCTCTCGGTGCATCGAAGTTGCTCGGGGTTTTGGCGGTGTACGATGCGGCCACCAACAAACGGCTGGCGCTCACCGAACTCGGACAGGAGGCTGGAACGAATCCATTTAGTTTCGACACCAGCCGCAACGAGGTTGATCCCCGGCTCAGCATTAGGATTCCCAAGGATGTCAATCAGGTCACCGTTTCACTGGAAGACCTGCTTGGACGTGGTGGAACTGGCTTTGGCTATCGTTTGACGGCGTTCCCACAGCCTCCAGATTTCACCGTGGAACTGGTGACGCCCTACGTCAATCTACCGGAAGATGGAACAGCGGCGATTGAAGTTTTGGTGGGTCGCCGTGGTTACGACGGTCCAATTCGACTCAGCATTCCCGACTTGCCGGAGGATTTGATTCAACAAGGAGGAAACATCCCCGCGGAGTTAAATCCTCCTGAAGACGGCCGGGCTTTTTCGTTGGGATATCTGACGCTAACCGCAAAACCCGGTGCAAAGCATCAACCGTTCGATCTCAACGTATGGGCCGAAGCGACGGAATCCAGTTCTCCCATCCGCAAGCAGGTTCTGGCTCCGGGCATGGTTCAGTCGATTCGTGGGCTTCGACAAAAATCCTTCAAGGCCCCGTGGCTTGGCACCGCGCTTCCGATGTCGGTAGCAAACTCTGTGCCAATTAAAATCGAATTAGCCAAGCAGCATGTGCGTATTGTTCAGGGTGGAGACTATGCTCTGCCGTGGAAACTCGTGAAAGGGCCTCAGGCAGGCGGAAATATCAAGGTCGAGAATCCGCGTCCAACGGCTTCCATCAAAGACCTGCGGGTGCTGCGCCGCCCCGAAGGTATGGAGTATATGGAAGAAGGCACCTTTCACATTTTGACGACGTATGCGACTCAGCCGGCCACCTTCGATCTTGTGATGGATGCCTCCCGGATCACCGGCATGAAGTCTGAGCGGCTGATCACGGCCCCGGCAGTGACCGTTGAAATTGTTCCCGGCTATGGGCTCAAACTGATGTCAGAAAAACTCGCGATCCGCCCGGGAGAGACCGTCGAAGTAAAAGGCAAAATTGAAAGAGAGCCGGGGTTTGCGGCTGTCGTCAAATTGCAGATAGAGGATCTTCCGCAGCAAGTGACTTCGCAGGAAGTAGTCATTCCGGCGGATCAAACAAGCTTCCGTCTCGTATTGACTGCGGGACCGAACTCTCAACCGGGAACCTTCGGCGTCCGGGTGTCTTCATCGGCGAGTCTGATAGACCGAAAAGACAACCAAGAGTTCAAGATACGCGATCTGAAGGCCAGCTTGGACGTGTTGGCTGGGTCTGCTGCTTTGAAATAGATCGCTACCGAGAGTACAGTCCGCTCCACGTCGTCAAAACAGCGGATATCATCGTAGGCGACAGACAAGCTTGGTTCGATGGGCGTTTCTTTAGGAGTCAACTCATGGTTCGCACTGCTTTATTGATCCTTCTTTACTTGCCGTTTGCAGTTCCACGCGCTGCGGTTGCTGAAGCACAGCAATCGGCTCCAAAGCGGCAGCTTGCGATGGCAAAGGGTACAACTTCGCGTACCGCTCCAGCGGCAAAGCCTTCCGATCCCAGCAAAGCGGTCGAGTTAAAGGTTCAACCCACGAAGCTGGTGCTTACTGGACCGACAGACTCACGTAGGCTCCTCATCTCGGCTCGGCTGGCTGACGGAAGCCAGATAGATCTCTCACGCAGCGCAAAGCTGACTGCCCTCGATGATCGGATCCGAATTGACAGCGACGGTTTCGTTTCCGGATTGAAGGAAGGCGAATCGCGGATTCGGGTCGAGGAACGCGGACTCCAAGCTGAAGTGCCGGTGACCGTCCAGACGATGACGCCTTCCAAAATCAGTTTCGTTCGCGACGTGATGCCAATCATCAACAAAGTGGGCTGCACATCAGGAACATGTCACGGCGCTGCCAAGGGCAAGAACGGGTTCAAACTTTCGCTACGCGGATACGATCCGCATTTTGATTATGAGATGCTGGTGCATGACATCTCCGGCCGGCGGATCAATCGAGTAGACCCCCCGCGCAGCCTGGCTCTGGCAAAACCGACCATGCAAGTTGCCCATGGCGGCGGCATGCGCTTTGATCTCGATTCCCGCTACTATCAGACGTTGCTCCAGTGGATTTCCCAGGGCACGCTGTATGGCGATCCGGAAGCCTCACAAGTTAAGAGAATCGAAGTCCTGCCCGGCGAGATTCTGATGCCGCGTCCCGGACTGGCCCAGCAAATACAAGTGATCGCGCGCTATGCCGACGGTGCCGACCGCGATGTCACACGCGAGGCGTCCTATACCAGCAGCGTGCCGACCGTCGCCGAGGTCACCCAGGACGGGCATTTGACCACGCTACGCCGCGGGGAAGCGGCATTACTTATTCGTTACGAAGGCCGCTTTGTACCGTTGCCGGTCACGGTTCTCGAAGGGCGTCCTGGATTCCAGTGGACGCAGCTCCCTCAGCACAACTACATTGACCGTCATGTCGATGCCAAGTTGAAGAAGGTTGAAACCCTTCCTTCGGAGATTGCCTCGGACGCGGAGTTCTTGCGCCGCGTCTATCTGGATCTCATTGGAATTCCGCCAACACCCGAAGAAACTCGGGCTTTTCTGGCTGAGCCTGGCGAGCAGCGCTTGAAGCGCAGTCGCTGCATCGACAAGCTCATGGCCCGTTCGGAGTTCGTGGACCATTGGGCCGTGAAATGGGGAGATCTGTTTCAGAACACACGCAAGTTTGTGGGTGACAAGGGCGTCTGGCAGTATCGCGACTGGATTCGACGATCCCTGGCTGAGAACAAACCCTACGACCAGTGGGTGCGTGAAGTGCTAACCGCACAGGGCAGCACGTTTGAAAATCCCGCGGCCAATTTTTTCCGGATTGCGAAGAACCCCAAAGTGACGATGGAAACCACAACCCAGGTTTTTCTGGGTATTCGGATGGTTTGTGCTCAATGCCACGATCATCCGTTTGAGCAGTGGACGCAGAACCAGTATTACCAGATGGCGGCCTTCTTTTCGACCATCGGCGTCAAGGAAGGGATCGATAGCCAGGAAGAAATCGTTTACGTCAAGCGAAACGAGGAAGAGCGCAACATCAAGCACCCCAAGAGTGGGAATATCGTTCCAGCAAAGTATCTCTTTGGAGACTCGAAAGGCCTTTCCCAGGAAGGAGACCGGCGCAACGATCTGGTTCGTTGGCTCACCTCGAAGGACAATCCTTACTTTGCCAAAGCCGTGGCGAACCGGATCTGGAGCTACTTCTTTGGTCGCGGCATCATCGATCCCGTCGATGACATTCGTGCAGGTAATCCTCCGAGTAACGAACCGCTGCTCAGGGCACTGACGAAGGATTTCACGGACTACAATTTCGACTTGCGCCATCTCATTCGCACCATCGTGAACTCCCGCACATACCAGCTTACCTATCGCACGAATGAGTGGAACCAAGGCGACGAGGTCAATTTCTCGCATGCCTTGCCGCGGCGTTTGCCTGCAGAGACACTGTTCGACGCCATCAGCGTGGCCACCGGCAGCGCTTTGAAGTTTAAGGATGTGCCGCAGAATTTCAGGGCACAGCAGTTCCCCGATCCCACCGTTGGGATGGGTGGCTTCCTCGATTTGTTTGGCCGGCCGCAACGCGATTCGGCGTGCGAATGCGAGCGGCGCAGCGACGTCAGTTTGTCGCAAGCACTGAACCTGATCAATGGTTCCACGGTGTCTGACGCCATTGCCGATCCGGAAGGGCGCATTGCGCACTGGGTCATCGGCAAGGTGCCGGATAGGAAACTGGTGGAAGAGTTGTACCTTGCGGCACTCAGCCGTCCACCGGACACCAAGGAATTCGAGTTGGGTCTGAAGTATCTGGCAGAGAGCCCCAATCGCGCGGAGAAGGCGCAGGATCTGATGTGGGCGCTAATTAACAGCAACGCGTTCTTGTTCAATCGGTAGTTGAAGGTGCGTCATTCCCGCGAAAGCGGGAATCCAGAGGTCTCGTTGGGAGCCATTAGATTCCGGCTTTCGCCGGAATGACGCACGATTGGATGCCCGAACAACTGACAACCGACAACTGACAACTGGCACTTAAGGAGGTTCTTATGCTTTCGATTCCTGGATCAAATGTTCATTGCTGTGATGGACCCACCCGGCGGGAATTCCTGCGCGTGGGTGGCGCTACGTTGTTCGGCTTAAGCCTGCCGCACTTCTTGTCCTTGAAGGCGCTGGCGTCGGCCAATCCAGCCAGCGGCATTCAGCGCGGGAAACCGTTTGGCAACGCCAAATCGGTCATCCTGCTTTTTCTGCAGGGAGGCCCAAGCCACCTCGACATCTGGGATCCAAAGCCCAACGCACCTTCCAACATTCGCGGCGAATTCAAGCCCATTAAGACGAAAGTGGACGGCATTCAAGTGAGTGAGACCATGCCGTTGCTTGCGAACCAGATGGACAAGATTACGCTGATTCGCTCGCTGAGCTACACGCCTGTCGGGCTGTTTAATCACACGGCCGCGATTTATCAAATGATGACCGGGTACCCGCCCGATAAGGTGTCCCCTTCCGGCCAGCTCGAACCACCGTCACCTCGCGACTTTCCGCACATGGGCAGCCACATCGCCAAAATGAAGCCACCGAAGGAGGCGATGCTGCCGTTTGTTGAGATGCCGCGACCGTTGCAGGAAAGCAGCGTCATCGGCAAAGGAGGCGCAGCAGGGTTCCTGGGCAAAGCCTATGACCCGTACCGCCTTTACCAGGACCCCAACAAAACGGTTAAGACCGAAGATCTCACTTTGCGCGCCGATGTTTCTCCAGACCGATTGAAAGACCGGTTCAATCTTCTAAAGGGCGTTAACGGCTCTATGCCGGATTTGGAGAAATCGGTCAGTTCCTTTGCCTTGAACGAATACTACGAGAAGGCGTACGACTTGGTACTGTCTGGCAAAGCTCGCGACGCGTTTAATCTGGAGAAGGAGCCGGCCGCGATGCGCGACCGCTACGGGCATACAACTTTTGGCCAAGGGGCGCTGCTGGCGCGACGTCTGATTGAAGCCGGCACGCGCTTTGTGCAATTGAACTGGCCGGCCGTGGCAAATGGGAATCCGGAAGTGGACGCTTGGGACACACACGCCGCCAATTTCGGTCCGCTGAAGAACCTTCACTGCCCTGTTCTGGACAAGGCCCTGTCAGCGCTGATTGAAGACATGGATCAGCGCGGCTTGTTCGAAGACACGCTTCTGGTCGCCGTGGGCGAGTTCGGACGCTCACCTCGGCTGGGCGTCAGCACCTCCGGGAACTCGAACGCGCCGGATGGCCGTGACCACTGGCCCTACTGTTACACCGGTGTCATTGCTGGCGCGGGTGTCAAGCGCGGGACGTTGTACGGTAAATCGGACGATACGGGATCGTCTCCGCTTGAGGATCCGGTACACCCGACGGATCTGGTAGCCACGATTTACTATGCGCTTGGAATCGATCCGGGAATGGAAATACTGAACGATTTGAATCAGCCCAGGGAGTTGGTGAAGGGAAATCCGTTGTTGAAGTTGTTTGGTTAAGGTTCCTCGGGTGTCTTTGTTTGCCAGGGCTTCGGAGGTGATTTGCTTTTGTGGCCCGAAGGGCCAAAACATGAATAGCCGGGGGCAAGCGTTGTTTGCGCTGCCCCCGGGTTGGTCTCCGAAGGGACTTTCGACCCCGGAGGGGTCGAACACAGATGTTCAGTGGGAACCACATTCTGTTCGACCCCTTCAGGGTCGCTTGAGAGTCCACACCTGCCGGGGGGCGGCGCAAGCAGCGCTTGCTCCCGTCTATTCATATTGATCCCTTTCAGGGATCAGCGCCTGGGGCAATTGGACCCTGGCGATTCATTTTCCATTCTCGATTCTTTCCACAAAATAAGGAGGAATCATCCATGGCCAGCAATCGGGGTGTCGCTTATATGAAACCCGGTGAAGTTGAAATCCAGAGCATCGATTATCCGAAGCTTGCTCTGGGCAGCCGGAAGTGCGAGCACGGAGTCATTCTGAAAATTGTTTCCACGAACATCTGTGGCAGCGACCAGCACATAATTTTGAAAAGGAGATAAGGAGATGATGATTAAGGAGATGATGATTATGCGGCAATCAATTTTGCAGAGAAGGTGCTTCTTGAGCTTGGCTCTAGCACTCGTCGCGCTCTTCGGCATCGGAATCCAGCCCGGATTCGGTCAAGGAGGGCGGGCGTCGATTGCGGGGACAGTGACAGAACAGACGGGTGCGGTGGTTCCGGACGCCAAAATTGTGGTTACCGACGTCGTGACTGGGCAAACTCGGGAAGTCAGCAGCACCGGAAACGGCACCTATGTGGTCCCGGTTTTGCCAGTGGGGACCTTTTCCGTAACCTGCAGCCGTCCCGGATTTAAGACCGAGACTCGGTCGAATGTAAAGATCACTGCCGATGAGAAGGCGACGGTGTATTTTTCGCTGGCTGTCGGTGAAGTCACTCAGACCGTCGAGGTCTCCGCCGGCGCCGAAACCATAAATACGACCAACGGAGCTATCGGACAGATCGTTGAGCAGACCGCGATCGTCGAACTTCCTATCAATGGCCGCAATCCCGCCGAGCTGGTGTTTTTGGCTCCTGGGGCTGTTGACGCGTTTAAGAGTACGCGTGGTTACGCTATGCGTCAAGATTTCACCACGTTCCCGGCAGAGACCGCAGCCTCTGTTAATGGCGGTCGCCAGGGCAGCACCTACTACATGCTCGATGGCAGCAATAACATGGACAACTACCAGAGCAACGCCGCGCCTTTCCCTAACTCCGATGCGACCCAGGAATTTCGCGTTATCACCAATAACTTTGACGCGCAGTATGGCTTTTCGCCGGGAGCCGTCGTAAGCATTGTGACGCGATCGGGCTCTAAAGAATGGCACGGCGATGCGTTCGAGTTCATTCGCAACGACGCCTTTAATGCTCGAGATTTCTTTGCGCACAGCCGTGACAATCTCAAGCGCAACCAGTTCGGAGCTTCTGCCGGCGGAAACATCCTCCGCGATAAATTGTTTATTTTCGGAAACTATCAAGGGACGAAGGATCATCGGAGGGTCAATAGTGGTTCCGCCTACGTTCCCAACAACAAGATGCTGCAGGGAGACTTTAGCGACCTACTGCCGGGAACTCAGATAACCGATCCGGATACCGGACTGCCTGTTCCTGGAAACATCTTTTCGCCTGCCCATTGGGCCAACAAATTCAGTCCAATCGCCAAGAAGTTTGAAGAGGTGCTGCCGCGGACGGATGATCCCTCGGGATTGGTCGCGTTGGCAGGCGCTGTAAGAAAAAACGACTACCGTGAGTTCACCCTCAAGCTAGATTGGTACTTGAGCCCCAAGCATCACATCAGCGGACGAGTGTTCTTCGACGACTTTTCGCACGCCAAGGATGGCGGCGGTGGGAATATCCTGTTGGCGACCCGATCGTGGACGGCCCGATATCAGAATTACGCAGGAAATTGGCTGTACACCATTCGGCCCAACCTTATCCACAACCTGGTGTTCTCCTACAATCGCCTCAACACCGGTAGCGTGCCGGGTTTTGAGACTAAGGATGGAGGGCCGGTCTGCTTCAAATGCTTCGGTGTCAATGTGGAAGAGTACCCAACCACCGCGCCAAATCTCGTGTTGGAGACAAATGGATTTTTGGCGAGTGCGCAAACCAACTACATCAAGCGGCATAACATCTCGATTTCCGATTCAGTCACCTGGACTAAGGGCAAGCATCTAATTGTGGCTGGCGTCGACGTGTTGCGGCAGTCCTGGGATCTTGGTTCAGACTGGCTGGCGGACCCAATCTTTTCTTTCTACGGGAGCATCACCAAGTCCTGGTTCTCAGATTTTTTAACCGGCAAGGCTTCAGCCTTCTGGCAGGGGGCTGGTTCGTTCGACAGGATCACGGGCACCTCGTGGGCAGGCTATGGGCAGGATACGATTCGGCTGAAGCCCAACCTCACCCTCGGCGTAGGATTACGCTGGGAACCTTACTACCCCTATGGAGTATCTAAGGGGCGAATCGCGGTATTTAATCCCGGCCAGCAAAGTACGCGCTATCCTAACGCGCCGTTGGGATTGGTTTATCCCGGCGATGCCGGAATACCGGGTAATGGTGCCCCTAGTGAGGCAGCCAACTTTTCGCCGAGAGTCTCGGTTGCCTGGCAACCAAAGGCTTTGCCGAACACTTCAATTCGGTCAGCTTTCGGCCTGTTCATAGCGCCGCTGGCCCTCTCCAATTACAATTCGGCCGCGGACACCCCTCCCTTCTCCCCGTCGTTCTACGTATCGGCTACCGATCCGCTGGTGGGTAAGCCTATTCCCTTCGAGGACCCATGGAGCGTTTACTCGCCCACTGGATTCAAGAGTCCGTTCCCGCCCTTCGCTTCGTCAGACCATGCTCCCGGTAGCGATGTCCAGTTCGTTTTGCCCGCGCTCGTCCAGGGGGTCTTCTCACGCGATTTCCGCATAGGAAAAGTGCAAACCTGGAACTTCTCCATAGAACACCAGTTCAAAAACGACATCCTTGTGCGAGCGGCTTACATTGGAAGCGAGGCTTATCATCTTCCGAATTTCGTTGAGCGCAACCCAGGTTTTTATAGTGCCAAAGGGGCAAGAGCCCTATATGAGCCGAATTTCGGGAGCATACTCGAGAATGTTTCCTGGGTCACTGCATCCTACAATGCGCTGCAACTAACTTTTGACAAGAAGTTCTCGCATGGCCTGCAATTTACGTCGAACTACGCCTACTCGAAAAGTATCGATTCAGGAACATCAGCTGCAGGCCTGTTCGGAAAGCAACTCCCCAACCCGTTTAATTCTCGTTTTAACAGGGGTCTTTCCGACATCAATTACCCGCACATCTGGACGAACTTTTGGGTATACCAGACTCCGAGCCTTAAGTCGTATAGCAAATTCATTAAAGGAGTGCTGGGCGATTGGCAATTCAGCGGAATCTATCGCCTCCAGTCCGGAGATCCTTTCTCCATCTCCGGGGGCTTCGGGGGCAATAACTCCCTGGCCCAAGTCTACGGCGACCGTGCCGACCTGACCGGGCAACCAATCATCAGTCACCAGGGCAAAAAATCCGATTGGCTGCTGAATTATATGAACCTTTCTGCCTTCGCACCCAATGCCCCTGGGACTTTTGGCAATTCACCGAGACATGTGCTGCGCGGCGACAAGACCAACGTTGCCGATCTGGGCATTTCCAAGAATTTCCCATTCAAGGAACGCTACCGGATACAGTTCCGCTGGGAAATGTTTAATGCATTCAATCGAGCTCACTTCAGCAGTCCACGTAGCGATCCTTCAAACCCCTCGTCCTTCGGACGGATCACCACCACCAAGGGATATCAGGCGGGTTACGAAGGCGGTGAGCAGGGTGTATTCGGCATCCCCTCACGCATCATGCAGTTCGCCTTGAAATTCCACTGGTAGGCCAATCTGATACTGTCAAAAAACCGGCGAGAGTTCTTTCCGCCGGTTTTTTTGTTTGATGCCTGTCGATCTTATCCTGAGTCGCATTTCAGTTCCGTTTCCTGGCCCCCCACTAGGGGCCAAATGTTTCTAGAATAACGAGTGGCCAACATTTCCCCGCTCCAGCGGAGCGGCACGTTTCGGTCGTGGATGACGTAAACACAAGACAGGCTGACACATGCCGCTCCACTGGAGCCGGATTTATTAAAGGAAGCTTGTAGAGATTTTTTTCTATAAACATTGCGCTCCTCACGGAGGTGGGCCAGGCCAAGCCTGGATGATCTTGTAAGCTGAGAGGTGCTTACCATGTAATTGCCCATTCAGCATGTAGCCGAGCCAGCGTGAGAGGGGGTGACCCCTCTGGCGAGGCCTGGTAAAGCGAACCCGTGAGCCGTAGCGCAAGCGAACCGATTCGACCTCGTGAGGAGCTAATTGCGAGTGGCCAAGACAACTCCGTGGACGAAGCCTGACACTGGCGGTGAAGCAAGGGGCAGGAGCAGCCGTCGGACTCGCCGGGGTGGTTGGGGACAGCGCGCGGGGATAGATCAACCGAGGAACCTGGGAGACCCGGCGGAGGGGCAGGGGAGCCTGCCAACGCCCCGAGGGAATCAATAACCTGGGGAGCGGCTCCGGCCGGGAGTCGGACAGGCCCATAGTAGCCAGGAAGCGGGTAACGACCGTCGAGCCAAGGGGCCTGAGCAGTAACAGGCTACTGTAAGAGGAGGAGAAAGCCCCTTGGACCCAGATCCCACTACGGAACCAGGGCAGCCGAAGGACGCGATGCCGGAACCGGAACGTGAACGACGGTTGCCGAAGACCCTTTCTCAACTGAGACAGAAGCTGAGCCAAAAAGCCAAGCAGCAACCGAAGTTCCGGTTCTATACCTTGTATGACCGGATCTATCGGCGAGATACGCTGGAGGCCGCCTGGCGTCAGGTGCAAGCCAATGGGGGAGCACCGGGCGTCGATGGGGTTGCCATCGAACAGATGGCGGCTACGGGGGAAGGGGTGGAACACTTTCTGGACGAAATCCAGGAAGCGTTGCGCACCAAAACCTACCGGCCTTCGGCGGTACGACGGTACGACGTGTCTACATTCCCAAAGCCAACGGAAAGCTCAGACCCTTGGGCATCCCGACGGTCTTGGCATGATGCCCTCCATTCAAACGGGATTGTGAATACGATTTCTGTTTGGATTATTAATCATTTCTCGAATACGATCAAGCTCCTGAGGAGTAACTTGGAACCACCACGGCGAATTCATCACGACCTGTTTAGCGCGGAGGATTCCCTTACGTCGGAGCTAGTGAACCTGGTGAATAGAGATGCCGAGTTCTTTGGCGATCGCATGGGCTGAGAATCGGCTGTCGCCGCGCATGCCCGGGAATTGAGAGGTAGGGGCGCTGGGGCAAGCCGTAGGGATTTTGTAGCGGTAGCGGATCCACTTGATCATGCCTTGATGGAACTTCTTCCTTCGTCCGCTCAAGAAGCGGAGGCGGTTGAGCTCCTGGCCGATTTCCCGATCGGGCAGGATTTTTGCTTTTTCGCGCACGAAGTCGATGACGGCTGAAGGTGTTTGAATGGCTTGAGAGGGAGGTTGTGGATGGTCGACGGTGAGCTGGGAAGTAGCGCCTGTTTTCCAATGGATTTGGATACGAACCGAGGCATTTTCCTTTTGGCGAGTTAAGGTGACGTCTTTAATGAGGACACGGATCAATCGTTTTTTATCTTCAGGGGAAGTGGACGGTGCACGCCAGATGGCAGGGAGATCTTGGGCGAGTGCCGTGATTTGGTCCCGCTGGGCTGCGGTGAGTGTGAGCGGTGCCTTGTCAATTTCGATGTGGAAGTCTTGCTGAAGTTGGTCGAGGGCCGCGAGCTTGTTATTCCATTCGGATTCAAGAGTTCTGGCGACGAGGCGGTTTTCCGGTTCAACCGCATGGAACTGTCGGGCCGCGCGTTGCGCTTCGA
>JAKEER010000072.1 GCA_022616615.1 Acidobacteriota bacterium
AGGGCAGGCACAGCGGCGTACTGGGGATGGCCGCGGAAGACAGCGGCGGCTTCGTGCAGATCCTCCATCTCCTTCACGCGCTGCATTAGCGAGGGGTTGTGACGGGTCGCCAGGGCATGGCCGGCAAAAAGAAGGTGATCCGGTTGAATCCGACCCAGCTCAATGGCCCGGCTTACGCGGCGCTCGCATCGACACGATGCTGCCGAATTCACTAGCCCACAGTTTCGACGCATGAAGCCGTAGAGTCGCTGGCGCGCGCGGGAGAGCCGCTTGCGGAAAGCCGCGGGGGAAACGGCCAGAATCGCTGCTGCTTCGCGGTCTGTCAGCTCAAACACTTCAGCCAGGACAAAGGCGATGCGATGGTGGCGGCCGAGGCACAGGAGCATGCATGGGTGCAGCCAACTTTGACCTCCTCGGCGAACAAAGCCTGTTCAGCATTGGTGGGCGTTTCGGAGGCTTCGGAGAGACCTCGGTCAAGGTCTTCCCCGAAGCGCTCGAAGGTCAATTCTTCGTTTTCCATACGCCTCTTTCTCGCGGTGAGGAGGTAGTTGCAAGCAACACGATATACCCAGGTCGTAAAGGCGCTTTCGCCACGGAAACTGCCGAGGCGAGTAATGATCCGCACAAGGATTTCCTGGGCGGCGTCTTCCGCATCCTGCGGATGCCAAAGCATCCGTAAGGCAAGATTGTAGACGCGGTCCTGTATCCCGCGGACAACCGCCTCCAGTGCGGCACGGTCACCGGCTTTGGCCTGTGCGACCAGCTCCTCCAGTCGCTCTCTCACAAAACCCCTGATGCCTCCTTCCGCTCGAAGCGCCGACGAATGTTCTCGAACTCCCGGAGGAGCGACTGGCACTCCTGCTCGAACTTCTCATCCGGAAGCCCCGGCATCTGGACCGTCGTAAAGATGTAGATGCTCTGACCGTCGGGAAGTCCCACTACCCTGGTTGGGAAGGTCCAAAGCTGATCAGGCGCCGGGCCGGCAAGAAAGTCGATTACGCCCGTGGACCGATCCGAGCGGATTTCGATGAACAGCTCCGGAGCGTCCGGGTCGCACGTGACCACCTTGTGCTTGCCATTCACGACTTTCAGTTCACGGCAGAATTCTGTAGCCCAGCGGGGCAGGTTTTCGATCTGCGAAAGATAACCAAACACTTCCGCCCTGGCAGCGGGCAGGATCGCAGTAACCGTCCTGGTGTTCATGGCTCCTCCCTGAAGGTTGGCAGGCTTCACCTCGCCTGCACCCGTTTGGGAGCAAACTGTGACTGCTAATTCCTCGAGACTTACTGGACGAACCTCTTCGCATTTCGTTCTGCCATCCTGCAAGACATGTTCAACCGGAGAGTCGATGAGCCTGAACGGGTTAGCGGATCAGGAGCGTGTCGGGAAACTGCGCGTGCCAGCCAAACCAAAAGGCACGCTGCGCGGGGATGCGGGGCAACGATGTTGATTGCTGCTTCTCGGCAATCAACGCATCCTCGTTTATCTTCCAAGATCCTCCGGTCGAGTCCTCCACGCGCCCGTCGCCGCGGTAGCGTGTTAGCCGCACCTCACCTGCCTCGTAGACCCGATTCGCGCCTTGCTCGGTTGTGAGCACAACCAGTTTCCGCCCTGCCACATCCGTGTGATAAACCCGATTCTTCCGCAGCAATTCGGTCGAAATTGCAGTCGGGAGCGGCTTTCCGCCGCCCGGGGGCTCTAGCCGCATCACCAGAACTTCGGCTTTGTTTTTCAACCGGCTATCGGTGCCGGACACTTCGAACATCAATTCATCTGTGGCGAAGTAATTGCGGTAAGCTACGCCCTCGCCGTAATCGCGTTGATGTCCAGTCTCCAGCGAGAGCACCCTGGTGTCAGGGTGTGTCGCGCGCCACTCGCCCCATGTCGTCGTGACCGCGGGGTGGGCCCTCAACTGCAAATCCGAACCAGCCAACGCCCCCACCACGGGTCGGCCTTCGAGCGTGGACCACAAACTCCAGGTTTCGTCATCGAACATCAGCTTATTGGAACGATACAGCAATCCACTGGTACCCAGCCGGCGAAGTTTACCGCCGACGTTGCTCTCGTAAGGGATTACAGTCCCACAGAGGGTGCAATAGACAATCGTCAACTCAGTGCCGCCGACAGTGTCGCGCGCCAGCTCATGCCACGCTAGGATTCGCTTCGGATAAGCGCGAGCCTCGCCATTCAAGTAGATCCCGAAGACGACATGGTTGTCTTCGAGCCACCGTGCATCTTTGGCCGCGACGTGCTTGGGGTGATCCAGGGGCGGGATCCCGTTTACCTGGACACCGCCCCACACAATTTCATCCAGTCTGATCAGGGTACGCGCACCATCAGGAAAGAACCGAGCCATCCGAACATCAATGTAGGAGTATAGCTCTCGCTTGAAGCGCAAGTAACCCGGATGCGGAGCATACGGCTGCCGCCACACCCACTTGCTCCACGCGCGGAAGTCATCGCCGTAAGAGAGCCCTGTCTGCTTCCCAAGAAAGTGAGCCAGCCTCTGGCGGGCAACCCAGGACACTTGGTGTGTCAGATCTACGAGCAGACTAGCGTAGCCCGGCCGCCACCGCGCCGCGATTTGCGAGAGTGCCTTTTGTGCTTCTCCCTCGTCGCGAGCAACCGCCGCAAAGAAAAACTCAACGGAGGGCCCGGCCGCCCGAGCCTCGTCGTTGGCCGTCTTCTGCCCAGGAGCTCCCGTCGCGAACCAGGACAGCAAGCCCAGAAGAATCACAGCCGACGCTAACCTGATATTTGTCTTCATGCCCGGAGATGAATGTACGGTCCTACCCGGCAATGGGTTACCGCATCAATCTGAGAAGTAGCCTCCCTAGCAAGTCAAAACAAACCGCGACAACGCAAAGTTCCCGGAACTCAACTCTTGTTGGGTGGCAGGGGCAGCCTCTCTCTGTTTGCCCCGGCGGTGAAGGCTGGAACTTGAAAAGTGCAAGGCGCCCCGGCTTGCAAGGCCGGGGCGCCTGGTTGGGTGTGGTCGGCAACTGCGCCGGATTTAGAGGCCGATCCGGACGCCAAAGAGGATCCGTCGCTGCGGCAAGTTGTTGGCCGGCGACCCTGAGAACAGGCGCACATTGGCGAAGCCGGTTCCCTGATCAGCTAGCCCCGCGTCGTCAACGAACGGATCTACGCTGTTGAAGTTGGGGTGGTTAAACACGTTAGTCATGGTCACATGCCAGCGAACGGTTGCCCGTTCGCCAAACTTCGAGGTTTTGAAAAGCGAGAAGTTGCCGGTGTTGGTCTGGTAGTTGCGCAAGATGTTGCGGCCGGCATTGCCGAACGGCGTACCGAAAATGCCGTTCGCTTCCAGTCCGTTGACGATGAAACGCACGTCGTTCTGAGTAACCACGGTTTCTGCTCCCGTGGCATTAATGGCGTTCAGGCTGAGCAGCGTGCCGGAAGGTTGCGCGCAGCCAACTCCAAAATTCGCACATGCGTCGCCTGCAAAGATGCCGACATTGCTGACCGCAGCCTGATTGCTGCCGAGAAATGGGCGCACGGTCTCAAAGGCGCCGGCAAACGTCAGGTTAAAGTTCGTATCGTTGTAGGGAGCTCCGCTAAAGGCGCTAAGGGCAAACTGCTGCGGCGTGTAGGGCTGGCCGGAGGCAATGATATAAGACCCGGACACAGACCAACCCCCTAGGAGCTTGCCCAATAGACCCCGCTGAGAACGGAAGAGAGGGATATCTTCCTGGAACGCGATCGTCCAGTTCTGGGGAATATCAAGGCCGGACAGACCGCTCTCCCCTCTCCTGAAGTCCAGCGGGTTTTGAGAAAAACCCAGCGTGCCACCCGCGGCAAAGGTGCCAAAAATCTCGCTGGCGTTGTCTGTGGTTTTGCTCCACGTGTAGCTGGTGTTGACCGTCAACTGGTTCCAAATGTTAGTGCCACGGAAGTTGAGTTGCAGCCCATGGTAGTTGGAGGTCGCCGTGTTGTTTCGAGAACGTACGATCCCTTGGTCGCAGTTGACGCGGCCGGTGGCCGACGGAACTACAGCATCCGCGGCTGGACACGGCGTAACGCCGGCTGGCAGCAGGCTCGGGAAATCCGTGGCGATGGCATCGATCAAGGGATTCCCATTGATCGATTGGAAGAGGTCAGTGCCCCGGTTACCGACGTAGCGAGCCTCGAGAACCGCATTCGGCCGGATCTCCCGCTGCACACCGAACGACCAGCTATGCACCCGCTGTGGCCCGAGCTCGCGGTCAATCGTAGTCTGGTTGAAGGAGCGTGGGTCGAACACGCCCAATGTCAGGAAGCTCGCCAGTTGGCTGCGCACTGCGGGTCCAAAAGGTTGCGGCAGCAGCGGAATGCCACTGGATGTGGCCGCGCCAAGCGTTTGCAAAAGCACCTGCGGTGCGGAGGTCGAGATATTCAGGTAGATGTTGTAGAACGCGGGATCGTACGCCAGCCGGTAGCCCCCGCGCAATACCGTCTTGCCATTCCCGGTGAGCCAACCGCCCCACCGTGGGGTGTAAGCGAAGCCGGCACTAGGCCCGATGCTGTCCTTGGGCGCATCGATCTTGGGGAACGTGCGAATTTCAAGCGGCAGGCTGGGGTCAAAGAAAGCCGTTGTGGGATCTGACTCGCGTCGCTCAGTCAGCCGGTTGAAGAGATTCGCGGGCTGACCGTAGAAAGAGTAGGTCACGCCGAGATTCAACGTGAGGTCATTGCCGACCTTCCAGTCGTCACTGAAGTACAGAAACGTCTGGTGCTCACGGAAGTTCAGCGTGGGGTCCCCGCTGGCAATCTGGATCCGGTTCGGGACGTTATCGCCCAGCGCTCCCAAGTCCGCAAAACGGAAGGAACCGTTCAGATTCGGCAGGAAAGCGTTGGGTGACTTCTGGAAGGTG
>JAKEER010000538.1 GCA_022616615.1 Acidobacteriota bacterium
CCCCTCCTTAACCAAGGAGGGGAACTTCTGCGCACTTTATTTCTTCACAGGTGCTAAGAAGGTAGGGACGCGGTGCTCCGCGTCCGCCTCGGGTTTCCGGTCGCCGCCGCGCGGCATGAAAAACTCCTCTGAAAATCCCCCTTATAAGAGGGGGAAAGAAGGCGCAGCCTTTAGGGGGTTGTCGTAACGGGTTTGGGAAGGCCGACCGGACAACCCCCTGGCGCTTCGCGACCGCTGTCGCTTCGCGCCGCCCCCTTTGTTAGGGGGAATATTTTCATCGAACGTGGCGCCGCACCGCGGCATGAAAAACTCCTATGAGAATCCCCTTCTGCGGAGGGTTGACAGCCGCAGGGTGGAGTCTTGAGAGGACTCCGCGGGGATGGTCCGCCCCTGCCGCGAAAAGCGCGGTGTGCCCGTTGTCGTGGGAACAAATCCGGGTCCTCCTCGGTGGTGCCGCCCAGCGCACCAAAGGCTCCAATGAGAATCCACTCGACTGTCCTGGTCATTTTGCACAGTCCGCGGGAAAAGGTCTGGGGGCAACTCCTCGATTTGACCCCGGCAGGGGTCACGATTCGCGGGTTGGACCTGAACGCTTTTGATGAATGGCTGAAGCATTGGGGGTCGGAGGAAGAGAGCGGTTTTGCGACGGTCTTCTATCCGCTCCACAGGGTGGAGCGGATGGAATTGGACGAGACGATGGGAGACATCCCGTCGCTGGAAGACCGTTTTCAACAACGCACCAGCTTGACTCTGGAAGAATATCTAAACGCACGAGGCCAGCCTACGGACGGCGGAGCTCTCAGCGAGTAGAAGTGCGAGGTGAGGCGCCGGGCCTTCAAAGTCAGGAGTCAGCCCGAAAGCCGCAGGCGGGGTTCGCAAATCCCCCTTAACAAAGGGGGCAAAGGCCACAGGCCTTGGGGGTTGTCTTGAGAGATTCGTAAACCGGAGGTACGACAATCCCGCGCAGTTTCTGCGAAGCCGCTGTCCCCCTTTGTCAAAGGGGATTTCCGGACCCGCCCGCCGGACCCTCCGGTCGCTTTCCGCAGGCGCATCTGTTAAGATTTCCCATGTTGCGACGACTCTACGGCTGCTTTAGCAGCGCACCAGCAATTTCTCCCGCGACATCTACTTTCAAACGGGAAAATCTGAAGTATGCCAGCTTCTTTTCAACTCAACGATATCGGCAGAATCCCCAGTCCCGGCGATAACCTTGCCATCGCGATACGCCGGCTAGAAATAGGAACGAAGGTCGTCTCCGGCGGCGCAGCGTTCGAATTGGACAACACGGTGCTGGAAGGCCACCGGTTCGCCGTTCAGCCGATTCCCAGCGCGGCCACTCTACTTTCATGGGGCCTGCCTTTTGGTCTCGCCATTCGAGACATCGCGCCGGGTGCCTATGCTTGTAATGCGTCGATCCTAGCAGCACTGCGCGATCGGTCGATTGATTTTGAGCTGCCGGCCGAACCAAACTTCGAAGACCACATTGAACCCTATCGTTTTGATGAATCCCGCTTTCGGCCGGGAGTTCAGGTGCCGCTGCATACCACGCCAAGAAGCTTTCTCGGTTACCCGCGCAGCGGCGGGCGCGGTGTTGGGACACGCAACTGCATCGTTTTGCTGGGCACCACGTCGCGAACCGCCAGTTACGTCAAGCAACTTGAGGCGCGGCTCAAGAGTCTGGCCAGGGCTTTCCCCAACATTGACGGCATCGTGGCAATCGCCCACACCGAAGGTGGCGGCGCCGAGCGACCGAACAATCTCGACCTGCTGTTGCGGACGCTGGCCGGGTACATCATCAACCCCAACGTCGGAGCCGTTCTGGCGGTGGACTATGGAACCGAGCCTCTCACCAACGCGATGCTCGAGCAATACATGCAAGAGCAGCAGTATCCGCTGAACAGCGTCCAGCATCGGTTTCTGACTCTGCGCGGAGGGTTCCACGCAAACCTGGAACAGGGAGAAGACATCGTCCGAGGCTGGCTCGAACCCGTGAGCCAGATTGCCCGGAGCGAAGTGTCAGCCTCGGAGCTCAAGATCGGCTTGCAGTGCGGTGGCTCGGATGCATTCTCAGGAATCTCGAGCAACCCGCTGCTTTCCTGGGTGGCGAAAGAGATTGTTCGCAATGGAGGCATTGCCAATCTGGCAGAGACTGACGAATTGATCGGCGCCGAATCTTACGTTCTCAAGAATGTGAAGGATCTGCAGACCGCCCGGCGATTTCTGGCAACGATCGAGCGCTTCAAGGAACGGGCAAGCTGGCACGGAACTTCGGCAGAGGGCAACCCCTCAGGGGGAAACAAGCTTCGCGGTCTCTACAACATCGTGCTTAAGTCCATCGGAGCGGCCAACAAGCTTCATCCCGACGTCCGTTTAGACTATGTCATCGAATATGGCGAGCGCATGCTGCAGCCTGGATTCTGCTTTATGGACAGCCCTGGCAACGACCTAGAGAGCGTTGCCGGCCAGATTGCCGCGGGCGCAAACATGATCTTCTTTACTACTGGCAATGGGTCCATCACCAATTTCCCTTACGTCCCGACCATCAAGATCATGAACACCACGCGCCGGTACGAGCTGCTGTCGCGCGAGATGGACGTGAATGCCGGCGCATATCTCGATGGGACGCCGATGGAAGAACTCGGCAAAAGCATGTTTGAACTGACGCTGCAGATAGCCTCCGGAACTCGCAGCAAGGGCGAACTGGCCGGCCATGCCCAAACATCCATCTGGAGAAATTGGCGGCAGACGGATCACAGCCAGGTGGAGAGCTTGCTCAAGGCGCCGCTGCCACCAGGACAAAGCATCCCGATTCGCGCGAATGGGGCAAGTACGGGGGGCCAATTCGAAGCGTTGCGCTCGCGAGACCGCACGGCAACCGACCAGGTTGCACTGATCCTGCCGACGAGCCTTTGCGCCGGACAAATCGCTCGGATGAGCGCTGATCGCTTGAACCAGAAGGGCCTGGGAAAGGAACAGCGCATTTCACGATTTGTCTCGTTGGTGCACACCGAAGGATGCGGCCATTCGGGTGGAGTTACTGAAGAGATGTACACCCGCACGATGCTCGGTTACCTCTGCCATCCACTGGTTCGGGTTGCACTGTTGCTGGAGCACGGCTGTGAAAAGATGCATAACGACTACATGAAGCACCAGGCAGAGCAGCAAGGCATCGATATGAGTGGATTTGGCTGGGCCAGCGTGCAGCTGGATGGCGGCATCGAGCGCGTGCTGCAAAAAATAGAGAATTGGTTTCGCACCGCCATCTCCAACACTCCGCCGCCGGTTGCTGAAAACGCCGGCCTAGAGAGCCTTCGCTTGGGGCTGATGGTCGCAGGCCCGCTTTCGCCTGCGGTGGCCTCAAGCCTGGCCGAGGTGACTCGTGCCGTCGCCGGGGCCGGAGGAACCATCGTTGTACCCCACAACTCAGCGCTGCTCTCCGCGCCCGCCTACCTGGAACCGACCGTCGGCACGCCCTCTCTAGAACCGTCGCTGGCCTACGGACAAAAGGCTTCTACACCCGGATTCCACATCATGGAGACACCCACCGACCATTGGGTGGAAACCTTGACGGGTCTGGGTGCCACTGGGATTGAGATATTTCTCGCCTGCGTTGGGGAACAACCGATGCAGGGACATCCGCTGGTTTCTCTCCTGCAGATTTCAGCCGAGCCCTCGGTTCAGCAGTCCTTCTCGGAAGATCTCGACCTCGTGTTGGACGGAAGCCCCACGCAATGGACTGCCGCCATTCTGCAGCGTGCGCTGGCCGTGGCTTCGCGGCAGTACACACCCAAGGTGCTGCTCCAAGGCAACAGTGACTTTCAATTGACGCGCGGCTTGCTGGGCGTGTCGCTGTAGATTCTTCGGATGACGCCATGTGCATTGATGTGAACTTAAGGCAGGACCGGGCCCACGATTGACGCGCTTTCTGCGTCAATCGTGGGCGAAACTCTGCCGCCCGATGAGCGGAAAGTCTCAGACTTTCTGCTCAACTCCCGTTCTATCGGGGCTGTGCCCCCGCTGGAGATTGGACATTTTTTGGAGTGGCGAAGCCCACCCTGGGAGCGCGGGCGTCCCGCC
>JAKEER010000539.1 GCA_022616615.1 Acidobacteriota bacterium
GAATGGCGTGCGGATCGCTGATCAATCGCTGGTCGGTAATTTTCTCTATTCTATCTATCCGGCCGCGGGCGGGATAGCCGGCCTTCGCGCCGGGCGCCAAGCTACCTCCACGCCGCTGAACCTGGTTCCGGAAAGCGCGCAATGAAGACGAGATCTGAAGGGGATGAAGACCCCGTGGTCGCCGAGGTTCGCCGGATTCGTGCCGAGCTCTGGCGTGAAAGCGGCGGCACCGTCGCGGGTCTCCTCCGGTTACTGGAAACACGCCAGGGCCCGAAACGCCGCGCGCCAGCGCGAAAGCGCGGACGCTCCGTCCCGCACCCTCACCCCGGCAACGCCCCCAGGCCGTAGAGGCGGCAGACCAGGGCGTCGATCTGCTTGGGTGGCACCGCGGTGGTTGGAGTCCTGCGGCTACGACCACAATCGTTCTTTCTGAATGCGTTTCTCCACGGCTTGGCTGGATACCTTGAAATCATCGGCGATCACTTGGGCAATCCGGTGCTTGGCGGCATCCGAGGCAGTCTGTAGTGACAAGCCAACGCTGCTCAGGTGAGCGGCCATCTTTTGGAACCGCTCGCGGAGTTGATCGGTAGGCACGAGAATCAATCCGGCGAACTCATACGCCTGCCACTCGAGCCAGCCGTATTCCTTTTCGGGAATGTTGGTCATGGCCGCGATCCACTCTTCAATCGTCGAGAAGATGAGCTTGTTGTAGATGTCGGAATTTAGAATGAGATGGCCCATCTCATGGGCCAGACTAAACCGGTAACGTCCGGGACGGGTCTTGTAAACGAACTCATCGACATTGATGGTCGTAAGATCGCTGCTGATGAAGGCATCCACCCCGAAATGTTCGTGCAAACCGGGCGTGGGCACAATGTCCAGCTGGAAGCGAAGATCGACAATCTCTTCAATCGGCACGGGAATTGTCGCTGCAGGATGGTGCTCGGCCAGGAATTGATCCGCCCGTTCTTTCAGCCTTTCCGGTGGCAAATAGGGCGCAACAATGCTTGTTTCAGCCATTCTCAACTCCGTCGAATCGCTTCGATGAGCTCTTTCAGTTTGTCCGCCGGCACCGGCTGGCCGCGCAGCGTTCGAAACAGTACCGGCAGCTTTTCAAGGACTTCTTCGTCGGTGAGCAGCGTCTTCGGTAGTTCTCCCTTGGCGAGTGCTGCCCGGTCAAAGAACTCGTACCACTCGTCCGAACCCCGTTTCAGTCCGAGGGCCTTGGCGTACTCGGAGAGCTTTTCCTCCCCCTGCGGCGGCGCCAATAGGCCTCGCTCCAGGCGGCTAAGATTCCCGGGGTCGTAGCCATGTTCTTGGCAAAAGGCCCGCAACGTTCTTCCGGTTTTGATTCGCAGCTGCTTAAAGTACTGGCCGAAACTGTCCTTTGCCATTTTCGCTTCTCCCTTGCTGGTGCGATTTGGACCAAAGCCTCCTTTCTATGCCGCGTTGACAACTCAACGTTCCGTTGTAATAATTGTACAACGGCCCGCGGGAAGGTTCAAGGGGAGAAGCCACGAAATGAACGACAGGCTGATGGAGCAGTTGTTGCACGAAGGGGAAAGCTCCTCTCTCGACTACAAGCGGGACCAGTACCTCTTCGCCGGTGCCTCCAACGAGGACAAGAGCGAACTGCTCAAGGACATCCTCGCCTTCGCCAATGGCTGGCGGCACGCCGAGGCGTATATCCTCATCGGCGTCGACGAGGTCCAGGGCGGAAGGAGCACGGTCGTTGAAGTGAGCCACCACATCCCGGAGAATGATCTTCAACAGTTCGTGAACTCCAAGACGAATCGCCCGGTCGCGTTCTCGTATCGGGCCTATCCGTTCGAGGGCAAACAGGTCGGCGTCATCACGATCCCGCAGCAGGACAGGCCGATCTACTTGAACAAGGACTACGGCAGGCTAAAGAAGCAGGTCGTCTACTACCGGCAAGGTACGACAACCGCCATCGCGTCCCCAGACGACATCGCCAGGATGGGGACGCCAGTCGAAATCAAGAAGTTGCTTGAAGGCGAACGTGAGGAAGCCAAGAAGGAGCAGGTCCGCTTGTCCCTGGGCCTGAGCACACAGGATGGATTCTACGCCGACATTTACAACTCCGGGGAAGTCCCAGTCTATATCAAGGAAGTCGCGTTGGGGCGGGACTTGGGGCCGGACAAGACGATGCGGACGCCGCTGCTCGCCACGCTCGCCGTGCCCGTCGCTGACGGCAGAGGCTCGGTCGGCCATGTTGCTCCGGGGCAGAAGAACCATGACGTCCCTGCACGAAAAGAGGGTCACTTCGTGCTTCCACGCTTTCCGTCAGCAGTCGTCCAGCAAATGGCGACTTGCTCACCGGAGACGGTGTGGCTCTCCGTGTCCACCTACGGTGGCGAAATCTACCGGGTGCCTGGCGAGCAGGTTCAACCCGTCCTGGCCGAAGTCGTGAAGCTCTGGGAGGCGATTGAAGAGGCAGCAAAGCCCAAGAATTTGCAAGTGGTTTTCTACATCCACGAAGGCGGCATCATTAAGGAAGTGGGCACGATAAGGGCCCTCCTTGTGAAGCCTGGCGAGGGACGACAGGTCGAAGTTCGGTTAGAGCCGATCTCGCGCTTCTCCATTCCCCAAGAAGACGAAGAGTGGCTGGCTCAGGACCTTGTTAACAACAAGGTGATCGGCCGGTTGGGTCAGTACGAGTGGCGTGTTGAGTGAGCACTGTGCACGGACGGTTTTCTGGTTGCCGCCTAAGATTGGCTCATGCAACAGACACCCTTGACCGCGACGGGCCAAGGCTTGGTCGACCGCCCCCGCCGCATCGCCCCTCATGAATCCTGAAGCTCACGTTCGGCAAGCTTGATGCCTTTCTCCGTTAGCTCCCACACTCCCCGAGAGGAAGTCCTCTTGAGCAGGCCCTCATCCACCATGACGTTACGTTCCCACTGGGCAGTATTGCGCCATCGAATCTCTCCGTGGCTCAGAGTGGCGCGGTCGGCATTGGTCAATTTGCCGCCAAAAATCCCCTCGACGCGATCCAGCACTTCGGCCGTTTTCCCAGAACCTCCCATTTCGTAGAGAGCGCGCAGGATTGGCTGGCGGAATTCCTCCTGTGGAGTTCGTTCTCCCCGCGGAATCCGCTTCACAGCCCTTTTCCGGGGACGGAGGCCGTTGGTCTTGAGAATTCGGCGAAGGACGCTATTCGGAGTGTCCTCAAAAGGCATGGCCTTTTTCTGGAGTGCACGCCAGACTTCATCATCGACCCGAATCACTCGCATACGCTCCTCCTCGTCGGAAATACATGGTGCCACAAGTTACATTGTAACATTGTACCATAGCGGGTCAATAGGACTCTTCTACATGGCCAATGGCGAGCCGTTGATACCCCGCGCCGCAATCCTGCTCCCAGCCAAGGAGACGTGCGCTCGATCCGGGTGCAGGGTCGGGAAGCAAGAATCGCTCGAACACGCTGGCGACCTACCCGAACCGCACGGGCCCGCGACGGAAGCTGGAATTCTCACCTACTGACCTTCCCATATCGAAGCCCACTTTGGTAACCTGCAGATTGAAGTAGGCAAAAGCTGGAGAGAGTTCACGCAAGTCCTGCGTACATGCCATGGTGAGATCTCGGAGGCGGTGGCCCCGCTCAACGTGGCCGGGCGCGTGATGTGTGCACCAGCGTGGGGACAGCAAACGGTCGAAGAAATGATGCGCCGGCACCGGCCGCTTCGAAGCGGCCAGCCAAGAAGTTGTGCGGTCGAGTGGATGGGGACGGGCTCAGGCGATGAATGATGCGCGGAACCGGATGTTGCGCCTGCCGCGCGAGCTGGATGACACAAGCTTAATGATAGCTTTTACTTAGGAATCGTAGGCGGATGGAAAAACGATGCGCTGGAAGCAAACATGTGTCCCAACGAGCGGGCGGGCACGGGTCGGTGTTTTTTCTCAACTGCAATGAAATGGACAACACACTGGCGAATACCAGGACCACCAAATCTCTTGGGCGGGACTGGGGTTAGAGCGAAGGATTTGCTCCTGGTTAGGTTGCCAGGGCTTCCGCATTTGAACTCATAGCATGCCAAGGACTTCGGTTCTTGCAGGGTCCTGTCGATACACCGCCGGACGAGGCCGGGCGTTGAGAATAACA
>JAKEER010000540.1 GCA_022616615.1 Acidobacteriota bacterium
CTTCCAGCGTTTCACGCAACTGCTCCGATCCCG
Organism: Acidobacteriota bacterium; assembly: GCA_022616615.1. GTDB lineage: Bacteria > Acidobacteriota > Terriglobia > Versatilivoradales > Versatilivoraceae > VFZK01. The sequence continues at coordinate 34 of JAKEER010000540.1, forward strand.
CCAGCCGATGATCCTCGACATCATCCCGGTCTCTCAGTCACCCTGATCGGATCGCATCCCACCGATCCCGCCTCAGCTAAAGCGCGCCAGCGGGCCGCCGCGCCAGTGCCCGCCCACGGATACGCTCGGATGCGGTAAACAACTACGTATTGGTTTCCTCCCATGTGACGCGTTTTCCGTCACTGCGAACGAGCAAGCACTGCCAGCCGCTGTCAAAATCCATCCCGAGGAACTCCCGTTTCCGCTCGCTGATGTCCACCCAGAGATCGCCAACAACTTCGGAAATCTTCTTCCGCATTCGGATAGCTGCGCGACTCCGAATTTCGCCGGCAGCCTCCCGATAGCGTGCCGCCAGCGAAGCCAAGCTTTCGCCCTTTTCTGCTTGCTCAACAATTTCCGTCTGATTGGTTTCTTGCCGCTTCAATTCGACAAGCTCTACATCAAGGCGTGAGATCTCCGCATTTAGTTCGGAAAGGCGCTTGTTGATTTGCTGGCGCTTCGAAAGTAATTCACCGCGTTTCTCATGCAACTCTGTTCCACGCTTAAAGGCTGCAGTGTTCTGCTGTATTTGCTTGAGCTTCTGGTCCAGTTCACGCAATTCGGCGTCCAAGCGCTCAATGCTATGGCACATATCTACTAAGTCGTCCAGAGAACCAGCTGTAGTCATCAGCCGGGCGCGGATTTGTGCACTGGTGTCGGTTCGGTCCGCGACAAAGATCCGAGCTGGCATTCCTTCAGGAGGTGGATGAAACAGTCGATGCAATGCATCCTGCAATCGAGTCACGTAGAAGGCCTCGACCGCTGGTTGAAGCTCAAACTCTGCCGGGACGTTGCTGAAGACATCTTGTTTGACTTGAGGAATCTTCGGTTCGACGGTGGATTTTGCCCCTTCCCATTCTCGGCGCCGCTCTTCCGAGACTAAATATTGATGGAGTTCTTTGCGGTAAGCACCCAATAAGGAAACGGGAATTGCCAACTCCCAAGCCCCGGTGAGTTTTGCCTCGAGCGCGGCTTTGATTTTGGTGAGTTCGTTGCGCCGTTCCTGCGCACCTTGCAGTTCCTCAGGATCAACCGCGCCAAGTGTCTTCAAGTCATCTTCGACTTCTAGTAATTCGGCTTCGACTTCATGAATATCCCGTTCAAGGCTTTCCTGCTCCTTACGTCGTGCTCTTAGATGCCCTTCGGCACGGAGCACATCAGCGGACAGGTCTGCGAGCTTGGTTGCCGGGTCAGAACTGCTTGTCGAATTGAAGACTCGAGGAATCTTATTGTGTATCAATTGACGCAGGTCATTCTCCAATTCACCATAGGTCCACAACCCAAGGATTCGGCTTACGCCCTCGACGATATCCTGCTGCGCTAAGTTGATGCTTTGACTGCGCTCGGCATCGAAGAAGAAGAAGCGTGCCAGATGGCGAGGCAAGAAAGCATCTCGCAGTTTTTGAATGACCTGCTCATCTTCGATTTTTCTGGGGGTGTCCGAACGTTGAGCATAAGACCGCCAAACGGGTGGAGAGTTGATGCGGTGCCTGATTTCGCGCACCAATTCGACCTTGCGGCTACCACCACTCTTTTCGTCTCGAAGTGAAACTTCAACCTTTAGGCGGACTGTATCTTGGCCTTCAGCCTGGGCACGTCGGTTGAGTGACCTGTCAAAAAGGAAGCGTGTTGCATCCGAGCCCGTCTCAACTCGTTTCAAGTCGCCGACGCCGCTTTCCCCCACAACGGCCAAATAGAGTGCTCGCAGAAGATGGGTCTTGCCAGCGCCGTTCTTTCCCCCGATCAGAATGCCGCAACGTCCATCTAGGCTACCGAAATTCAGTGTGTGCTCGTCATAGAACGGACCAAAATTTTCAAGGGTCATAGAATCTATAAAGACTTCGGGCATCTTAGTCTTTTGCTCCAGTCTGCCTGCTTCTCAAGATCATCTTTTAGGATGTTGAGCAGATCGTCCGGAAGTCCGTGAGCACGATGGCTCTCACTGTATTCCTCCACCTTGGCCAGCATCCGGCGCAACATCTCGGGATCGATGCCCTTCTCGCGAGCCACATCCTCCTCTAAATCTCGCAGTCGATTTAGTTCGTTCAGATCGGTGTTCATGATGACACCTCGTTGTTTGTTGACGATTCGGGCGACACCTCTCCCGTCGTCAGGGTCACGGGCCGCCTTCCATAGTTGCTGAATCAACAATAGTTCCTCAGGGCTGATGAGCTGCAAGCCCACTTCTTCCTGCAAGGCCAGCAGCCGTCGTAGCAACTCGCGGCGGGCAGCGATGTTGAGTGGTCCCGGCCCTTCGTTGCCATTCATCCTCTTCATGTCGCGTTTGCCATTACCTGGGTCACGAAAGTAGAGGAGTGTCTCCCTGAATTCGATTAGCTTTTCCATGCGCTCATCGCCACTAGCAAGGAGTCCTTCGCTAGCTTTGTCTCGTTCGACGACGGTGCACGTCCAGCAACCGAACCGGCTGTTGCCACAGCTTGGCGTGCTAGTATCAATTTGGATCGGACATTCGCCGTTGCTTGCATTTGCGTAAAGCTTGTATAGGGAGCGATTGTCGCCGCCCCACGGAGTGGGTTTTTGAAGCAAGTAGGCCCAGACCTCTTCGGTGGTCAGGAACTCAATCGGATTAGACACCCACACGCGAGGAAGATCAGGATGTCGCCGCAATCCTTTGCGCGTTTCACGACCAGCCATTGTCTGGGCGCGGGTTGAGCTTTCGGCCCGCCGAGCCCCGAGATGTAAGATTGCTTCTCCCCAATGACCTAAGCGCTGCTGAACGAAGATGTTGACAGGGTCGATCTTCATTCGCTGGGTGCACCAACGAAAGGTGCGGTTCGGCGGTGGATACCCGCGCCCGATTATGTTGACCCAAAACGATTGCTCTGAAGGAGGTTTCAGAAGGGTGACATCGATGCGGAGGTCATGCTCCGCGGAGCACGTGCGCATCCTCGCCAATGTTCCTTCGACCATTTCGACAATGGCCGGAATTTCTACACGGGTGTCTGTGCAAACAAATGAGATTGGCTTTGTGCGTTTGTCGGCGGGTAGTGAAAGGGGTGTGTCAAAGACGAGCGAGGCCAGCATGGTGCTGTCCTTACCGCCGCTGAACCCCACTAGCCACGGCCGGTGGTCCTCCACATAGAGCTCGCGAAGCGACTTCTTAATTTCCTGGTAGATCGTGTTGGCCATTTCGTATTCGCAGGTACGCTTGACGCTCGGTGCTCGTGCGCTTCACGTGACCGTGTCGGGCTCCTGGAAGGGGCTGTAGTTTCAACCGATTGGTTAATTTATCAGGGAAGCCGGGCTGAGTTGTCCATGCTCAAACAGCCTTAAAATAGAGCAAGTTGACCGCTAGCGTCAACGATAATGGACGCTGGTAAATTATTCTGAGTTTTGAACATGAGGATCATCAGCGAGAGGAGTCGTCGGATAGCGTGGCAATCATTTCTGCCCTGTATCCCAGCTCATTCAGGTCTTCACTGAGGCCGTGTCGCTTAAGCAGGGCCTCAAGCTCAGCCTTGTTTGGCTCAAAGCCTCCGGTAACGGCGATGCCGAGTTGGGTCAATCTAGAGCTGAAGTTCTGCAGTTGCTCGCGTGAAGGGTGATCGGCGCTCAGGAACCTCTCTTTGAAATAGAGAAGTTGATCTGATGAGGTATGGTCGAAAACCTCCATCCAACGCGTTCTCAAGTTGACTTTGATGCGTCGCTGAAGCGAGGGAAGTGGTTTGCCAAAGAAATCGTCGTAAACCAGAAAGGTAACCTTGCCCGACGCTTTGTGCAGTTTGATAATGTCAGCCTGGGTAGCATCCCCGAAAAGCACGGACGCACACCCGACGTAGACCCGAAGCAAAGGGGGCAGTTTTTCGAGCAGACTATGATGGATATAGAGTGCCCTCTCGTCCTGCCAGCCGAGTTGCGCCTTTCGGCTGGCAAGCTCAATCTGGCGCGGGTCGCCTGCCACAAACAGTAGCTCTCGACCCTCCGAGAGGGCCCGCCGATAATTGCCGAAAAAGATGCGGATGTCTTGCTGCAGACTTGCTGAGAGATATCTAAGGGGAACCGCCTCTCTGAAATTGGACATACCAAGGTAAACAAGAAGATCGTTTCGCCGCGTTTCGCGGGCTGCCTCCCATGCGTCCTTTCCTCCCTTCTCCAAGAAGAGACGTTCGGCTTTGCGCAGCGAGCCGAGGTTTTGGCGGAGTTCGCCAGAACGCTGAAACTCCTCGACCAAGGGTAGACGGCCGAGCTGCAGCATGGTGGCCCAAAAGATGTCCAGCAATTCCTTGTTCCTTTCGTAAAGGTCAACGCGAATGCGCTGTGCACGGGCGGCCGGTCGACCCAGGCCGAGGCGCGAGCTGATCTGGTTCCAATCGACGAGACGCCGGGTGCCAGTACAGAGGAAATCTTGCTGTTCGATCGGGTCGCGGAAAACGTAAAAGACTCCGAGCGCCACCGGAACCGCTGTCGTTTCCAGAGCATCTTCGATGTATTGGTGCAGTTCCTGCTGTGCAAAATACTTTTGAAATGTATTGCGCCGGGTGAGCAATCCATCTCGAAAACATTCCGAGGGCTCATTGCCCGCGTGTTGGATGAGCGTGGAAACGATCAGAACTCTCCGTGCTAGTTCATAGGCGCTGCAAAGGGCTTCGAGACGCTCAGCTGGATCATCAATGACATTCAAGACGTAGCCGAGGTTCACAATGTCTGCCGACACTCGTTGCACTTCTGGACGGAACACGGGATCCCAGCCATCCGCTGGATACCCGAGGGCCTGCAGTCCTTTCACATCGCTGCCCTGGCCACAGCCATAATCGAAAAAGCTTGAACTATTTGCTAGGAGGCCATGTTCAAGTAGGGTCTTGACGGGCTTTGAGAGGCCGTAGCGGGTTATTGCCGTTCTGTGGCGTTCGACCTTTTGCGAGTTCGTGGGGCACGCAGAGATGGGCATTGCGGACTCTCTTCGATGAAGCCGGTGACCTTCGATGGTGAGTCGCTTCTGGGCTAACAAAGCCTCCCAGTTCAGCTTGAAGCCTATCGTGGTCGTATCCCGATAGAGGCCCTCAGCTTCCTCAGTCCGCGTCAACGCTTCGAACTCGGCACGGCGGGGATGCTCTGAAGGCAACAGACTTTCCTTCCTGTGCAGAACAGGCGGATTGAAATTGTTCGTGTAGTCAGTCACCCGGCTTTTTCCTGTGACGATATCAATAGCAACCGAATGGCATAAGACTGGGTGGGGGCAGTCGAGAAAATCGGGATAGGCAAGGAAGGAGACTTTCAACTCGTCAAGCCGAAACTTGATGACATTGTGAGTGGGGTTAACTTCGTAACGGCTGACCAGCGTCGCCAGCAGCGAATCCAGTTTCTCGCCAAAAGAGGAGTTGGCATCTCGGTAAGCGTAAAGGGCATTCGGCAGACGTTTGCCGTAGGAGATCTGTTCAAGGCATTTCTGGTAGTCTTTCAAATTCATGGCGGGATGAAAATCGACGCCAGATTGCATTTAACCCAAGGGTGCTTCAAGTAAATGCTGACGAAGTAGCCGGAGGAACCATGGACAAATCACAGAATGAAGAACACTGGATAAAAAGTGCCGAGGTGAAACAGGCATTGAAGCTTGACGCCTGCGACTTGATGCACATTCGTCTCGACAGAAAACTTCGCTTCAAAAAACAAGGCAATGCCTTCCTTTACGCAGCTGAAGACGTAGAACGATTGAGGAACAAAGAGCAAAGGCCACTGGCTCAAAATGATTCTTCTCCCTCCGACCCATGATATCGCGTAGATCGAAAAGGGACCACTGCGGTGACAGTCTAACCGAAACGTAAGCTCCCTTGTCGGGAGCCCGCAAGGGAAGAACATCAACGCCGTTTCCCAGAGTGACGAGTACGTTGCAAACCGGGCACGGCCAATGGATAGTCGGCATCGGGCGCCCTTATACTCGACAGCATTTTGCCATCGGATGGCTAACCTCTTCGGCTCGTTCTGACAAGTGAGTGAAACCCGCCCGGCGTAGGCCGGGCGGGCCGATGCAGGGAGGTTATTCGCTGGATTGCTGCTGGGATTGGCAGCTCCAGGTGTGAGCTTGGTCGAGGGCCTTAATGCCAGCAGTGGGATGTCTTGCGGACCAAAACTGTCTGAAGTCTTCCAGGTCTCTGCTTCGCAGTAAGACCGGCTGACAGTAACGTTGTGTCGTTTGCCGCTTTCCGTCTCATTGAGCCATATCGCACATTGGACACGTCCCATCGATCTGATGTACCGGCTTGTTTGTGGTGGTGCCGCCCTTGGGTGGTTCCTGGGCTTGAGTTGCGGGATTCTGCTTTGCCATTGAAGTTTCTCCTTTCAATGTGAAGAGGATCTTGTTCCTGCACTCGAGGCTGATGAACAAGTCAGCGGAACGAGGGAAACGGCGAACCGTCGTGAGGTGCAGGCCTGCAAGAAGGCAGGGCGAGTGACAGAGCGCCTGAAAGCGGTGTTTTCAATCTGGCGTGAGCCTTGCTACAGGACCAGCGGAACAGGCACGGACAGGCGAGTGGCAAAGAAAACCGCCAATGTCCAGCGATCCTGGGCAGTAACCGCTACTTGTCGCATGCAGCTGGAGCAGGGCGCAATGGAAGCGTCCGGGCGGGTGCATCGCTAAATCTAATGTTGGGCCGCCCTTCTCTTGGCCTCAGAGCCCTCGACCAGTCGCACACGCACCCAACACTGAACCAATTCCTTCAATCTTGACCCGCCCGCCCGGCTCTCGTCGGCGCTCAGCTTCATCCTATGATGCTTGCAATGTCCCCGTCTCCAGTCTCAACTGCATTCATGGCGCGAACTGCGGAACTTCGGGAACGAAAGCGGTAGGTGGCGCGGCAGGGGCTTCCTTAAGGAGCTTCTGCAAATCGAAGTCGCGCGGCAAGAATTCATCCGTGAGCGCTGGCAGAAATCTCCGCCGTGTTTTCATGGTTGTAATGCCGTAGTTCGCAATTTTCAGATAGGTATGGAAGTCTTTCAGGTCTTGGAACTGGGTCGGCAGAATGATCTTCTCCAGCTTCTCCTGCTCGCTGATGCTGATGCGGTCACCAAGATCGGTAGGGCTCATCTGGCTGCTTGAAAATTTTCTAACCACTTCGCGCTCGCCGAAGGCTCTGCTCAAGAATTCGGCCGTAGTTGGGTCGTTGAGGCGAAAGATCAGGTGCAGGTTGAAATTGTTAAAGAAGGCTTCCTTCTGGTCGTGTCCGTAGATGTTCCCCACTGAACCCAGGTCCTGGTTGGCTAGGACCAGAAACTCTTGGACCGTCCCATCGTTAAGAAGTCGAAGATAGAAGGCATCTTGGCAAGGGAGCCGAACTCGTCGATGAGAAAGGTAATGCGGCGGGTATGGCTGTCGGGGAGCGAGAGCACCTCACGCGTTATGATATCGATCACAAAGATCATGAGCGGCCGAAAGATCGCGTCGTACTGGCGGATATTCATCAGAAAGAGATCCAAACACTGGTGGGGGGACACGAACGGGCTTTGAAAAAAGTGGCTCGCCCATGCAGATTCTTCAGCGGATCAAACGGAGACAACCGTCCCTCTAACTCCAGGCGCTGCGCCCCTGCGGTTCTCGTTCCTGGCCTTTTGGAAAAATCGATACTGACGATGTTTTTCCAGTCAATGAAAATTTCCCCTTTTTCGTAATGCCTCAGTTATGGGGGGTGAAGGCTAGCCAGCTGTTGTTCGATCCGATCTGTTTTTTTGCGGGACAAGAGGCGATTTCTTCTGTAGTATAGAGTTGGTACAGAAGGAAGAAGAAAATACGCCGATGCTGGATGCCTTGACCGCTGCCTCGATAACCTTCTGCGGACGTGCTTTCACGCCCTCGGAGCTGCAGCTGATTCGACAAATCGTCACCGACTGTGCACCGCTGGGAATCGAAGAGCTGGCGGCGACCGTTTGCGAGTTGCTCGCCTGGCAGCGTCCGAACGGACAACTCAAGATCCACGAGGGCCGTCGACTGCTGGAGCGGCTTCAGCAACAAGGGCTGCTGGAACTGCCGGCCTTGCGACGATGCGGACCGAAAGGTCCTCAACGCGTTGTCATCAGCTCGGCCAGTGATCCACAACCGGAATTGCAAGGCTCGGTCGGCCAGTTCGCGCCCCTCGTGCTGGAGCGGGTCGGGCCCGATTCCCAGGCCAGCCGCTTGTGGCGGGAACTGGTCGCCCGCTATCACTACTTGGGCTACCGCGTGCCGGTTGGCGCCAACCTGCGCTATCTGGTACGCTCCCAGCGGTGTCCCGAGCGGGTGCTGGCCTGCCTGCTGTGGTCTTCGCCGGCCTGGAAGATGGCCGTGCGCGACCGTTGGATTGGCTGGAGCCCTCTCGAGCGGGCCGCCAACCTGCCCTTTATTGTCAACAACAGCCGCTTTCTGATTCTGCCCTGGGTTCGGGTGCGGGGCCTCGCCAGCCAGATTCTGTCCCGCTGTGCCCGCCAACTGCCCGACGACTGGCAGCACAGCTATGGCTACCGGCCGCTGCTGCTGGAGACGCTGGTCGATGCCAGCCGTTTCGCCGGCACCTGCTACCGGGCCGCCAACTGGATCGCCTTGGGGATGACGACGGGCCGCGGCCGCATGGATCGCACTCATCAAGCTCAGGGTCGAGCCCCAAAACAGGTTTATGTCTATCCCCTCGGCCGTCGGGTGCCGCAGCGTCTGTCGACGGCCACCCCGCCACAGTTCTTCCCACCGACCGAGGAGCCGGACTGATGGGCGTGACCTTTTCTCCCGGCGTCTGGCAGTATGCCGGCTTGGCTGCGCGAAGCGGCCTCAGCTTGGCGCGGTGAAAAAAAAGGGTGGGGACGCGCTGCGTCGCGCTGCGAAATCGCGCTGCGGCGCCTCTGCAATCGGAAACCCATAGCGGACGAAGAGCACCGCGTCCCTACTCGATGAAAATCCATACGCCCAAGAGAATTTTCTCCCAGCTCCCCTCTCAGCTTCGAGCTTGCAAGAGGTGGGCAACTGCGTGATACGGGCGCTGATCGTCCCACTCGTCGAGGGGCGCCATAGATCCAGTCACACATTTTTGCCCGAGGTGCTCCAACACGGCATCGATATCGTCAGATGGTGCGGCCTCTGAAGTTTGCAGCCCAGCTGGATGGCGGTTGACTACCACATAGGTGGCCGCATGGAGAGCCTCTTCCGCATCGTCCTTCCACCAGGACTTGGGCAGAAGAGGATTGACGACCGCCACCTGCAAGCAGGGCTTCAGGTATCTGACCACGGTGCTCCCCTCCGACAGCAGCGGCGCGCCAGCCCTCAAGTAATTCGCTGCGTACTCTCGCAACATTTCAGGGTACCCTTCCGGCTTTGCCACGCACCAAAGCGTCTGGAGCGCGCCAGCCCGCCAAATCTTGCCTGTGTCCGTATCGGGCTGGGAGAGCACCTCTGCGTCGGTGCAGATGGTGTAGTCTCCCTGCAGCCGGCGGCAGGCGCAGTCGTGATCCTTGGCAGGACAAAACTGTTCGTCGCGATAGATGGTTGTGAATTTCGTGAAGGCGAAGGTATTCGGGAAGGTTTTCAGGATGGAAAGAATGAAAGAAGTCTTTCCCGATCCGTTGCAAGGCGCGGCGACGGAGATGACTTTCATGAGTGAGATTCTACCTGCTGGGACCTGAAATGCAACCCTTTGCGGCGTCTCGTCAAAGTCCCCGGCCCTCGCTCACGGTCGGGCTACCGAACAATCCGAGGCTCAAGTCAGTAGCCTGCTCGTCAGCAAGGGCTGTGCCTCACCGCATGACTTACGGGACTTTGACGGGAGTCTGCACGCCTTCAGTTGGAAGAGTCACTCGGGCCGTTGTGCCTTTGGCCGGCGTGCTCTGCAGTTCGAGCTGGCCGCCGTGCTGAAGAAAAATCTGGCGGCTAGTTGCCAGGCCCCAGGAAGCTCGCACCGTTCCAGACTGGGGGACGAACTTGGGCTCGAAGATGTTCCTGAGGTCCACCGGATCAATGCCGCGGCCGGTGTCTTCGATCAAAATCTCAATACGATGGTTCACATGCGCGGTGGATAGCCGGAGCAGGCCTTTTTCGCCAAGAGCTTGCAGGGCGTTCCGTATCAGGCTGGCAAAGGCCATGGCGAGCTTTTGTGGCTGGCACAAGATTTCTGGCAGGGGGCGCAGATGCGTCTCGACATTCACCGAGGCGCGCATCTCTGACTTTACCATCTCCAGAGCCTTCAGGAGCTCCTTGTTCAGATCAGCCGGCTGCGTCTCAGACTTGTCCAGGTGGCTGAACTCGCGCAAGCGGTCCAGCAGGCTCATCATACGTTGCGAGGCTGCCGTGGACCCTCGATTCAGCTCGTCGTTCAGAGACAGCAGCCGGGCCACTTCAGGGCGGTCAAGACTTTCGGCTGACAGCCGCTCTTGCAACTTCAATGAGAGCCTTTGCTGGGTTGAGAGATTGCCGGCAACGACGGCCAAAGGATTATTGAGCTCGTGGCTCAGCGCCGCCACGACCTGACTTTGTGTCACCGCTTTCTCCGAGGCCAGCAGTTGCGCCTGAGCTTGCTGCAAGTCGCTAAATGCCTGGGAAAGCTGTGTTCGCAAGCGGAATTCCGTCGTTCGGCTGCGGTGCAGCGCGGCGGAAAGCCACACCGCTATCATCCCCGAAACCAACAGAGAAGCGCACGGCAGCACGAAGGTTCCGGCAGGCGGCCAGCCAACTGTCGGATCCAGCCACAGCCCAACCGACAAAAAAAGCGCGAGGAAGTAGACGCTGCTGTATAGAACCCACAAGGGCTGCAGCGTGCCGAGCGCTGCCATTACCATGAGAATCGTGACCAGTCCCCCGAAGTGGCCATAGATGTGCGAGCCGAGGACCAATTGGCTCGCGATCAAACAGGTCCCGATGGAAGCCGCCAGGGCGACCGAAACAGCTCGCGGGTTGCCTTGCCCAAAGCGCGTGTAGCTTGCCAAGACTCCACCGAGTCCCAGCACAATGATTGCAGCCAGCGATGGAAAGAGCCGCCCAAAGTGCTTAGGGAGAAAAACCCCGTAAACTGCGGTGAACAACAGTCCGGCCAGCAAAGCCATCCAGCAGGCTATGCGCAAGCCCCGCAAGGCCCCGCGCCGGATCTCTTCCTGGAAGCTGGCACCCAGCTCGCGATCCTGCGGAAAGAGCAAGTCGCGGATCTGAGTGAGGAACTGCCATTGCATGGGGGTTCTATGGAGATCTAGATCATTTGGTGACAATCTCTGCTTTGGAACTGTGAAAAAAACGATCTCGGTTCCGACTTACCAATTTTTCCGCGGCTTCCCTCTCCCAAGGGGAGCGGTGAAAAAAATCGGTTGGGCGTACAAACCTGATCTAGTAGGGACGCGGTGCTCATTGATGTCAACTTAAGGCGGTTTCGTCCACGATTGACGCAGAAAGCGCGTCAATCATGGCTACCAAGACGACTGACTAGGGGCATGGGTAGCCAC
>JAKEER010000541.1 GCA_022616615.1 Acidobacteriota bacterium
AGAGAGCTCAGTTTCATATCAAGACGTCGATAGTGACATCGTCTGGCTTCACGTCCTTGACCTAGCCGCCAAGTCATGCCGACACCAAAATAAAGTTAGAACCTGAATTTTGCACACCAATCAGGGCCTTTCTCCGCAGGCCGCATGAGAGCGCTGATTCAAGACTGCGGGCCATGCGTATCAAATCCCCTGGGAGGGGCGGAAGCCGAAGGCTTCGGGGTGGGTGTTCAGGACCAAGAACCCACCCCGGCGCTACGCGACCGCCGTCGCTGCGCGCCACCCGTCCGTCCAGGGATTTTCAGACGGCCCAGCGATTCACGTGTAAAATTCAGTTGGAAAAATACGTAGCTCCTTTAACCAAAAACTGCGAGCACCGCGAGGCAGAAAGATGATCGTGGCTTCAGGCGAGATTTGTCCGAATATGAAATGGCACCGAAGCAACGCGATGGCGCTTGTTAGCCGGTTATGTGCACTACAACGAGAATTCTGTTCTTGTTTCCGCGAGGTCTGAGAGCCCGAAGCGCCAGCGAGGGTCAGTCGCAGTTTACCCTCGCTGGCGCTTCGGGCTTTCAAGGTCACTGCACTGGGGATATCAAGGGCGAAGCCCCTTGGCTTGTTAGTCGTTAGGCATCAGAAGTTCACCTTGAGCCCGAACTGGATCTCACGACCGGGTGCGGCAGTTGTTACGGTACCCACATCTCTCGCACCTATGTTTCTTGCTGGTACCCCGAAGTTGGCATGGTTGAAAAGGTTGAAAAACTCCGCTCGGAACTGAAGTCTCCCTCCTTCTCCCAGCATGGGTAGACGCCAGTTCTTGAATAGGCCAGCGTCGAAGGTTGCCGGGCCGTCGGTGCGTAGAATATTCCTGCCCGAGTTACCATAAGTGAAGATCGCTGGCGTCACAAAACAGCTCGCATCAAACCATTTCTCTACGGTGGGATTGCTCAAGGCGCCGTCACAGACGCGGTCGGGGCGACTGCCTGTTCCGTTATTGGTTCGGCTGGGAGCATCGACCGTGAAAGGCCAACCGCTTTGCATACTCCAGATTCCGGTCATCTGCCATCCTGCGGCGAGATGCTTGAGAAACCCGGCCTGCGGACCGGGCAATTCCCAGATGTAATTGAAGACAAATCGGTGGGGTAAATCAAAACCGGATAGCGCGCGCGTGGATTCGCGAATGAGGAAAGGGTTCTCGATAGTTTCCTGTTTGTCCGTCAGGGTGGCTACGTCTGACGAGCTATTATCAATCGCCTTACTCATCGTGTAGGCCACATTCAGAGCCAGCCCCTTTGCAAATCGTCTGTTCAACTTGGCCTGGAAAGAATGGTAGTGCGAGTTCAGACCAGCCACCCACATTTGGACCTGTCCTACACTAGGAACGGGACGCCTGCTGTCAACGATTCCAGGACCGGGAAGCGGAAGATTTTCCTGAATCCTCCCCGTGGCATGGGTTCCCTTGGTTCCCACATAGGCCAGATCCAGCATGGTGTCGGAGGTGAGCCCGATCTGAAAGCCCAGATTCCACATCTGCGCATAGGCATTCCTCCATCCCACTGTGGGCCTGGGCGCCCACACGATTGGAGAACCCGTTTTGACGAAGCCTGGCCCTTGAAAGCCTATGTCCAACCTCGCATTGGGAACGTCCAGATCGGTTTGTATACGGGGAGTGAAACGGAAGGGCACGTTAAAACCCCCTAACAGCTCGTAGCGCGTCAACGGGTGGTTGTTCGTGAAGATTCCGTAGGCCGATCGGAGAACGACCTTAGGGGTCAGTTCATAGGCGAAGCCAAACCTCGGCGCCAGCAGCCCTTTGTCGCTCTCGTTGAGAGAGCGATCGTTGCTGAATCTGAATGGGAAGCTTGGAACGAAGGGTTTGCACACACCTGTAACTGGGTCGCAATCCTCCAGAACCGTTCCACGCGGGTAGAGCACTTCTTTGGTAACGTTATCAAACGTAGCGATGCGGTTGTTCTTCTCCAGGACGGGACCGGCATAGTCGTAGCGCACACCCAGATTGAACGTCAGCCGGCTGGTGACCCGCCAGTCATCCTGAAAGTACAGGCCGTAGGCCTTGCCATAATAGTAGCTCTTGCTTATGAGTTGTTCTCGGTCCATCTGATTAGGGTGACCGAGCAGGAACTGGGCAAAAGCATCGCCATTGGGAGCCGCCCTACCCGCCGACACGTACTGGCCGCTAAAGCCAAAAAATCCAGAACAGAGACATTGCTCGTTCCAGTTCATCGCCAAAAAGAAGTCGAGTCCCGTTTTAAAGCTGTGATTTCCGCGGATCCAGGTGAGGTGGTCTCCCGCCTGGAAAACGGTATTAGGGCTTCTAGCAGCGATGTCCTCTCTCGGCAAATTGTACCCGGTAACAGCAAACCAGGGAAAATCGGTGAGATGGTTGCGCACCTCAGAGCCCGGGATACCCAGGATGTCCCGAGCGAAATTCGTTCCGATGTGAGCCCCAAAACGGCCGCCAGCAGAGCGAAATCCCCCGGCGCGAAACTCATTGGTGACGGTCGGGGAAAAGATGCGGGTGTAAGTCATGTTGTAGTGGGACAGCTCTCCCGTGTTAACAAAGCCGCCCACACCTTCACCGAATCCCGCCGCGATAGTCGGAGGAACCGCGCCTGGTTCTGTACGCGTCTGGTCGCTGAGGTTGAGATTGAACATGAGGATATCTTTGTCCCCAAAGTGGTGATCGAATCGGAGGTTTAGGACGTCCAGGGTGGTTGCGAATGAGACAGCCCTGGCGATATTGTTGACCCCGCCCGGTCTGTTCGGTAAGGAAATGAAATCTAGCATTTTCTGAGACACCGGATTGATCCGCTCGGCTGGAATCCTGTTGCCGGGAAAAGGCTGCCGTGTCTGAGTGGTGGGATTCCAGGTCTGCGGATCGTAGATAATTCCAAACAGTGCCGGATCGAAGATCCCCCGGCGCTGCTCTGGAGTTGGCACCGTCCCAATGTCAGTTTGAGGCCGGCGAATTCGCCGACCCTCGTACGCCGCAAAGAAAAAGGTCTTGTTCCTTAGAATTGGACCCCCTACCGTCCCACCAAACTGGTTCTGGTTCAACACCTTGGGATCGCCTTGGTCAAAGAAATTGCGGGCTGAAAAGGCCGAGTTGCGATTGAACTCGAACAGGCTGCCGTGAAATGCATTGGTTCCAGATTTGATCGCGATGTTGACGACGGCTCCTCCTTTGCTGGGAAGTTCGGCAGAAAAGTTCGTCGTCTGAATCTTGAACTCCTGGATAGCATCGACGGAAGGCCGCACCCCTAAAGAGTTATTCTGGGGACCGAGATTAATGATTCCATGCAAGGAGACCATCTGGTACTCGTGCCGCAACCCCGAGGCATTGAAGCCGGCCCATTCCCCTTGAGCCGCCGCCAGAGCCCCCGGGATATTTCCCGTAACACCAGGCGTCAGTCGGGCCAGCATCATGAATTCCCGCTCGTTAAGCGGGAGTTCCAGAATGCGCTGGTTTTGAACGACCTCGCCTACGTCAGAGGTGGTCGTGTTCAACAAGGGCAGGACGGACCCCTCCACGTTCACCGTTTCGGTAATCTCTCCCGCCTGAAGATGCAGATCGATGCTGGCCGTCTGATCGATCAACAAAGTGATATCACTCACCTGTGCCTTTTTGAAGCCTGTCGCCTCAACGCTCACGGTATAGCGCCCAATCTGCAGATTACGAAATACGTAACGTCCTGCCTCGTTGGTCGATGCGGTTCGAACCGTTCCAGTGTCCACATGCACAGCCGTGATCTGCACTCCCGGAACAATCGCTCCGCTCGGATCGTAAACTTCGCCCACGATGCTGGCCGTCGTTCCCTGAGCGAAGCCCACAGACACTGAGCTCAGGAAATACAACATCGAGGCCAAAAAAAAACGACTCTGTTTCATGATGCTCCTCCTTTTATCTGTTAGGTTTAAACATCTCATCGAGCTAACTAATCAAGGGCTTGCGCCCTTGATATCCCTGGTAGATCGCCCACTGAGAGCCCGAAGCGCCAGCGAGGATGATCACCAGCGAGATGCATCGCGACCGACCCCCGCTGGCGCTTCGGGCTCTCAGGCCTCGGTCGGCGAAACGACAACAAAACTCTCGTTGTAACGTTACATAACCGGCTAAAGCTAAGTGTCTGCTTATGATCTAACGACTACTTTCAGAAGCTTCGGATTCATCCTTAGGATTGATTGCCGAACAAGCACAACAGCCTCAACCTATGTTTCCCTTGTAGATCTCACCGGGAGGGATCAAAGTGACTCTCACCCGAATCTTCATCGGGTAATACCTCTTATCCGCCATGGGAATGTTGGGCTTTCCTTTCAGTTTTGGCACACCTATGAAATGAGCGGCATGCATGATCTGCACGTTGTCCCCAGGCTTACTCCAGTCGATCAGCTGGCGTTTTCCTCCCCAAGCCGGGTATTCAACAAAGGGCATTACGCTTTCATAGACGCCTTTCGCCGCTTCAGTGAATTTGAACAAATCCGAGATCCGGCGGTGCCCGTAAGACTTGTGATCATTGACAAAGATTGCGAACTCGTAAGGAACCGCGCTGGGCCGTTCCACAATTTCCACTCGAACATGCAGGCTGCCGCCGTTGTTGACATAAGGTGTGAAGTCATTGTTGGGCGGTCTTTTTGTGAAAGACCAGTTGAAGTGGTTTTCCGGATGAGAGTTCTCACTCAATTCGATAATCCCCGTGTCAAGAACCACCAGTTGCTCGGCATGGAGTCCTGATACGAGCATCGCGCCCGATACCAAGACGAGCGCTAAGGCTACAAGTCGAGTTCTCACGGCTAGTCTCCCTCAGGCAAAATTGTGCGATGCCGCCACCCGTCGTTCCCTCAGCCAGTCCCACGCACGGGGCCCTGCAAACATGACGTCAGCTCGCGATGTCCCTCAGTTCACTGTTGCTAGTCAGTGATCACTATCGGCCCACGTATTTACTGATGAGGTAGCTCTCTATCCGCTTGCGGGTCTCCTCCGAAAGTATCGTGTCGTACACCAGAACCTCCGCGAGGTCTCCGTTCAGGTAGTGCGGAATGGCACTTGTATATCGCCCCAAAATGAAGTCTCCGGCAGCCTTGATTGGGGGGTGGTCACGATCCGCTTTCCAGGTGTAATCAAGTGCTGGCTCGAGCTTACCGTTGATGTATACGCGGTGATAGGGCCTCGATACGCCGTGCTCAGCCGTAATAGCCTGAAAGACTCGACCACTCAACACTGAATCTCAGGTCCGAGAGCCGCAGTAGTCACTTGCCCAACACTCCTGGAGGCGAGTGTCTTAATCGGCGGACCGAAGTTGGGATGGAACAAATGCTGCACGCAAACACAATTCTGAGTTGAAATGTTTTACTTGTCGAGTAAATATATATATTGTATCTTCAGTTAATGTCAAGAATAAAATATCAAGTGTTTCAAGGTGATATCAGGTTGCGTTTTACCGAACAAGCATCACCTTTAAAGCTGGTTCTTAATAAATCAACAATAATTATTCACTGAGTATAAAAAAAGAATTGAGTGTAGTATTGCTCGACACAGATTTGAGGCCTAGTTCTTAGACTCTTGAAGAGTCATGGCGAGAAGCGAGAGGAGCGAATATCCATGGAAAAGACAGCCGACGCAGTCATCATCGGTGGTGGGATCATGGGCGCCAGCATCGGGCACTTCTTGGCCAAGAGGAAATTCGGCAAGGTCGTTCTGCTGGAGCAACGGACGCTGGCTGCTGTCAGCACGGGAGCTTCAGCCGCCAATGTTAGGACTTACTATTCGAACCCGGTAACAGTCCAGCTGGCGAAGAGAGCTGTAGAGATGTTTGAGAACGACAAGGAAGAACTCGGCGGCGATTGTGGGTTTCGTCAGATCGGCTTCTTGCTTCTGCTCGACGAAGGATGGAAGGTGGCGGGTGACCAGATTTTGAGAACGGAGATATCGAATGGCGTTGAGGTGAAAGAGGTCTCACGCGGCGACATTGCAGAGCTGGCGCCACAGTTGAGCCTGGACGGCGTTGTGGGAGGCATCTTCGAGCCGCGGTCAGGATACACGGATCCGGTGCGCACCACCCAGAGTTTGGTCAATCGGGCCAAGGACTGGGGACTGGTGGCTTACGAAGGCGTGGGAGCTACCGCGCTTCGCCTTCAGAACAGCAGGGTCGTCGGCGTGGAAACAAAACAGGGAACCTTGGAGACAGGCCTTGTTGTGAATGCTGCCGGTCCTTGGGGCGGCGAGGTGGGCACCTGGGCTAGCCTGAAATACTCTCTCCGGTGGAGCCGGGAAAGTGATCTGGTGATGCAGTTGCCGGCCAACTTTGGTCGCTTACCCGTCGTTTCCGATCCAACCCTGCGATTCTATTTCCGACCCCACGACAATGACAAACTGCTGGCAGGGCTGGGGTTCCCCAAAGAAATTGAACCTCTGGACATCAACAACTACGACCGGAATTTGGATTTGAAGACTCGCCGCCGCATTGAGCAGTCTCTTTTCCAACGCCTGCCCGCCCTCGAATCTGCGGAATATCACCATGGCTACGCCTCTATTTACACCATCACCGATGATTGGCATCCAATCGTAGGTCCGGAGCCTGATCTGGAGGGCTACTATGCCTTTTTTGGAGGCAGCGGACACGGTTACAAGCTGGCTCCGCCTATTGGAGAGTCTCTAGCCGACATCATTACGGGCAAGACACCAAAGATCGATATCCACGCCTTTAGGCCTACTCGCTTCCTAGAAGGTCAACCGTTTTCTTCCGCCTGGGGAGGAGGCAACCGGGGGTGAGCGAAGGCGAAGGGGTGAATGTTTCCAATGGGAAGGATTCTATATCGGCTGTGTGAATGCTTTCCCTAGTCGTGGGACAGGACTCCGTCAAAGTCCCCCTTAACAAAGGGGGACAGCGGTTTCGCAGAAACCGCGCGGGGGTTGTCGTTCTTCCGGTTGGCGAATACGCCAGGACAACCCCAAAGGCCTGCGGCCTTTGCCCCCTTTTTTAAGGGGGACTTGGCCGCCTGCCCGCTGCTTTGAGGCTGACTCTTGACTTGACGGCGCCTTAAGTTATGGAAAAACGCCCGGTCATTTACGAATCACTGGGAGCAGAACATGTGAAGGGTGCTGGGTATTGTGATAGATGGTCTGGGTGGCTTTTTTCATTTCGGCTGTCGTTCCAATCGGAGCCCCGGTATTCAGATTCCGGGCGAAACGAGGAAAGTTGCTGCTTGAGATCTCCAGGCGAATGCGGCTCCCAGGCTGGAACTCCCAACTCGTCTCCCAAACCTTTATGGTGAACGGATACACCTTACCGGGTTCCAAGAAACTCTCTTTTTCCAGAGAATCTCGCAAAGCCGCGCGTACGATTCCTTCACTGATGTGAGCGGCTCTTCCATCGGGCAACACTTCGGTCAGGGTAGCCGTAAAATCGGTGTCAACTGCGGTAGAGGAAGCGTATAGCTTGACTTCGATGGGGCCTGTGATTTCCAGCGTCTCTCCCAAGGGATCTGACGTATAGACAAGAACGTCCTGTCGACGCTGGACTCCGCGCCGATCTTGAGGCCCCCGTTGCTCGGCGGGGAATTCGGTCTGCCCTCCAACAGTTTCCACGGGGTGGGCTGGATCATACACGAACACATCGTGTGCCGCATTGGCCGCAGAGGATGAGAGGCCCAGCCGACCGTCACCATACAGGGATTGGGCCTTGCCTCCACTATTGAGGTAGTATTTC
This sequence comes from Acidobacteriota bacterium, assembly GCA_022616615.1. Classification (GTDB taxonomy): domain Bacteria; phylum Acidobacteriota; class Terriglobia; order Versatilivoradales; family Versatilivoraceae; genus VFZK01. Next base: position 7,725 of record JAKEER010000541.1, read on the forward strand.
GTCCATGCTGTTCGTTTTAGCGGCCATTCCCACTC
>JAKEER010000073.1 GCA_022616615.1 Acidobacteriota bacterium
GTGTGTTGGCAAGCCGGCTGAATCCGGGATCCAGCGTCGGAGCTCCGCCTTCAGGCGGAAAGCAGGGGATCGCGCACATCCAGGAACGAAAACCTCAGGAAATCCCGGTCATGGGTATACAACGTTTTCACTCCATGGTGGCGCAGGAGGGCTGCCAAATGGGCGTCTGTCACGAGATTTCCCCGCGTCGGAACTTCTGCAGTAATGGCACGATAGACCTCCCAAAAGCCGTCACCTTCCGCAAGGAACCGTGCGTGCGGCAAACTGAGCAAGGTCTCGATGTTTGCCATGGCCTCCCTGGGGGTTAATGGGTGGTCGAAGACGCTGGGATGAGTGGCGATGCGCAGATAGCTCATAACCGTCGACCATCCTAAATAAAAGATCTCCTGTCGCTGGATGCACGACTCGACGAAAGATCTGGCCCTGTCGAAATAAGGACTGCCCGTATCAGAGGCGTAGAGGAGAATATTGACATCAAGAGAAAAACTCATCTGGGTCTGTGCCCCTTGACGGGGTATGGTTCTCCTTCCATGGCTCGGTACAATGCCTCGCGATCTGCCAGATCAACCCGAGAGCCCATAGCTTTTGTAATCCACCGAGCTGACTTTGGTGGGGTTTTGGCCGATTTGCGTTTCTGTAGCGCTTGGGCGAGCAAATCGGAGATCAGGCGGCCGAGGGACTTCCCCTCCCTTTGTTGGAGTCTTTTGAGATCCCGAAGGATGACATCGTCGATATCTACTGTGGTACGCATGATGCGGTGATGCTAATGGACAGCACATCAGATGTCAAGCAACGCCGCCGATTTTCCATTAGTTATTGACTATTCTTTATTGGCTATTTGAGGGAAGGGCACAATTCACAAATAGCAAATAGCCGATAGTCAACAAGCAATAGCAAATGCTTTAGCTATCTCACACGTTGAGACTTTAGCGGAACCCTCGGGTCAGGAGCAGACAGGATCACATCGGGGAGAAGAATTGGAGGAATTGGTCAATTGAGAGGGGTCAATTGGGAGCGGTCTATCCCATGCATACGCTTTTCTTTCCGCATCTGGTTCGCCTCTTCGGCCTTTCACCCCTGGCCCTCTGCCGCGCGGGGCGCGGGGAACCGAGATCGTTTGAGCTTTCCACAGGTTGCGGGCCTGCATGGGCGTGTGGTACGAGCAGGTGTCCGATACTTCTGCACCATGTTGCTGACTGGCCGGCTACTTATTCCAAAATGCGGTTCAAGACGCAGCGAGCCTCGCCTCTTGCGGCGAGGCTTGCTAGCATTGACTCTGCGGGCGACTAGGCGGAGCCAGGAACAGAGGCTTTGCCTGCTGCAACTCATGGAAAGCCTGAAGTGCTAGTTGCGGTTATTCGTTTTGTGGTCGTAGATGAAGCCACCCAATCCACCCGCTAAGGCGCCAATGGCTGCGCCTTTGCCGCCGGCGGCCACGCCACCGACGGCTGCGCCGGCAGCAGAGCTTCCACCTATGATCAGGGCTGACTTCCTCTTTGAACGTTCGCGGTAATGGCCCCGCTCACGGTCGGCCAGTGTGTAAGCGGTTCCGCCAAGGCCGCCCGCCAAAGCGCCTACAGCGGCGCCTTTCTTGCCTCCGGCCAGCGCGCCCACCGTCGCGCCCGCGGCCGTTCCTCCACCGATGATCAGAGCTTGTTTCTTCCAGTTTGTGTCGCGGTGCTCAGCCCACAGTGGTTGTACGCTCATGAGGGTCATCATCAAACACAGCAAGCACGTGGTCTGCGCTGTCACCCTTGTCCAAATCCGGTTCTGTGTAAACATGGTTTGCACCTCCTTGACCCAATATAAGAAGCCGTCCGCAGTTTCTGGAGTTGCCTTGTCTGGGTGAAAAGAAAATGCCTGGGGCCATAAGAATTTTCACTCCTCGGCCCTGGATACAGCCTGCAGGCAGATTACAGCCGAATGTTGTACAGGTAGGAAAACTGGAGCGTAATGGACTCGCCTTTGAATGCGCGCGGAAAGGTGGGAAAGGGTTCGGACAGTTTGAGGGACGAGACCGCGGCGCGGTCGTAGGGAGACAGACCGGAGCTCTTCACGACCTGGAGGTTGTCGATGCGACCATTGTTGTGAATGTCGAAAATGATGACCACCTTCCCCTTGGTGCCACTGCGGATCAATTCAGGGATGACGGCATACCAGTTGTCGCGCACGCGATAGTAGACGAGCCGGAGCCAACTGCCAAAGTCGACACCCAGCGTGTCGCTCAGAATGGTGGGTTCTTCCACTGAAAAATTCGGCTGGCGGTTGTCGAAATTACGCAGGGAATCTCCACCCGGCCCGCCCTGCCCGTAGCGGCCTGCAATCCGGGCCTGCTCGATGGAGTTCTTGACAGAAAAGCCGGGAGCTTCCAGACCGTCGCTGATGTCCTGCAGGCTTCGCTGAGGTTGTGCGCTGGACTGAGGCAGTTGAAGTTTGGCGATTTGTTTGTTCTCCTGAGGTGGCGGAGAAACGGGTTGCGGCGCCGGCTCGGCGGGTGGCGCTGCGGCCGGCTGGGCTGGTGGCTGTGGAGCGCCGGCCGGGGCTGATTGCTCTGGTTGTTTCGTATTCCCTTCAGAATAGGGAGCGCGCAGACCGTTGGGATCGATCTTCGGCGCCTTGCCCTGAGCGATCCGGTCTTTTTCTGACAAAACAGCTGTCTTGGGCTTGTGCAACAACTTCTGATAGTCCTTGGGCAGAGCCAGAAAGCCCAGCTGCTTCGCGCGGTCAACGTCAGTGAGATCAGCCTGACGAGGATCTCTGATCGCGCTCCTGGGAAACAGCTTTGGACTGACGAGAATGAAGATGATCAGCAGCAAATGCAGAATGACCGAAGAAAGAAAAGCTTCGCGCCGGCGGTAGGAGGAGCGCTCATCGGCAAACTGCGTTCGTAGAATGTCGATTTCGTCTTTCATCTTCGACGAACCTGGGAGCGCGGACGTCTTGTCCGCTAAAGCGCCCCCACCGGGGCGCAGGAGGCAGACGAGACGTCCGCGCTCCCAGGAACTAACTTTTCTCGGCCACGGAAACCGGCAGAGATGCCGTGTGTGCCTGAATCTGTTCGACCACTCGTTGCGCCAGCTCCAGCGCCTGCTTGCTGCTCGCGGCGGTGACTTCCGGTTCTGTTCTGGTCTTTACCGCATTCAGGAAGGACTCAATCTCTGCCTTGAGGGGCTCCACCCTAGCGGTTTCGATCTTCCTCGGCGCGATCACTGGAGGGGCGTCAGCCGCGCCCGGCTTCACGCTCAGCACGACGACGTCTTGCCGCGTGTAGTCGAGAGAAACATACTGGCTGGGCTGAAAGAACCGCAGCTTCCGCACCTTTTCCGTACTGACGCGGCTGGCTGTGAGATTGGCAACGCAGCCGCTCTCGAATTCGATGCGCGCATTGGCAATGTCGATCTTGTGGCTCAAGATCGGCAGCCCGACGGCGCTCACCGATTTCACCGGAGAGCGCACCAGATCGAGAACCACGTCCAGATCGTGAATCATCAAGTCAAAGACAACGTCGATATCTAGACTTCGCGAGGTGAAAACTCCGAGGCGGTGCACTTCGAAAAACAAGGGATGACGCGCGATGCTGCGCGCCGCCACAACAGCCGGGTTGAACCGCTCCAGATGCCCTACTTGCAGAATGCGTTGATAAGCCTGCGCCGTCTGAATCAGAGCTTCCGCTCCCTCCAGCGACGAGGCGATGGGCTTCTCCACCAAAACGTCGATTCCTTGCCGCAGCAGCTCGCAACCAATAGAAGCGTGTTCGCTGGTTGGGGCCGCCAGACTGGCCGCCGTCACCTTTCCCAGCAGTTTTCGAAAATCCGCGTAAGCGGTCGTGCCGAACTCGCTGGCAACAGCTGCGGCCGTCTCAGGGTTCTTATCGACCACGCCCACCAGTTCGACCGACTCCAGTTCGGAGTAGATGCGGGCATGCTGCCGGCCCAGATAACCGACGCCTATGATGGCAACATTGATTTTATCCATACAGAACTACCCTGGGAGGGCGGACGAGCCGTCCGCCCTCCCAGGATTAGTCGGGCTCGCAGGCGATGATGCTGATCTGGCGCGCGTTGGCGAAAGCAACCAGCTTTTCGCGATCGATCAGCAAGGTCCTGCGCGCATCGATGGCCAGAGCTGTGGCATTCGCTTCAGCCATCAGCTCAACGGTCGGCAACCCAACCACTGGAACGTCGAAGCGCATGTCCTGATGTGGCTTGCTCACTTTGACTACCGTGATTGGCTGGTTTCCGGCCAGCGCCGCTGCCCGCCGGATGACAGCGTCTGTGCCTTCCATCGCCTCCACCGCAACGCACGCTTGATCGCGCACCACGACAGACTGGCCGATATCCATCCGGGCAATTTCGCGGGCAATGTTGCGTCCGTACTCGATGTCTCGGATTTCGCTATCATTTGGAGCGCGCACGGTGAGGGTGCCCGGCTCCGGCAGCAGCGGCTTCAAAAAAGCGGTAGATTCCAGCAGCGCAATGCCTTCTTCCTCAAGCATGCTGGCTACGGCGCCAATCAAAGAGTCGGTGTTCTTCGAGGCAAGGCTTGCGAGCAGCTTGACGAGTTTGAGGTCGGGAACAATCGAGCTGAAGATCTGCTTGTGTTTCACCTGGCCTGCCATGATGGCCTGGGTCACGCCCTCCTGCTTAAAGATCCTGATCAGCTTGCCCAACTGGCCCAGTCCCACCCAATGAACTGTGTTGGCGGCAGAGTCAATCTCCTCGAAGGCTTCTTCTTTAATAGCTGCGACCACCATGTCAATTCCCTGGCTGCGTGCCGCATCCAGGACCAGAAAGGGGAATTTGCCGTTGCCTGCGATTAAACCGTAACGCATGTGAAGTGATGAGTGATGAGTGATGAGTGATACGTGACGACGAAGAAACTCATCACGCATTACGCTTCATTCATCACTTAATAATTCCTCGTTCGCTTTTCTCAATAAACTCTATGATCGGACGAACGTCAGGGTCTCCGTCAAAACGCTGCTTGAGCGCGGCGAGCGCCTGAGCTGTATTGAGTTTTGACTGCAGAATCACACGAAAGGCCGCGCGAATATTCTTGATCGATTCTGGCGAAAATCCATTCCGCTCCAGCCCGATGGTGTTCACGCCGTAATTGCCGGCTTCCCGTGCGCTGACGGTCTTAGAATAGGGAAGAACATCCTTGGTAATCACTGAGTAACCGCCCACGAATCCGTGAAGTCCCACTTTACAGAACTGGTGGATCCCGGAAAATGCTCCGATGGTGGCATGGTCGGCGATGGTGACATGACCGGCCAAGGTCGCGGCATTGGCCAGGATGATGTGGTTTCCCAGAATACAATCGTGCGCGATGTGACTGTAGGCCATAGCGTAATTGTGGTTGCCAAGGATCGTGCGCCCGCCGCCCTGGGCTGTTCCCCGGTGCACCGTGACGTATTCACGAAAGATGTTGTCGTCCCCCACAATGAGTTCGGCCGGCTCGCCCTTGTACTTCAGATCCTGGGCTGGAAGACCGATGGAGCCGAACGGAAAGAAACGGCAGCGCTGGCCGATGCGCGATGGGCCTTGAATCACGACATGCTCGTCCACGCGGCAGCCTGCTCCCAGCACAACTCCTGCGCCGACGATGGAGTAGGCTCCCAGGCTGACATCGCCAGCCAACGACGCATCAGCGCTGATGACGGCGGTGGGGTGGATGCTCATTTATTCACCCCGGTCCACGATGGTCGAAAAAATCTCGGCTTCAGCCACGAGCTTGTCTTTGACAAACGCTTCTCCCTTGAGCTTGCCGTGACGGGGTCGCAGCTTGATGGTTTCGATGACGATGCGCAACTGGTCTCCGGGGACGACAGGCTGGCGAAAACGAGCTTGGTCGATGCCGCTGAAGTAGACGAGCTTCGTTTCCCTGTCGGGAAGCTCTTTCAGCACCATCACCGCCGCCACCTGTGCCATCGCCTCCACAATCAGCACACCTGGCATCACGGGCGCTCCAGGAAAATGTCCTTGGAAGAAGGGCTCGTTGACAGTGACATTCTTGATTCCAACGATTCTCTTGGCCGGGTCGAGCTCCAGAATGGCGTCCACAAGAAGAAACGGAAAGCGATGGGGAATGATTTTCTGAATTTCAATGACATTCATGAGCATGAGCAGGTCCTTGAATTCAAGCTGCGAGAGCCGCACGCGACCCCCAAAAGCGAAACGGGAAGGTCAACTCCTGCCGAGTACAAGAGCCAATCTCCCCGCTTCGGTTGCATCCGCTGCAAGATCTACGCCGCCCCTCCAATCTATTTTTTGGGAGCCGCTGCCGGAGGCTTTGCCGCCGGCGCGGGGGTCTTTGGAGGAGCAGCAGCCGGCGGCTTGGAAGCGGGGGTTGAACCGCCACTGGAAGCCTGAAGGGTATCGAAACGCTTGATGACGTCGTCGGTGATATCAATGGCAGGGTCGATGTACGACAACTGAGTAGTCTGAGCGGAGGAATCCAGAACCAGCGTGAAGTTCTTCTCTTTTGCGTACTGCTGGACCAGCGGCGCCAACTTGGACCCGATCCGGTTGAAGATTTGGTTCCGCAGCTCGTTGAACTCCTTTTCTGAATCCTCCTGAGACCTCTGCAGCTCCGTCGTTTTCACGTCAGCATTTTTCGCCAGGGCAGCGCGGGTCTCGTCGTTCAGCGTGCCCGACTGGCTTCTCAGTTGCTGCTGTAGGGCTTCCAGCTCTTTCTGTTTTTTGGAAAGCTCTTCGCGCCTGGCTTCGAACTTCTTCTGGAAATCCTCGTTGGCCTGCTTTCCTTCCGTGCACTCCACAATGGCCCGCAAAACATTCATCACGCCAATCTTTGGCGTGCTGATTTGCGCCGCGGCCGCCACCGGCAAGATAAGGGTGGTGCCGAATATGAAAACCAGGATCTTTCTCATGTGAAATCGAACTCCTTTCATTAGATCAACCGCAATTAAAGCATGTCTTCTCAAAATCCGCTCTCAGGAACGCCCGTCCCGGCGTTACCGTCGCGTTTCCTCAATTGCTCCAGGGAACGCAAGGTGCGGCTGTTCCCCCCAGCATTTTAATCCGTTGTGGCCCTTCTACTGTGAAGTTCCGGTGACTTCGACCGACGCCAGCTCGACAAAGCGATTCGAAATCACCTGGTAAAGCGTGAAGACATACCGATGAGGCGACGCCTCGATCGTGTCAATGGTCACAGACCCAGACTTTCCTTTGGCAAAAAATCTGGGACTGCCGCTGGCCCCGACGTCTGTCACGGTGACTCTAGCATCAGACACGTCTGCTGTCGTGCTCCAGTTGATAACCGTGGAGCAAGTCGTCCCTCCGGCAGGAATCAGGCACGGATTCGCGGATGCCGAAATAGATCCCGACCGGTTGCTTGGCTTTGTTTCTTCTTTGCCGGTCACTTCGACGGCTGCGATGGGAGTCTGGCCAGTGGCAGTGATTTCGAATAGCGTGAACACGTAGCGATGCGGGGGGCCCTGAATCCAATTCACCTCCACGCTTCCCGATCCACCTTGCTCGACAGCTGAGGGTGAATGTCCCGCAGCGACATCCTGAACATAAAGGATGGCATTGACGGCGTCTGCAGCCGTGGTCCAGGTGATTGTTGTCGTGCAGGTAGTGCCTCCGGCCGGAATGAGGCAGGGATTGTCTGAAATCTGGAGTGTTCCCCGGCTCAGCGGAGGATTGCCTTCCTGTCCGGTGACCTCCAAATTGTAGAGTTCTCGCGGAGATGCCAAACTCACGTCGTAGAGCGTGAACTTGTATTTGTGCGGAGCCCCTTGAATCCAGCCTATCGCCACCGTCTCGGACAGGCCAGCAGCAAAGGGCGCTGGCGGAGTTCCGATGCCGATGTCCTCGACCCAAACCTGCGCTGCTTCGACGTTGACTGTGTTCCAGGTGAGGTCGATGGTACAGGTGTTTTTGCCAAACGGAATCTCACAGGGATTGGCCGAAGCTGAAATCGAGTTGACCGGGGCGGCGGTACTGCTGCTGTTCTCGACGGTAATGTCTAGTTGGCTGCTGCTTCCTTCCTCTGCCGATGCATCGTGCCAAACGCCGTCCGGCGTCTGGTAGGCAACCTGAAAGTGAAAAGTTCCTGTCTGCGTGAGAGTCAGAGGCCGGGCGAACCTGAGAGAATCGCCAGGTTCAATGACGACATTGCGCAAGGGCAGAAAATCCGGAACCTCGTTAGCGGGGTCGCTCTCAACCAGGGTCAACTCCTTGAGAACCGCCGAACTTCCACCCCGATTGGTCAAAGTGAATTGAGCTGTGAGTTTCTGGGCTACTTGATGGGGCGAGGCGCTCGGATCGAGAGTGATCCCGGCAGTCACAACTAGCGCGGCGGGCGAACCGTCCCCGGCCGGAATTCGACTGACGAACAGGTCCCTCTTGCCTGCCGGTTGAAACTGAAAAGCCGCCACGGTAGGAAAGTTGGTCGATTCCGTAACGCCCGCGACGAAGACGCTTCCTTGGGGACCCCGAGCGACTGCTTCTCCGGAATCGAAGCCATCGCCTCCCAAGTAGGTGGCGTAGATGAGGCTGGTTCCTGGCGAATCGAGCTTGGCCGCAAAGGCATCGCTGGCGCCTCCTCCAAATGCAGTCTGGGCAGGATTCAAACTTGGAAAATCGGTTGAATCGGTGGTCCCAGTAACATAGATCGTTTCAGGGGAACCAGTGGCAATGCCGCGGATCACATCATTGCCGCTGCCGCCCAGATACGTCGCATACACGAGGGAATCCGCCCGGAATGCTGTGGTCCGCACCTTCAACACGAAGCCATCCAGGCCGCCGCCATGCGTCTGCATCAACGCGTTCGAAGTCGTGGAAAAGTCCGAAGAGTCGGTCTCGCCCGCGACGTAAGCATTGCCCGACCCATCAACCGCGATCGCGTAGCCGGCGTCATTGCCACTGCCTCCAACGAAAGTGGAATAGGTAACCAGATCGCCGCCGAGGTTCAGTCTCGTGACAAAGGCATCGTCGAGGGAACTCCGACGGAAGGGCTGAAAGGCGTTATGCAGCACGAAATTGGGAGAACGGGTTCTTCCAGTGACGCTGGCTCTGCCGCCTGAGTCGACAGCGATGCCTTGTCCTTGATCCAGATCGAATCCTCCCAGATAGGTCGAGTAAATCAGGCTGCTGCCGCTTGCATTGAATTTGGTGATGAACGCGTCTGAACTACCGCCTCCATAGCTTCTTTGGAAAGTGAACCGCGAGGTTGGAAAATCCAGTGAATCCGTTGTTCCTGTGACATAGACCTGCCCGGCGGCATCCACGGCAATGCCTCCACCTTCCCAACCTTCATCCCGTGTTCCCCCTAGATAGGAAGAATACAGGAGCTGGCTGCCAGCCGGGTTTAGCTTCACCACGAACGCATCGCTGGCTCCACGCAGTGTCGTCTGGAACGCGCCAGGAGTGATTGGAAAGTTGCTCGAGCGAGTTCCCCCAGAGACGTACACATTGCCCGTGGCGTCGATGGCTAAGTCGTGGCCAATCTCGGCGCCGCTCCCCCCTAAGTAAACAGAATAAATCAGCGCATTGCCGGACGCATTCAGCTTGGTAACGAAAACGTCTCCGCCGGAACCGGAGCCCTGGCCTGGGCTGGTTCCAGGAAAAGTGGCAGACTGAGTGACTCCTGTGACATAGGCATTACCGTCCGTGTCTGCGGCAAGGCCTAAGCCGCTGTCGTCTTCGTTGCCGCCTAAATAGGTTGAGTAAGACAAAACAGGGTCGATCACCAGCGGCAGTTCGGGGTCGAAGGCGGCGAGCTCAAATCCAACCTGGCGTTCGCCTTTCATCCTGTAGGAAGAAGCTACGGCCCGGGGCGCCCCATTCACCACCTGGTAAGACCTGGGCCTGTTTAAGCGAAGCTGACCAGCCTCGGAAGCGATCACTAGATCTCCCTTTGCATCGATCGCGAGGTCTTCGATTCCCTGGAACTGAAAGGTGATGCTGTCCGGATTGGCTCCTGCCGCGACCAGATAGTCATACTCGAGTTGGCCCTGGTTGCCATAATAGACAAGATCAATTCCGGGATAGACACCTTGATAATGAACTTTCGAATAGTGAGAGACTCCCGTTTTCCATTTCTGCGGATCTCGGCCCAGGAAGTAATGGCTCTTGGCCGGCATCGGATCCGTTCCTCTGACTTGCGGATGAGGGTTGGCGCCATGCAGCTTCAGGCGCACCGTGGAGGCAGCGCCACGCGAGTCGCCTGAACTCTGCGCTGTCGATGGGCGGCCAGCTCTCTGCATTCGAGGTTCAGCCGCTGTGGACAACTTCAGAAATGCCTCCGTGTCGGTCAAAAGCAATGCATAACCCCTGCCGCGCGACAGGAACCTCACGCGCGCTTCCGCTTGCCCTTCATTGGCTTCAAAGGTTAGCGGCAGCGTGCTGTGCCTGAGACGCAACCGGCTGTCTGCAGGCAGCGCAGAGGTTTTCGGCGCTGTTGCGGTTCTTCCGCCGAAAACTATGATCCAGGAAAGAAGCAGAGCAAGGAAGCCGCCCAGGCAGCCCGCGGCCACTCCGGGACGGACAAAAATCTTAAAGGTGGGAGCCGCTCTCCAAGCGGCGATCTCGACTCGCGACGAAGACCATCCCGGTCGCCGCTGGGGACAGCGGCTCCCACTTTCGTTTTCACTCTCAAAGGACACGACAGGCTTTGACAGAAATCTCACGAAAGTCCTCGCCAGATCAGGGATTGTACCCGTCTTGCTTACTCAATGGGCACCGCTTCCAAAAAGCCGCTGGTGCGGTTCGCGCTCCCGATTAAAGTGACCCCAAGCAATGGCTGCAGATTGGGCGATTCAATTTCAAGCGGACCAAAGTTATTCTCGACTCCTAGCTCTGCGAAAACGTCATCCGAGATAAGAAACCCGTTCTGCTCAATGAAAATGCCCTCTTTGGTAGCCAGCACAACACCCGTGTCGCTGTCTCGGGCAGTCAGTTTAACGGCTGCGCGCGTGTTGCCCAGATTCAAAAGTACCAGCCGGGACCGAAAGGCTCCTGTGTTGGTCGCGGAATTGATCAGGAGCCGTGAGAATCCCGTGGCTCGCCCAACTTGCAGGCCCGGATCATTGGTGCTGTTGTCGATGACCGAAACAAAGCTTGAAAAAGGCTGGTCCGACGTGATCCGCAACACGCCAGTCGTGTTGGTGACTCCTTCCCGGTCGAGTAGAACGCGATTGACGTTATTGATCTGCTTTAGGCCGCGACTGGAAACCTTGGTGGCGCCGGAGGCAAGGAGGTTCCCGTCCTTGTCCCGCAGCTCGATCTGGAGGTTGGCTTCGACCGAGCTGAGGTTCGTAATCCCCAGGTTTGAACGGAACGTTTCGTTGTCCAGCGCAAAGGGCAGATAGTTGAGGAATCCGAGCGGCGTGATATACACGCTGTCGTTGGTCGGGCTCGTAACCAGAGCAGTATTGCTGGCCGGGTTAAGGGCTATATGCGTCGGTGTGTCTCCCACACTCGAGATCACGGTCGTGAACTTGGTATTGTCCCCCAGATTGATCAGCGAAATGCTCTTGTTGCCATTGGAAAGCACGGCGGCGATGTTCGTGTTGGGATTGATGACCGCGCCGAACGGCCGGCTTCCGACAGAAACCGTTGCTTCCACCGGGTTGGCTGCAACGTCTGAGATCTTATCCAGATTCAGCACTGTAATATCGTTGGTATCTGAGTTAATCACGATGGCCTTTTTGGTCTGCAGGTTCAAGGCAATGTCCACTGGCGCGAGCCCGACGGAGATATCCCGGATCCTGGCCCTGTTCTGCATGTCGATGACTGTCAGGGTGTCGTCCTGATAGCTGGCAACCAAGGCGACGTTCTTCTCCCGATAGTAGGCCACGCTGATGGGATTGGCGCCCACTGGAATCGGTTCGGGAATAACCAGGCTGTTGCTGTTGAGGTCAATGAGCGAAACACTGTTGCCGTTCAGATTGGTGACAATGGCAATGTTTTTGTCCGTGTCGATGGCAACATCCCGGGGGCTAAAGCGGAAGCTGGTATTCGCCGGATCTGCCTTGCCCACAGCAATGGTAGCGACTACAGTTGCGCTGCCGATATCGATCACAGAAATATTGTCACTACCGAAGTTTGTCACTACGGCTTGGTTTGTCGCCGGATTAATCGCCACGCTGGTTGGAAACGTCCCGACAGTGATGGTGTTTTTGATGGTGTTATCGGCCAGATTGACAATGGAAACGGAGTTTGAGTTCCGATTGACCACGATCGCCAGGGTCGAGTCCGGGTTCAGTTCAACGGCAAACGGCCCGCTGCCAATGGGCAGCAGAATGGACTGACCCAGCGCCTGCGAAGCCATCATGATCCAAACAACACTTGCGCGCCCAAGAAACCTTCTCATTGCTTGATACCTCGGATGTGAATCTCGAAAATCCCCCGGCCGGAAACGAATCGCGAACCTGGGGTTTGAAATCGGCAATCAAAAATTCTAAAACGTTCTTCCAACAGAAAACTTAAAGCCCGACCGCTTTTGCACGCCAAATTGATCGTAGTTATCATAGATCGGGTAAGGAAATCCTCCTTCAGGACGATTCACGAAGGAATTTAGCTGAAGAGGATTGTAATAATAAATCAAGCGAAAAGGCGCATTGATCACCGGCAGCACGACTTGAATTTCAAGTCCTGTGCTGGCTCGGAACTTTGTCGTGTCCGGAATAATTTCAAGCGATTCACCGGATCGGAGAGGACGGAAAGAACCATTCTCAAACTTATAAAAATTGGTTAGAGCCGCATCAGCAATTTTGAGCTGGGATTTTCTCATGATCCAGGTCTTTCCAAGGTCAAAAAACGGCGCCAGCGTTACGGGACCGGCGATTGGAATTCGATATTCGATATTGTAAACGGCCTGGGTGTCTCCTCCAATCGAGTAGGGAAAAGAGGAAAAGAACGGAATGTTATCGATAATGGTTCCACCGGTTGTGGGATCGATCACAGGTGTTCCGGTGGGATCGCGCCGGGTTACCTGGTTGAAACTTCTCTGAGTGACCAGAGCTCGCGGGCTGATGACACGAATATCGAATCCTCGGATTGAGTCTTCGCCTCCCATGTAGAAGCGGTCATAGATGGGTGCTTGCAGTCCGCCAAAGCCAGAGACGAACGAAAACTGTCCGTGCATGCCGAGCGTGTTCCGCCTCTTATTCATAGGCTTGAACCACTTGGCATCGAGGTAAGGCTTGTAATACTTTACATTGCCGCCCAACGGTCCGCCGGTGAACTGTATCAGCGCTGTAAAGCTCTTCCCAGAGCTTGGGGTGAAGGGATTGTTAACGGTGTTATAGGTAAGCGTCGGGGTGATGGTGCTGTTCAACACGCCGCTGTAACTGCCCAACCCGGTGAAAGTATCGGTGAACTGAAAGGCGCTGTAAAAATTCCTGTTTTGATCCGATGAAAACTCCGTCGAACTATTGCTCAAAGTATAGCTGAGGCCAAACCGAGTGAAGGATCGAATGGGATAACTGGTGAAAAGCGTGAATCCCGTGCTTCCTTGGGCAAACAGCTCTCCACCCAGAGGAACGGCGCCGAAAAACCCGCCGAATTGATCCCCCTCACGGAAGCTGAAGCGCCGATGGAAAACGCTGAACCCTGTCGTCAAGGGCCGGTCACGGAAATAGGGCTCGGTAAAGCTGAAGACGTAGGCTGACTGGCGGGTGCCGCCCTGCAATGTGAAATCGAGCGTCTCGCCGTAACCCATGAAATTGTTCGTCGAATAGTTCAACCCAAGAAAGCTTCCACCATAGCCGCTCACGCCGCCGGTAAAGCCAATCGAGTTCTTGCCCTTTTCTTTCACCTTCAGCGTGACATCAACCCAGTATTTCTCCTCGCCGTTCTCGACAGTTGGCTTCGGATCCGGCTTCTGCTCGGCATCTTCGTCTTTGAGCTGGTCGAAGAAACCAAGCTGGTTCAGCCGAAGCAGGCTGATATCCATCAGCTGGGTGCTGAAGAACTCGCCTTCATTCACCAATACTTCCCGCCGGATGACCTTGTCGCGGGTCGTCGTGTTGCCAACAAAGTCCAAGCGCCGGAGGCGGTAGCGGTGCCCCTCATCGAAATCGAAAACTACATTCACAAGCTTCGCCTCGTCGTCGATATCCTGGCGCGGGATAGGCGTAAAGTTGATGTAACCTTGCGAGCCGTAGATCTTCTTGAGGTTCTCAAAGCCCTTGCGGATCAGCTCTCCGTTGAACACTTCTCCCTGCTGCATGCCGAATACACGCAACAGGACTTCCTTGGTGAACAACGTGTTGCCCGTGAAGTTCACATCACCGACGCGGTATTGATTTCCTTCCTCCAGTTCGACATCGATAAAGACCCGCTTGCCCTTTGAGGGTTTGAAGGGGATGGGAAAGAACGAAATACCGGACACGTCGCGCACGTCGATTTTAGGTTCCTTGATCAGCAGCTTGATGTGGCCCTTTTCGTGGTACTTGGCGCGGACTCCGAGTTCGAGCGAGCCCTCCAGCTTGTTCCTGTCGAAGGTTGCTTTCCCGGTGAATGTGGAAATGAGGCCGGTCTGTTTGATGTATTTCATCGACTTGCGCAGCTCACGATCCGAAAACAGCGTGTTGCCGTGGAAGTCGATCTTTTTCACCTTCACCTTGGGGCCTTCGTTAATGACAAAGGTAATCAGCCGGGAATTGGGCGGCACGTCCGTGAGCTCATACTTCACTTCGGCATACTGGCGGCCCTTTTCCGCCAGCAACTCGGTGAGCACCGTAATGGCGCGCTGAATTTTAGTGGGATCGAACGGCGTTTCAATGCCAAGCCCCACTTTCTTTTCCTTGAACTTGTCGAGGACTTCGGTGTTAGTGGCTGACTTCAGCCCTTTGTACTCGATGTTGCGGATGAGTGGCTTTTCTTTCACCGTGAAGATGATGATTTTCCCGGTCTTGCCATCCTCGAGGGTCACGCGGAGGTCATCAAAGAAGCCCTGCGCCCAGATGGCTTTGAAGTCCCGCCGCAGAACATTGGGATCGAAACGGGTATTCTTCTGCGAGACAATATGAAACTTCACCGTGTCTTGAGGCACCCGCCGGGTTCCGCGGATCTCAATGTTTTCGATGATTTCTTCGGTTTGAGCGAGGGAAGAAGGAACAGGATGCGTTAGAAGTGCGATGAGAAATAAAGCAAAGCTCAAAACAAGGGCGCGACCCTTTTTCAACATTCATTCCTCCACAAAATCGTTTCCCCCAAAGCGCAAGAGCGCAGGCTTCCATGAAAGGCTGAAAGCTGGTGTAGATGCAAGGATTGGGAAACTATTTGTATAAGAGAGAGGTTTCGATGATCGATTTCTTCAAATTGCGATAGTAAAGTCCCTTATCCACTTCGTAGATTTCGATTTCTGATCCGGGCTCGATATCGCCCTGAATCAGCGCCTCGGATAAAGGATCCTCCACATATCGCTGCAGGGCCCGGCGCAGCGGGCGGGCACCGTAAGAGCGGTCTTGGCAGGTTTTCTCCAGGATCCAGCGTTTGGCATCGGGAGCGAGGGAAATCTTTACCTTCTTTGCCACCATAGTTTCGTTGATCTGGCTAACCAGCAATTCGATAATCCGTCCCAGATCTTCGTCATTCAGTGAGCTGAACACAATGGTTTCGTCCAGGCGGTTGATGAACTCTGGGTTGAACACCTTTCTGACTTCTGCCATCACCATCTCTTCCATCTTCTGCGCCGTCGCCTCTTCGCCGGCGCCGTGAAAGCCCAACTGATGCCGCTTTTCCAGAAAGCGGGCGCCGATGTTCGAGGTCATAATGATGATCGTGTTCTTGAAATCAACCGTGTTGCCCAAGCCATCGGTCAACTGTCCGTCTTCAAAAACCTGGAGCAGTATGTTGAAAACGTCGTGATGCGACTTTTCGATCTCGTCCAACAGAATGACCGAATACGGTGCCCGCTTCACTCTTTCCGTCAACTGACCGCCCTCTTCATAGCCGACGTATCCTGGAGGCGAGCCGATAAACTTTGAAACCGAGTGTTTCTCCATGTATTCCGACATGTCGAAGCGGATCAGCGATTTTTCCGAACCAAACAGAAAGTGCGCCAGCGAACGGGCCACTTCCGTCTTGCCGACACCAGTGGGACCTAGGAAAAGAAACGAACCGACAGGCCGGTTGGGATTCTTCAGCCCAGCGCGGGAGCGCCGGATGGCGCGCGACAACGCGCTGATGGCCTTGTCCTGGCTGATGATGCGCTTGTGCAGATGCTCTTCGATGCGGAGCAGCTTCGCCATTTCCTCTTCTTTGATTGAAGTGACCGGAATCCCGGTCCACTTGGCTACCACGCTCTCTACATCCTCTTTCGTCACCACACCCATGGATGTATCGCTCAGGTTGAACTTCTCCTTCACCGAGCGAAGGTTCTCCATCTGGACGCGTTCTTCGTTCCGGTAGATCTCGGCCTTCTCAAATTCGTGGTTGGTTATGGCCGACTCCATATGGGACACAATGATCTTGATCTTCTTCTGGATCTCGGTCATTTCCTTCGGAAGGCTGTCCTGGCGCAGCTTGACACGCGCGCCCGCCTCATCAATCAGGTCAATCGCCTTGTCTGGAAGGAAACGGTCGGGAATGTAACGGTTCGCCTGGTAGACTGCCGATTCAATGGCGGCCGGCTCGTAGCTGACCATGTGAAACTTTTCGTAACGATCCCTGACACCGTTCAAGATCTGGATCGATTCTTTTTCGGAGGGAGGCGGCACTTTCACCGCCTGAAAGCGGCGTTCCAGCGAGCGGTCGCGCTCAATGGACTTGCGATACTCCGACGGAGTCGTTGCGCCGATGCACTGGATTTCACCGCGGCTGAGAGCCGGCTTGAGAATATTGGCCGCATCCAGCGACCCCTCAGCAGAACCAGCCCCGACCAGGGTGTGCAACTCGTCGATGAACACGATGGCATTCTGGTTCTCGATCAACTCCTTCATGATCGTCTTCAAGCGCTCCTCAAACTGACCGCGATACTTGGTTCCAGCCACTATCAACGAGAGATCCAGGGCCAGAATGCGCTTGTCGGCCAGATAGCTGGGCACTTCGCCTTCAATAATGCGCTGGGCCAGCCCCTCGACAATGGCTGTCTTGCCGACGCCCGGCTCGCCGATCAACACTGGATTGTTTTTCGTGCGCCGGCAAAGGATCTGGATGCAGCGCTCCAGTTCATTGTCCCGGCCAACGAGCGGGTCGAGCGTGTTGTCTGCCGCAAGCTGGGTAAGGTCGCGGCTGAACTCGGCGAGCAGCGGCGTTTCTTTGGAGCGACCAGAAGACGGCTTGTCGGCTTGCGTCTTGCCAAGCTCTTCCCGGATGACGCTCAGCTTCAAGCCGCGTTCGTGCAGAATCTCGGCAGCCAGGCATTTGTCTTCCCGCAGGATGCCTAGCAGCAAATGTTCGGTGCCGATGTGGCGATGCCGCAGGCGCTCCGCTTCGTCGGCCGAGTAAGCCAGGATGCGTTTACACTCGGCGCTCAAAGGAAGGTCGATCGACGTGGAAACCTTTTCCCGTATGATGGTCCGTCCTTCGATTTCTTTCTTGATGGAGTCGATGGAAGAGTGAGAGCGCAGAAAGCGGTTTGTCAGCCCTTTGTCCTCCCGCATGAGTCCCAGAAGGAGGTGCTCGGTCTCAATCGACGGGCTGCCAAACTGGCTGGCTTCATAACGGGCAAAAAAGATGACCCTTCTCGCCTTTTCTGTGTATCGCTCAAACATATTGTTGATTGATCTCGTGTAATCGGCCGTTCTCTAATCGGAATAACCTGTTACATCTCTTCGCTATACTAGCATTGTGCGTCGCCAGGATGGAAGTAAGATTTTTTTCCCGCTGGATCTTCTGAAACAGCTGAAACACTAGTTCTCCCGACTGACTGTCCAGGGCGCCTGTCGGCTCATCGGCAAGAATGAGAAGCGGGCTGTTCACCAGCGCCCGCGCGATGGCGACCCGCTGCTGCTCGCCACCCGACAACTCAGCGGGACGATGCTTGAGCCGGTGTCCTAGACCTACCAACTCCAGCAATTCGACACCCAATTTGTCTCCCGAATGATTACCGGAGATTAACCTGGGCATCAGCACGTTCTCAAGCGCTGTGAACTCTGGCAAAAGGTTGTGGAATTGAAAAACGAAACCGATGGATCGGCGCCGGAACTTTGCCAATTCCTCAGCGTTCAACGCAAACGGATTCTGGTCCCCAAAACGAATGCTTCCGCTGCTCGGCCGGTCAATCGTTCCCAGAATATGTAAAAAAGTACTCTTCCCTGACCCAGACTGGCCAACAATGGCAATCATCTCGCCTTTGTAGAGGGTGAGGTCGATGCCGCGCAGGATCTCCAGGGGTTCGCCGACGTCAGAGTAAATCTTGGTGAGGCCTTCGATTTTGACAGCTTCTTCCCCTCTGACTGCCGGCTCCACCGGGATCTGACCTTGAGTCTCCTGGGCCAGCAGCTGCTGAAGGATCTCTTTCGGGAACTTCGAAAGATAGGCAATTTCTTCTTGGCTGATTTGCTGTCGAACATTCGAACAAGCATTTCGCACAGCATCCAGCGTGACGCCATTTCGCCGCAGCGCCTGTGCAGCAAACGCTCCTTCCTCTCTCAGGATTCCCAACAACAGATGCTCCATTCCGATGTGCCAGTGCCGAAGCCGTTCAGCCTCTTCAGCCCCATAAGCCAAGATACACTTGCACTCTTGACTCAGGGGAAGGTCAACCGATGTGGCTGTTGTCTCTTTGACCGGCATGCCCTTCACAATCTGGTCTCGGATAACCTCTGGAGAAGTTCCAGTCACCTGTTGCATCAATCCCTGGTCTTCGCGCAGCATGCCCAACAGCAAGTGCTCTGTCGCAATTTCCGGTGAGCCGAACGTGCTGGCCTCATAGCGCGCAAAGAAGATCACGCGTCGCGCCTTCTCCGTATAGCGCTCGAACATAGCTATTCGTACCTCAACGCCACCACCGGATCGAGTTGGGCTGCGTTCTTCGATGGGTAAAGTGTTGCCAGGAAGCTGATGGTCACCGCAGCTGCCGAGACCAGCAGAACATCCCAGAAACTGCTGCGGAACGGCACGTGAGAAATGGAATAAACATCGGTCTCCAGGCGGATCAACTGATACTTGTCGCAGAGCCAGCAAACCAACGATCCCGCGATAGATCCGAGAACCGAGCCAAACACGCCGATGATGACTCCCTGCAGGACGAAGATTCGCCGAATAGTTTTCTGCGTCGCGCCCATCGACATGAGCACGGCAATATCGCGGTTCTTTTCCATGACCATCATGATGAGGACGATGATGATGTTCAGCGCGGCAACCAGAACGATCAGCCCGATCGTGATGATCATCACTAGCCTTTCCAATTGCAGCGCCTGAAAAATAGACCGGTACTGCTCTTGCCAATCCTTGGCTGCGTAACCTTCGCCAAGAACGGCAAGAATCTCCCGCGAAATCTGCTTCACCTGGTAAATGTCCGACACCTGGCATTCAATCAGCGAGACGAGATCGCCTGTTCCAAACAGCCGTTGCGCCGAGGCCAAGGACGTGAACCCCCAGGCAGAATCGAATTCAGCAAGGCCTGACGAAAAAATGGCCACGACCTTGAATTTCCTGGGTACAGGCACGTTGCCAACAGGTGAGAGCGTGCCTTCGTCCGAGAGGATGGACACAAAATCACCGACAAAAGTTCCCAGCTTTTTCGCCATTTCCGTGCCCAGCGTGATGCGGTCGCGAACTGGGTCATCAGCCGGACTCACCAGATCGCGAATGTCGCCTTGCCTGACGTCAAAGAACGAATCCGTCGGAAAATCTGAGTTCTCAATGGCCATGCCCTTCAACATAATGCCATCCGGTCGAGCCGCACTGATTAACACCGCGCTGTAGATAGCCGGCGTGGCACTGCGAATGCCTTTCACAGTCTTGATCTTCGAGACCAGGGCCGGATAGTTGGCAATGCCTTCTTTCACATCGACCGGCAGAATGTTGATGTGGGATGTGCCACGCAACAGCTTGCTTTGCAGGTCTTCGCGGAAACCGCGGCTGATGGCCAGCGCCACAATCAAAGCCATGACGCCGGCCGTGACGCCCAGGATGGAAATAATGGTGATGACGGAAATAGCGGCTTGCTTGCGCTTGGCCTTGAGATACCGGAGAGCGACAAACAGCTCGAACATCATGAGTCTCTTTTTTCAGGCCGCATGTGCGGGAAAAGAATGACGTCGCGAATGGAGCGGGAATTGGTGAACAGCATGGTCAACCTGTCGATGCCGATGCCTTCCCCGGCCGTCGGCGGCATGCCGTAACAGAGGGCGCGGACGTAGTCGTCGTCCATCGGGTGAGCTTCTTCATCACCCTTTTCCCGCTCAGCCATCTGCGATTCAAAGCGCCGCTTCTGTTCTTCAGGATCGTTCAGCTCGCTGTAAGCGTTGGCAATTTCCATCCCGCCCATGTAAAGCTCAAAGCGCTCAACCAGCGAAGGGTCGCTGGCTTTCGTTTTGCTCAATGGCGAAAGCTCGATCGGGTAATCATAGATCGTAGTTGGCTGAACGAGCTGCCGCTCGGCGACAGCTTCGAACAGCATACCCAACAGAACGCCCACGGGAATCTCCGGGTTCACCGGAAAGGTTTCCAGAGACTTCAGCGAGGCATAGTCGTTCCACCGCCGCGCGAGCGCGCGCAAGCGTTCACCGTTCTCCAGCTCGCTCATCTCCGGGGCAGGAAGACAGTCGGGGGGCCAAAAGTTCAGAACCGCCTCTTTGAGAGAGTACCGCCTCCACTTCGCCAGTGAAATCGTCTGCCCCTCGAACTCAAACTCGATCCTGCCGAGAACATTTTGCGCGAGCTGCTTGATGAGTTCCTCGGTGAGATCCATCAAGTCGCGATAGTCACTGTAGGACTGGTAAAACTCGACCATCGTGAACTCGGGATTGTGGTGCGTCGAGATGCCCTCGTTGCGAAAGTTCCGGTTGATCTCGTAGACGCGTTCCAGCTGGCCAACGATCAGACGCTTCAGATAGAGCTCGGGAGCGACACGCAGGTAGAGATCGATGCCGAGAGCGTTGTGATGCGTTTTGAAGGGCCGCGCCGTTGCACCGCCCGCCACCGCCTGCATCATGGGCGTCTCGACTTCAACGTAACCGCGAGCGTCCAGGAAATTGCGGATCTCTTTGATGATCTTGCTGCGCGTGACAAACACCTGGCGCGATTCCAGATTGGCAATCAGGTCGAGGTAACGCTGCCGGTAACGAATCTCGACATCAGCCAGCCCGTGCCACTTCTCTGGCAGCGGCAAAAACGACTTCGCCAGAAAATCAATCTTCCTGGCGTGAACGGACAACTCATTTGTCTTGGTCCGGAATAGATAACCTTCCACACCCATGAAATCGCCGATGTCGAGAAGCTGGTACAACGCAAAGTTGGGTTCGCCCACTTCGTCGAGCCGCGTGTAGATCTGCAGCCGGTGGCTGCCGCTGGAAATGTTGCAGAATCCCGCTTTGCCCTGCCCACGCATTGCCACTAGGCGCCCGCAAAGGCGAACCTCAATGCGTTGCGCCTCTAATTGTTCCTTCGTGCAATTCTGGTAAGCGTCGATTTGTTCCAAGGTGTGGCTGAAGTTGTAGCTGTGAGGATAGGCGGGATGGCCGAGTTGCTTGATTTGCTCGAGTTTTGCGTAGCGCTGTGCGATCAGGTCTGGCTTTTGGGTCGTTTCGGACATTTTGGAGTGCGGCGGAGTCGGGCAGTGCCCGCCATGGTCGCCTTTGAGGTGGCGACTCAATAAACGGCGGTCTGACGACGCCAAGCGTGAGTGCAATCAGCCAATGGCCGCGTCAAGCCGCCGCTCCGTAATTCATCGCTGGAAAGCGAGGTCGAGCCGCCGCAATCCAAACGACTCCTTCATGGATCGGCGCTCAGACAGGTCTACAGCTTCTGCCCTTCACTCTCCTTGCGAATGCTGTCCAAGATGCCGTTGATAAAGTGAATCGATTCGGAAGTGCTGA
>JAKEER010000542.1 GCA_022616615.1 Acidobacteriota bacterium
CCGCGAACAAAAATGATCTCCCGGTCCTCAGCAGCGTGAATCAATCGCTGCACCTTCGCGCGCACGGCTTCATACGCCTGCGTGGAGCGCTGGCTCAAGGTGTGCACGCCGCGGTGGATGTTGGAGTAGTCTTCCGAATAGAAGCGGCTGATCGCCTCAATCACCTGGCGTGGCTTTTGAGCTGTGGCCGCGTTGTCGAGATAGACCAGCGGCCGGCCGCAGACCTGTTGCGTGAGAATTGGGAAGTCTTCTCGGATTCGGGCGACATCCAGAGAGGCTCCAGGCCCGCGAGCTTCCGAAACAAGCATTTCAGAGAGGCCTTTCATGGGGTGTTCCTTAGCGTTCTTCCTGGCCTTCAGCCAGCCTGGCGAAGAGGCTCTTTTCCAGAGCGATACGCAGCGGTTCGATCTTCAGGCGATGAATAAAGTCGCCAGCAAAGGCATAAGTCAGCAGGTGCCGCGCTGACTCCAGATCGATTCCCCGCGACCGAAGATAGAAAATGGAGTCGGCATCCAACTGCCCGATGGTGGCGCCGTGGGTACATTTCACGTCGTCGGCATAAATCTCCAACTGCGGATTCGTATTGACCAGCGCCTCCTCCGACAGGATCAAGTTCTTATTCGTCTGTTTCGAGTCTGTCTTCTGCGCGTCGGGCCGCACAATGATGCGACCGTTAAAAACACCACGCGCCTTGCCGTCGAGAATGCCTTTGTACAGCTCGTGGCTGTTGCAGTGTGGCTTGGCATGGTCGATGCATGTGTGATTGTCCACATGCTGCCGGCCGTTGACCAGGTAGAAGCCGTTGAGCGTCGCCTCGCCCCCTTCGCCGTCCAGCACCGTATTCACATGGTTTCGCGTCAGCGCGCCACCCAAAGAGATGGACTGGGTTGAGACGTTCGCGCTGCGGCCCAATTGGACTTGAACGGTGCTGATGTGGAAGGCTTCCAGGCTCTCACGCTGCAACTTGTAGTGGTCAATAAAAGCGTTCTCGCCTGCAACCACCTCCGTAACTGCGTTGGTGAAGTAAACCCCTTCGCCAAGGCTTGCATAACTCTCAAGAATTCGCGCCTGCGAATTAGCTTCGGCCAGCACTAGGATGCGAGGGTGGGAAACCAAAGGTCGGTTCCTTTCGCCCGTGGAAAGAAACAAGAGATGGATCGGCTCCTCGACAACGGAGTCCTTCGGCAAATAGATGAAGGCTCCATCGGCCGTGAAGGCGGTGTTCAGGGCAGCAAACGGTTCCTTCGAAACGCCGGCATAGCGCGCCAGGTGAGGCTGCACCAACTCAGCCTGCTTCTCCAAGACCTCCGCCAGGCTACCCGCAAATCCTCCTTTAGGAAGCGCAGGATCTGAAGAAAGCTCCGCCGAATAAGCCCCATTGATAAAGACGAGCTGGATGCCTTGCCAGGAACGGAAGCTGAAACGCTTCAACTCTTCAGCGCTCAAATTCTTGGTATCGGCCGCTGCCAGCCTAAACGGAATTCTCGTGATTGGAACGACGCTGGTGAAGCGCCATTCCTCATCGTGCGTCGATGGAAAACCCATCCGGGAAAAGCTGTCCAGCGCAGCACGCCGCAGCGGTCGAAGCCAGGCAGGTTCTCTCGAGTTCCGGTCCTTTTCAAAGGCTGCAAAGCTGGAAATGTAATTTTCGGTTTCTTGAATCGTTTCGATCATCGTTGAGTCTTAATTTATAAGAGCTGACTGGCCCAGGTCAGCGATATTCCCCTTCCCGGCTGAAGAGCAAAGCGCACGGGCCGCAGGCCAGCGTGGGGTGGTTAGAATTGGGAGACTAAGGGCCAGTTTGGGGGGACTGCACGCTGAACCACACCGCCGAGACCGCCGGGCTCGACATCCCCTCAGTTGAGGAGGGGAAGCTTATTTTTCAATTCACTGCCGGCGATACCGGCTCTTCGAGCCAGCCGTAACCTTTGGCTTCCAGATCCAGGGCTAGCTCTTTCCCGCCCGAACGGACGATCTTGCCGCCGGAGAGCACATGCACGAAGTCAGGAACGATATAGTTGAGCAGGCGCTGATAGTGCGTGATAACGATAATCGCCCGCTCTGGGCTGCGCAGTGTATTGACGCCTTTGGCCACGCTCTTCAGCGCGTCGATGTCCAAGCCGGAATCGGTTTCGTCGAGAATGGCCAGCTTGGGGTCGAGCACAGCCATTTGAAAAATCTCGTTGCGCTTCTTCTCACCTCCTGAGAAGCCCTCGTTAACGGAACGGTTGATGAGGCTTTCGTCCATCTGCATGAGCTTCAACTTTCCTCGGACGAGTTTCAGAAAATCCATGGCGTCGAGTTCTGGTTCCCCGCGATGCTTGCGAATGGCATTCAAAGCCGCCTTCAGAAAGTAGGTGTTGTTGACGCCAGGAATCTCAACCGGATACTGGAAGGCCATGAAGATGCCTTCGCGAGCGCGATCTTCTGGCGCCATCTCGAGCAGGTCTTGCCCCTGGTAAAGGATTTCTCCCTCGGTGACCTCGTACGACTCGCGCCCGGCCAGCACCTGGGAAAGGGTGCTCTTACCGGAGCCGTTCGGTCCCATGATGGCATGCACTTCGCCCGCATTAACCTTCAGATTAATGCCCTGCAAAATTTTCTTACCGCCGATTCCGGCGTGCAGATTCCTGACTTCAAGCATAAAGGTTCGCTTCTCCATGGTGAATGATGTCGGACTATTTTTCTTACGTGGACCCAGCGGCTGGCTCACGCGGATCGGAATCCGCACAGGATGCGGGCCGGGCGGGACGCCCACGCTCCCCAGGCTTTGCCTCACCCTACGCTGCCTTCCAGGCTCACACCCAGCAGTTTTTGGGCTTCGACCGCGAACTCCATCGGCAACTCCCGAAAAACCTCCTTGCAGAACCCGTTCACAATCATGCTGACGGCATCCTCAGTCGAGAGCCCGCGCTGTTTGCAATAGAAAATCTGATCCTCGCCGATCTTTGAGGTGGACGCTTCATGTTCCATCTGGGCAGTGCTGTTTTTCACTTCAATGTATGGGAAGGTGTGCGCTCCACACTTGTCCCCAAGCAGCAGTGAATCGCACTGCGAATAGTTGCGCGCGCCGGTCGCACCCTTCATGATCTTCACTGCGCCCCGGTAAGTGTTCTGGCCGTGACCCGCGGAAATGCCCTTCGAAACAATAGTGCTCCGCGTGTTTTTCCCGATGTGGATCATCTTGGTGCCGGTGTCGGCCTGCTGATAGTGGTTCGTCAGTGCCACCGAATAGAACTCGCCGACTGAGTTGTCGCCCTGCAAGATGCAGCTTGGGTATTTCCAGGTGATCGCCGATCCCGTTTCGACTTGCGTCCAGGAGATTTTCGAGTTGATGCCGGCACACTTGCCGCGCTTGGTGACAAAGTTGTAGATACCCCCTTTGCCTTGCTTGTCTCCGGGATACCAATTCTGCACCGTCGAGTACTTGATCTGTGCATTATCGAGAGCCACCAATTCCACCACAGCCGCGTGAAGCTGGTTTTCGTCTCGCATGGGCGCTGTGCAGCCTTCCAGGTAGCTGACATACGCGCCTTCTTCGGCAACGATCAACGTTCGTTCAAACTGCCCTGTGTCCTTTGCGTTGATGCGGAAGTAGGTTGACAGCTCCATCGGGCAGCGAACACCTTTCGGGATGTAACAGAAGGAACCATCGCTGAAGACGGCCGAATTCAGCGTGGCAAAGAAATTGTCGGTGTACGGCACGACTGATCCGAGGTACTTCTTCACCAGTTCCGGATGCTCCTGCACGGCTTCTGAGAACGAGCAGAAGATGATGCCCATCTCCGCGAGCTTGCCCCGAAAGGTGGTGGCCACCGAGACGCTGTCGAAAACCGCGTCGACAGCCACGCCAGCCAAACGCTCCTGCTCTTGAAGGGAGATCCCTAGCTTCTCATACATGTTCAATAACTCGGGATCGACTTCTTCCAAGCTCTTGGGTCCGGGCTTCTTCGACTTAGGCGCCGAATAATAGATGACGTTCTGATAGTCGATAGCCGGATACTTCACGTTGGCCCAAGCCGGCTCCTTCATCATTAGCCAGTGCCGGTAGGCCCTCAGACGCCACTCCAACATGAACTCCGGCTCGTTCTTCTTGGCCGAAATTGTTCGGATGATGTCTTCGTTCAGTCCGCGCGGGATAGACTCTGACTCAATGTCCGTGACAAAGCCGTACTGGTACTCTTTGTTTGCTAATTCTTGAATGGTGCTGGTGGAGGTGCTCATTCGGTTCTCCTAAACGTCCTGCCCAAAAGTCGAAATGCTGACCAGCCGGGATTCAGCGATAAGGCTCGTCCTCAAATCCACGTTTTGCTGTTGACTCATTTCTTCTATCGTGAGATTGCGGAAGGTCCGAATAACGACATCGTTGAGTCGCTGCAATGGGCTTTTCACATTGCATTTTTCAAACTGCCCGCAGAGCCCGTCGTCAGAAACGCAGTTGGTCAAGTACAGCGGGCCTTCAATGGCCTCGATGACCTCGGCCGCACTGATTCGACCAGCGGCTCGGCCCAGCGAATACCCCCCGTGTGTTCCGGCATGTGAGATTAGCAAGCCCTTCTGAACCAGCTTTTGCAGTATCTTGGAAAGCAGTTCGAGAGGGATATCGTAGTTCTCGGCAATTTCCCGAGCGCTCCAGGAAGCGCGTTCCGTCCGTTGCGCCAGATGCATCAGCGACATTAGCCCGTAATCGACTTTCTTGGAAAGCTTTAACATAAGGGCAACCCAATTGCCGACCGATTTGGTCGGGATTTGTATTATTAGAGGGACAACGCTAATTTGTCAAGCTCTGGTGGAGTTTTTCAACGGTTTTTCAATCCAGAGCCTGAAGGTGTAAAAAAATTGAAAATCTCGGTTCCTCTCGCCCCCGCGAGGGGGAGAGAGGCTAGGAGTGAGAGGGTGCACGCTGTATCGATTCCGAAAGAGAGGCCGAAGAGGCACGCCAGATGTAGCAAGAGAAGCGTAGGTTGTGACAGTACGGCAATCCCCCTCACCCACCCCTCACCCCCAGCCCCTCTCCCGCGCTGGGGAGAGGGGAGCCGATTTTTTTCTGAATTTCAATTTTTTCACAGCCACCCTCCTGGGAGGCGTAGGCCGTCGCGCCCGCCAAGTCGGCCTTCAGGCCAGCTTTCTGGGCTTCTACGGCAGCGGGTGTGGGCGTCCCGCCCGCGCTCCCAGGAGGCAACCCTGCTCGGCAGCGGTGCGCAGCCGCAACACTTTACCCGGATCACTGTGGCTGATCTGAGACAAGGAATACTCGCCGACTTGGCGGTCTGAGTGGAAGTAAGCTCTTGATCCACCGAAGAATAGATGGCATGTTCGCCATCGTGGAGGAAAACTTGCTTGGGAGTAAGAAGTTCTTCTGGCTGACTGGAGGTTTCCTCTGGAACATCAACAGACTCTGGCAGCTCCTGTTTTCTTTTCTGGAGTCGGTCTTCACACCGGCGCTTCTGTCAACCTGAGAATTCTGCCTGCTCCACCCGACCACGGGATTGTCTTCCACCGTATTGATCTCGATGGCTTTCACATCGAAGCAACCGTCAAAAACGTCGCCCATGTGGCCTATGCTACTACATTGATGAAGCAGGGCGTCCTCATATCGACCGTCGAGCATTTGCTTTCTTCGCTTTACATCTTCGGCATTGACAACGCGGTCGTGGAACTCGACAACCTGGAAGTTCCCATCCTGGATGGAAGTGCCTTGGAGTTTGTCAGCGAAATCCAGAGAGTGGGCCTCAAGCAGCAGGCAGCCTCCCGAACTTACCTAGTCATTCGCAAGGAACTGCATCTGGCAGAGAGGGGGAAGACGATTTCGATTTATCCGGCAGAGAGTTTTCAGATCTGCTACTCGATTGATTTCGATCACCCCATGATTGGTAAACAAACCTTTGAGTTTGATGCGTCGCCGGAAAACTTCGCGCGGGAAATTGCTCCAGCCAGAACCTTTGGGTTTCTGCATGAAGTTGAGGAGTTAAGGAAGAACGGGTTGGTGCGCGGCGGGTCGATGGACAATGCCATCGTGCTGACAAAGACGGGCATCCTGAACGACATTTTGCGCTTCAAGGATGAATTCGTCCGCCACAAGATCCTCGACAATATCGGAGACCTCTCCCTCATCGGCTGCCCTTTCATCGGCCGGATCGTAGCAAGCAAAGCCGGCCACGCTCTGCATACCCTTCTCGTGTCGCGAATCCTCGGCGATCCTGCCAATTTCGAACTCATGCCCGAATGGAAAGCCGCTGAAGTCGCAGCAGGCTAACAGGATCAGCAGGCTGATTGATCCTCCTTCGACGCTCAGAGCGTGCAAAGAGGCTTGGCGTCTTTCTCCCACCACACCCCACGCCGATCGGCAAGTTCCAGTTCGTCTCATCCGCAGAAGATCGAAGCTGCTGCTCTCCTCAATCCAGCTTGCTTCCCTTTTCTGGCCTCTTCTATACTTAGTCGCCCTTGTCGCAAAGGCTTTTCGCCAAAAGGAGTTTGTCATGGAGAAGGTCGCATCGCAGACAGAACCCAACCCTTTCGAAGAAATGGTGCAGCGCTTCAACATCGCGGCCGAAAAGCTGAAGCTCGACGACGGGCTATACCAGGTGCTGCTAACTCCTGACCGCGAGATTGGCGTGGCCATTCCTGTTCTCATGGATAACGGCTCCTTGAAGGTTTTCAAGGGCTATCGCGTTCAGCACAGCGTGGCGCGAGGCCCGGGCAAAGGGGGCATTCGCTACGCGCCCGATGTGACGCTGGATGAAGTCCGAGCGCTGGCGGCTTGGATGACTTGGAAATGCGCTGTGGTTAATCTTCCGTTCGGCGGTGCGAAGGGTGGAATTGTCTGCGATCCGAAAAAGCTTTCGAATGCGGAGCTGGAAAAACTGACGCGACGATATACCGCCTCGCTCATCGACGTCATTGGCCCGGACCGCGACGTACCTGCGCCCGACGTCAACACGGACGAAAGGATCATGGCGTGGATCATGGACACCTACTCCATGCACGCCCGCCGCACGGTGACTGGTGTCGTTACCGGGAAGCCTTTGGATCTGGGTGGCTCCGTCGGAAGGCGTGAGGCCACCGGCAGGGGTTGCAAAATCGTCTGTGATCGCGCCATCTCTCGATTTGGCATGAAGCGGGAAAACACCCGGGTGATCATTCAAGGCTTCGGCAACGTCGGTTCGATGGCCGCCCACATTCTCTACGGGGCCGGATACAGCATCATCGGAGTTTCGGACGTCCACGGGGCTATCATCAACACCCTTGGAATCAACATTACGAAATTAATGGCCCACGTGCACGAGGCCAAAACGGTGGCGGGCTTCCCGGATGCTGAGCCGATTTCCGGCGAAGAACTCCTGGTGCAACCTTGCGACATCCTGCTTCCTGCGGCCACTGAGAATCAGATCACTCACGAGAATGCCGGCAGCATCCAGGCGCGAATCATTTGCGAAGGCGCCAACGGGCCCACCACCGCGCAGGCTGACGAGATTCTGTTCGACAAAAAAGTCTTCATCATTCCCGACATCCTCGCCAACGCGGGCGGTGTGACGGTTTCTTATTTCGAGTGGGTGCAAGACCGGCAGGGTTACTTCTGGAATCTGAAGACGGTCAATGAAAGGCTGGAGGAAATTATGGTAAACAGCTTCGACACCGTGGCTTCCTACGCCGACCGGCACAGCGTCAATATGCGCATTGCAGCCTATATGCTGGCCATCGACCGGGTGGCGTTCACGATCCGGGAGCGGGGAATTTACGCCTAAACTCTCGGATTCGCGGGCAGACGTCTCCAAATATAACGGAACTAAATGCTCGACCTGACTTTCATTCGCCAAAACCTCAACCTCATCCGGCAGAAGATGCAAGAACGAGGCGCGGCCGTCGCGCTCGACGAATTTGAACAGCTCGACACAGAGCGCCGCAGGCTGATTGTTGAGACGGAGAGCTTGAAGCATCGGCGCAACAAAACCAACGACGAGATCACAGCTCTGAAGAAGCAGAAGGAGGATGCATCGGCCAAGATTGCCGAAATGAAGGACGTTTCAGCGCGCATTAGGACGCTGGACGAGCAGTTGAAGGAATGTGATGAGAAGTTGCGCGCTCTCCAGTTGACGATTCCAAATATTCCGCATGGCTCAGTGCCTCCAGGCTCCGACGCCGCAGCCAACGCCGAGATTCGGGTAGTTGGCGAGATGCCGCGGTTCAACTTCGAGCCCAAGGCCCACTGGGAATTGGGGCCCGCTTTGGGCATTCTCGATTTCGACCGCGCCGCCAAGATTGCCGGCGCCCGCTTTAGCCTCTACACCGGTTTGGGCGCCCGGCTGGAAAGAGCACTCATCAACTTCATGCTGGATGTGCACACGCGAGATCACCAGTACGTGGAAGTCATCCCGCCGCTCATGGTCAATTCGGCGAGCATGCAGGGTACGGGTCAGTTGCCGAAGTTTGGCGCAGACCTGTTCAAGGTAGAAAACACCGACTACTGGCTGATTCCGACGGCGGAAGTCCCACTAACCAACATCTACGCAGGAGAGATTTTGGAAGGTTCCCAGCTCCCTGTATGCATGACTGCCTACACACCCTGCTTTCGCAGCGAGGCAGGGTCTTACGGCAAGGATACGCGCGGCCTGATTCGACAGCACCAGTTCAACAAGGTTGAACTGGTGAAATTCACCAGGCCGGACACGTCTTACGACGAGCTGGAGAAATTGACGAAGGATGCTGAGGAGATCCTCAAACGGCTCGGTTTGCCGTACCGCACCGTTGCCCTCTGCACAGGCGACCTGGGGTTCTCTTCTGCCAAGACCTACGATCTGGAGGTCTGGCTGCCGGGTCAAAATGCCTACCGCGAGATCTCATCCTGCAGCAACTTCGAAGACTTCCAGGCTCGTCGAGCCAACATCCGCTTCCGTCCCAACCCGAAAGCCAAAGTGGAGTTTGTTCACACGCTCAATGGCTCCGGCCTAGCCGTTGGACGCACTTGGGTGGCTGTTCTGGAAAACTATCAACAAGCCGACGGCAGTGTGGCCATCCCAGAGGCGCTTCGGCCTTACATGGATGGCTTAGAGCGAATCACACATTGAGAATCATGTAGCGCAGACTGTGCTTCTTGCGGTCTGCGGCTTTTCGGTCTCCGAATTTGCCCAAAGGCGCAGACCTCTCCGGAAAAGCGAGAGGTCTGCGCCACAGGGAACAAGGCAGTTAGGTTAAGTGCTGGGTTAAAGCGCACAGAAAGTGACCAAGAAATCTCCACCGAGCCTAGCTTCACGAGTTGAACGCTGGCACAAGCGTCTCTCGCCTCAGTTTCCTGACATTGACCCGCACGACCTGGACTTGATTCTTACCGCATTATTGCGGCGACCGAAGGAACGGATGCAAATGATGTTCCTCAAGAAGCGCAAGGACGGCCGCTATGTCTTTTGACGAGAGTTTCCTGGCGGAGCTTTTGGAGGCTCTCTCCCAAAGTGGCTTGGAAGTCGTTCTCATTGGGAACACCGCCGCGATTTTGCATGGCGTTCCGGTGATGACGCAAGATGTGGACCTGATGATCCGCGATCAGCCGCGGTTGGAGCAGAAGCTGAAACAATTCGCCTCGGCTTTCGGCGTGCGCCTCACCCGGCCTTACGAACCCACTTCGCAAGTCATACGAGCTATTGGGCGCCCAGTGACCATCGACTTTGTGCGTGCTCTTTCCAGCCGCAAGAGTTTCGCATCAATCAGATCGCGAGCGGCCAGGGTTCGGGTTGGAAAGAGAATGGTGTGGGTCGCTTCTCTGGAAGACGTGATTGCTGCCAAAGAGGCAGCTGGCCGCCCGAAGGACAAGGCGACCCTGGGGATTCTGAAAGAAGCGCAAAGAGTGAAGAGAGCGCTGGAAAATCAGAAGAACCACAGAACGTGAATTGTTCGACTCTCACTTGATAATCAACAAAGCCTCGCCCGCATTCACGGGCTGTCCTTCAACAACACAAACTTTCTCTACCGTTCCTGACTTGGGCGCCTTCAGTTCGTTCTGCATTTTCATGGCTTCGACAACGGCCACGCCTTGACCTTCCTTAACCGGGTCGCCTTCTGCCACGAGCAACGTCACCAGTTTCCCTGGCATGGGCGCCGTCACAGACACAGGGCCGGCTGAATCCTCGCCCTGAGCGGCTTCACGCCAAAGCTGTTTGGGGTCGCGGAGCGTCACCTCAAAGGAGGTTCCATTCACCGATACCTGGTAACGCCCGTCTGAACGATGAACCGTCACGTCGAAGGAATGTCCGTCAATCAGAAGAGAATAACTATCCTCGGCCAGTGACACCGTGTCCACCTTCAGCTCACAGTGAGGCAGGCGCGCCACGCAGCTTCCGGGAGAACTCTCCAGGGAAATCGCGGCCCACTGTCGGTCGATCAGCGCCTCGAAGTAGCGTTTTGATCCCATGGAATGGCTGGCCGCCCGGCACGGTCATTCGCGCCGGCTCACGTGATTTGACGGTTTTCTCTACGACTGTCTTAAACTCTCCACGCGTCCGGCCTGCTTCCAGGCGCTTTCCACATGCTTTCCTCGACTTGGCGCCTTGCCTTCGCGGCTGGCGTGAAGCGCAGCTGCAACCAGTGCCACGTCTCGAAGCATAGCGGATTGCGTCGTGGTAGCTGCGGGCGCGTAGTACCGTTGGATGAAATCCGTGCTCAGCTCGCCCGCGAGAAACCGTTCGTGCGAAAGTATCGATCGAAAGAAAGACAGATTGGTCTTGATTCCAGCCACTTGATACTCCTCAAGAGCGCGCTGCATGCGCGAGATAGCTTCGCTGCGATCTCGGCCAAAAGTTACGAGTTTGGAAAGCAGCGGGTCGTAAAAAACCGGCACGGTCCAACCTTCGTAAATGCCAGTATCGTCCCGAACGCCAGGCCCAGAAGGAGTTCTGAGAAGTGTGATCTGCCCTGGCGAAGGGAAGAAGTTGTTGCCGGGGTCCTCGGCGTAAATGCGGCATTCCAATGCGGCGCCACGCCACGCCACGTCCTGCTGTCGCAGACCAAGCTTCTCTCCCGCAGCGATGCGGAACTGTTCCTTGACCAAATCGACGCCCGTGACCCATTCCGTGATAGGGTGCTCGACCTGAAGACGTGTGTTCATTTCCAGAAAGTAGAAGTTGCGTTGAGCATCGACTAGGAATTCCACAGTTCCGGCGTTTTCATACTGGCACGCACGCGCAATGCTGACCGCAGCCGCGCCCATCGCCTCGCGCAATTCGGCGGTCATCAACGGAGACGGGCACTCTTCAATCACCTTCTGGTGCCGCCGTTGGATTGAGCACTCCCGCTCGCCCAGGTGGATGACATTCCCGTGCCGGTCCGCGAGAATCTGAAATTCGATGTGCCTGGGATGGATGATAAACTTTTCGAGATAGACCGCCGAATCGCCGAAAGACGCGGCAGCCTCCGACTGCGCGTCGCGCAAAGCCGAGGCCAACTGCTCCGGCCGCTCCACCAACCGCATTCCTTTACCACCGCCTCCGGCGGCTGCTTTGATCAGCACGGGAAATCCCACTTCCCCCGCGGCCTTCAAGGCCTCGCTGACGTTCCGCACGCCATCACGGGTTCCGGGAACAACAGGAACATTGGCTTCCAGAGCCGTCTCGCGGGCGACAATCTTCCCGCCGACCTGCTCCATTGCGGCTGCCGCCGGACCAATGAAGGCCACTCCTGCCTTCGCACAGCGCCGGGCGAACTCAGGGTTCTCAGAGAGAAAGCCATAGCCGGGATGAATTGCCTCAGCCCGGCTTGAAAGAGCCGCCTCGATCACTCTGTCTATATTGAGGTAACTCTCCGCCGACGGAGAGGGCCCCAGCAGATGCGCTTCGTCCGCCAAACGCACGTGCAGCGCCGCGCGATCACACTCGGAATAGACTGCCACGGTTGCGATGCCCATTTCCTTGGCTGCGCGGATGACGCGAACCGCAATCTCTCCCCGATTGGCAATGAGAATCTTCTTGAACATGCTATTGAAGTGACTTGACGAGCTGGTCGAGAGCGCTTCGCAACGCGGCTTCCAGGGGGTAGCTCTTGAGGAATTCTTTCTCCAACGCGGCTGCGGGCAGGCTGGAATGGTCCAGGCTCAAAAAGAATTTCAAGTAGGCTGCGTGATGCTGAGGGTGGCGGGACTTAAGAAAGACGTGATCGGCATAAAAGGCAGCGTTCTCCCGCGACGCTGTCTTCTGGCTTTCTAGAGCCGCTCCGGCGGCATCCGCCAGACGATCCGTCAAGCGGTGGGTTGTCTCGTGCAGCACCACCAAGAACGATTGCAGCGCCTCCACCTGTGTCTCCGGGAGCGGCGCGACGACGTGAAATAGCACTCGTTGTTCCTGATTTACCGGAACACCCCGTCCATTGCGCTTCATCACTGGGCAAAGGTAAATGTTGAAGACGTTGACGCCAGATCTTGAAGCCCATGGAGAGAGAATGCTGAAGCCTTCACCTTTCCAAAACTGCTCAAATCTTTCCCGGCTCATTTGATCGACTTCAGTTCGAGCCTCTCGATAGTGCTTGTAGAAGCGGTCGCGCTCGTCATCCATGCATTCGGCAAACTGCTTCAGGAACTGGTGCTCGGCGGGATCGGGGAAACGGTTCTTAAACAGGGGAATCAATCGCCTCGTGTTCCCAAACAACAGCGGCGCCAGAGCCTCACGTGCCTTGCGCTGCTCGTAGCTCTCGCGCGAATCCTCGGCTTCATTGCGGAAGTTGAAATCGATCATCGCCAAAGCTTGTTTGAATGAAGCGTAGTCGTCCGCCATAAACGGTGCCAGGTTTAAAAAGCGCAAGCCTGGCAGTTTGCGATAGGCCGCCTCCAGTGGAGGCAGGAACTGATCGAGCTTGGTTTGTCCAACTTCCAAATCCCGCTTGGCTTGGCGAATGTGCTCCAGGTAGTCCTTGGAATGGAGGTTGGCCGGATCTCCGGGCAGCGAAAAGTGCCCCAGGGTGTGATAGACGATGTCTAGATCCGTATTCAGGGAAATCTGGATCTGTTTCGGATCGAAGCTGTGGGTGGAAATCTCAGAAGCACTGCCACCCTGACCAGATGCCAAAAGGAAAGAACAAGATAAAACGAATACTAGCCTGGGATCAGCGCGGATCAACGCGGATAGGAGATAGGGATTCTTCATAATAGTTTCAAGCCAGACACCTTTGAGCGTGCTAGCCGTGTTCTCAAAAACCGAGCGACAACTCCTTTCTTTCTTCGTGTTCCTTTGTATCCTTCGTGGATTACAAAGGAATATTTCCGTGCTTCTTCGGCGGATTCTTATCGCGCTTGGTGTCGAGCATGTTCAACGCTGTAATCAGCTTTCGGCGTGTATCGCGCGGCGCGATAACCTCGTCGATGTAGCCGCGCTCCGCGGCCAGGTAGGGATTGGCAAACCGCTCCTTGAACTCTTGGATGCGGCGCGACCTCTCCTCTTCTAAAATCGGCGCCTGGGACAGCTCCTTGCGATAGACGATATTGACGGCGCTGTCCGGGCCCATCACGGCAATTTCGGCCGTCGGATAAGCAAAGTTCATGTCGGTGCGAATATGCTTCGATGCCATGACGCAATAGGCGCCGCCATAGGATTTGCGGGTAATCACGGTAATTTTTGGCACCGTTGCTTCAGCGAAAGCATAGAGCAGTTTGGCGCCATGCCGGATGATGCCGCCGAACTCCTGGGCAGTGCCCGGCAGAAAGCCGGGAACATCTTCAAACGTCACGAGTGGAATATTGAAAGCATCGCAGAAACGCACAAACCGCGCAGCCTTCACAGAGGCGTCAATGTCGAGACACCCGGCCAGCACGGCGGGTTGGTTAGCCACGATCCCAACAGGACGGCCAGCCAGCCGGGCGAACCCGACGACGATGTTCGGAGCGAAGTGAGCATGCACTTCAAAGAAGTGATGTTCGTCCGCCACTGTTTGGATAATTGACTTGATGTCATATGGCTTGTTCGCCTCAACCGGGACCACGCTGTCCAGCGGCGAGTCAAGCCGGTCCACCGGGTCCTGAGTCTCCCGACGGGGGGGCGATTCCAGGTTGTTGGAAGGCAGAAAGGAAAGCAGCTCGCGAATTAGACTCAAGCACTCGCGGTCATCGTTCACCGCAAAATGAGCCACCCCACTCTGGCGGTTGTGCGTCATTGCGCCGCCCAGCTCCTCTTTACTGACCTCCTCGTGCGTCACCGTCTTGATAACGTCCGGACCCGTGATGAACATGTAGCTGCTGCTCCTCACCATGACAACGAAGTCAGTGATGGCCGGAGAATAGACTGCTCCGCCCGCACAGGGCCCCATAATGGCCGAGATTTGCGGAACGACGCCCGAAGCCAGCGTGTTGCGGAGAAAGATGTCGGCGTAACCGCCTAGCGACACGACGCCTTCTTGAATACGCGCGCCGCCCGAATCGTTCAGACCGATGACGGGCGCGCCCATCTTCATGGCGAGATCCATTACTTTGCAGATCTTCTGGGCATTGGTTTCGGAAAGCGAACCACCAAACACCGTGAAGTCCTGTGCGAAGACGTAAACCTGCCTGCCGTTGATAAGACCATAGCCCGAGACAACGCCATCGCCGGGAACCTGCTGCTCCTGCATCCCGAAATCCTGGCAGCGATGAGTGACGAACTTGTCCAGTTCTTCGAACGAACCATTGTCGAGCAGGAACTCAATCCGCTCGCGGGCCGTCAATTTGCCCGCAGACCGTTGCCGGGCGAGGCGTTCCGCGCCGCCGCCGGACTCGGCTTGCTGGTTCAGATCATTGAGTCGTTGCAGCGGGGGGCTCTGGTGTTCTGGCATGTCTTGAAACGGGAGCGGGTCACCTATGTTTCTGGATGTCGGAGGATCTGTTCGATCTGTCTGTGAAGAACCGGTACTTTGTTGATAACGGCATCCCAAACCAGATCATAGTCAACGCCGAAGTACTGATGAATCAACCGATCCCTCATTCCTGCGATCGCGCGCCACTCAATTTCAGGGTGGCGTTCCCTCAGCTCAGCAGGCACTTTCTTAATCGCCTCACCGATGATCTCCATACTTCGCACAAAGGCTCGTTTCAGTGTTTCGTTTCGGCCAAACTCGTCCTTGCTCAAGTCTCTCGTCTGACGCATCAAATACTCTGCTTCGTCGAGAGCATGGCGGAGATAGTCAGACGGCCAAGGAGGCATATTCAACCTCGCTCAGGATGTGGGGACCAATGTAGGGGCTCAGCCCGTCAGGAGTTATCAATTCTACCCTTCGCTGCAGGGCTTGCTCCAGCAGGAAGGAAAGCTCCATGAAGTTATCAAAGGTTTTTTTCCCTTCACCGAACTCGACTAACAAGTCGACGTCGCTTTCGGAAGCTTGCTGTTCGCGGACGAATGAGCCAAATAGACCAATTCTCCTTACACCCAGGGCACAGATTCGCTCCTGGTTTTGAGAGAGCACTGTCATGACTTCTTGTTTTGTCGATACGGGACTCATTGGGCAGCCTCATTTCCCAAGGGGATCCACCGCATCACTGACTTCCTCCGAGAACTCACTCTCGTTTCCCTTCAGATCCACGGCCTTCACACGGTAAAAGTAAGTCTGCCCTTTCTCGACCGATTTGTCGATGGTGGACGCCGTTGCCAAGAGCTGCTCGTTGAGGCGCTGAAACTGCTTGTCGGGCCGGCTGCGGTACACCCAATAGCCTGCCAAGTCAGGTTCCGTGTTCGGCAGCCAGACCAAGCTGATCCCCTGGCCACTGCTGATCGCCGCCACTTCAACCGGAGGCTTCGGCGGGTAAGTATCGGCGTTCATCACCTCGAGGCCCTGGCTGTCTTCACTTTCAACCAAGCCAGACGGTGTCTCGACGACAACGCGGACAGTGTAGGAATAGGTTTTGCCCAACTCGCTCGACTCGTCCTTGAAACGATTCTCGTTAATGGGAGCCTGGTTCAAACGCGTTCCTGGAGGCTGACGATCAATGCTGCGGTAGACATTAAACTGCGGAGGCGCAGTCACGGAAGTTCCGTCACTGTTGAGCGCGGGCACATCCCAAATCAGTTCAATGTGTTGTTCGCCCAGGGAAGCCACCCGAAGATTTTCCGGGGGATTGGGCAGCGGGAAGACCGCAATGGAAACGATGTTTGACAGGCCTGCGCCCTGCTTCTTATTGTTGATGACCTTGATGGCGTAATGAAACGAGCGCTGAAAAACTTCGTGCGACTCGGAATCTTGGAAGGTGTCACTGAATACCAGTTTCTCGCCTGGCGGATACGTTGCCAGCACCTCTTTTGGGATGCTCTTCCAGAGCTGCGCCGACTGAGCAAAGAGCTTGGAGTCGAGAGGGGCTGGCTGGCTACGGTCTGAAGCAACCCGGTAGATTTCCAGAGTAGTCAGCGTGGATACTGCTGAGCCATCGGTATTCAGTTTAGGCAAGCTCCAACTCAACTGAGCAGATTTGCCGAATTGCCGGACCGCCAGATCAGAAACAGGAACAGGAATCTGAATCAGAGGAGGAAGCGGCGGACCGACATTGCCGCAGCCGGTGAGCAGGGACGAGATGACAGACAAGGCCGAGAGGAGAAAGACTTTGAGAGTGGAATCGTTCAATCGGATCGGCGGATAGGGTAGGTCTGTCGAGCTTTGTTTTCGTTCTGGCTTTGAGAGGCCGGATGCTCGCAGGCTCCGACAGAGCCGCTCGTTGCCTGTCAACTGCCGCTTTCCAGTGCTCGGTGGAGTCGGCGGCGCCTACGTGACCTTCGGCACACCAAGGTCCTTGCAGATCTTACGAGCAAGGTTATCGTCAATCTGGTTGTGCCATGGAATTGTAGAGCGTTTGTTTTGAGTGGGATGGTGCCGCTAGCCTCGTGCAGCTAATCATCTGCCTACCCAGCCCCAGGCCTTCTCCGTAGCCGCGCCGCACGACTTCTTATTTCGTTAGGCGCCCACTCTGCCCGACTGCTCACCAAAGAGTTCTCCCTGTCGCTGGACCGAAGACCGGAGTTCGGGCCAGCGCTCGACGAACGGCGCCGCGGAGATTCGCCCGAGTTCGCTCGGCTCGATCTTGTTCAGCCCTCCGCCGTACACACGACCCTCGCCGCGCAGCTCGTGGCCGCTGACTCGGCCCAGAAGTTCATGCACGTCTGCGGCGCGGCCGGGGTGCTGACGGAGCATGGCCGCAAGGCCGTTCAGCGGGTAGAGCATGAGATAGAGATTCGTTCCGATGGCCTTCGATCGGTTGAGAATGAAGCGGAACGGCTGCTTCTCGTCTGCGCCGCGGCCCATGTATGTGCAGAGGAAAGGGGAAGGGGCGCGCTGCTCCTGCTTGTACCATGGGCTGCGCTTGCCGACGAGGTAGCCGTCCATGATGCCCTGCGCCGCAGCGGTTTGCAGGTACTCCCACAGGGCCGGATGCCGCTGTTCGACAACATGCTCAGGGAGGTCGCAATCGATGAGGCACAGTTGGCGGTCGATGCGCGGGTAGTCGTCGTCGTCGCCTTCGATCACCGTGGTCTTGA
Organism: Acidobacteriota bacterium; assembly: GCA_022616615.1. Lineage (GTDB taxonomy): Bacteria > Acidobacteriota > Terriglobia > Versatilivoradales > Versatilivoraceae > VFZK01. Next base: position 17,463 of record JAKEER010000542.1, read on the forward strand.
GGTGCCGCGGGCTCGGTAGGATCGGGCGGAGATACTTCGCGGGGAGCCCGCGGCGTTTGGCGTCGGCGCGGTCGAGCACGAAGAACTTGTTGCTGCCCGTTGCGATGCCGCGCTGGATGCGGAAAAAGTCAGACAGTGTCGGACCGTTGACGTCGCTGACGGTGTGCCGGTCGTTCCTGGCGTAGCTAGGATACACGGTCCACTTGCGGGACTCGCGCAGGCGTTCGAGCGGGATTCGGTCACTGGCGAGCGGCTCGTTCATGGTGCCAGCGAACGTGAACTCGGCCTCGTGGCCTCGAGGCGGCGGAGCCTTTCTGAACACGAGCACGACCGACGACACCAGCGGATCACCGAACTGAACATTGTCGGGATCGAACCGATGGGCGCGGATGAGTGTCACGCGATCCGTGAGATAGCGCTTGAGGGCGCCGCCGTAGTTGACGTCCATGAACTCCGACGGGATGAGCCACGCGGCGTAGCCGCCGTCCTCCATCCACGCCGTGGCGAGCAGGAGGAAGTAGACGTACAGACCAGCAAGGCCATTGACTTCGACACCGGTCATCTGATACGCGAGCCGTTGGAGGCGTTCCTTGTCCTCGCCGTTCATGTGATGGTGGCGGACGTAGGGTGGGTTGGCCAGGATGAGGTTGGGCGCGGGCGGGCGAGACGCATTGGAGACGACTTGAGTAAAGTCGCCGCGTACGACCTCAAGCGCGGTGTCGGACCACAGGTCCCGGGCGGCCTCGCAGAAGGCCGGATCGAGCTCGACACCGACGGCGCTTCTGATACGCTTGGGGCCGAACACCGCGAGCGCCGCGGAGAAAAAGCTGCCGGAACCGATCGAGGGATCGCCGAATCGGACACCGCGCCTACGGTCGTCGATCAGCGAGTCCACGTACCGGGCGATCTCGATGGCGAGCGCGTTGGGCGTGGCGAACTGGCCGAGGCGGTTTCGCTCGGCCGCGGACTTGTTTGTATCGATGGCCGCTTGAATTGCTTGGCGGCGCGTCTCGGTCGAGTTGTCATGGTGCGCGTTCATGCCGCTCACAGCCCCAACTTCGCAAGGTCGTCGATGCGATGCTCCCAGATCCAGTCGATGCCCTCCGCGGCCTCATACCCCAACTAGTCGCTGCCGAAGTAGCCGCAGAGGAACAGCACGTACCGTACGCTCTCACCGTATGTCGCCTGGAGTTGGTGGACCTTCGTCGCCTCTTCCTTGCGACGTTTGTTCGTGTTGGTGAAGTCGCCCGCCGACTTCGCCTCGATGAGGATGGGCAGCCGATCCTTCCCCGGCTTCTTGAGCTGGATGACGGCGTCGGCTGGGATGTTGACTTTGACCGTCTTTCCGACAGCCAGATTCATGCGGAAGCTGTACGTGGCCGGCTCCATCTCAGTCAACGGCTTCCCAGCAGAGTGGGCCTGCTTCCGATACCCGCGTTTGTCGAGATAGTCGCCGATCATAGCAAGTTGCCGTTGCTCCTGAGCGTTGCGCACGATCGGGTTCGCGACGGCGCTGCACAGCCGGTCGGCGACAATCGTTGATGCTCTGTCGCGCTCGTGGTCGGTCGGGTCCTCCGTCGTGTCCAGCCACGGAAAGATGTCGCGGTCCAGGAGCTCGGTCAGCACGCGGCAGACTTTGGTCAAGTTCTCTTCGAGCAGTTCGGCCTTCATCCGTGAGGCCAGCTTTCCTTCCTCCATGCTGCCGATGAGCGACTTGTTCGCGCCGGCAAGCCCGACCAGCCGGTCCACCGCCAGCGGCGGGGCCGTGCACATTCGGAGCGTTGAGAGCGCGGTCGGATTCGCTCGGAGCGTCGCAACATCGAGACTCCGCAGATCGCGTGTGGCCAGGAGGGCAGCCTTGACGTGCTCGGTGGTCTTTATCCGCGTCGAGCGGAACGCCTCGGGCGCAAACCTCATGAACCACTGGTTGAACTGGTCAACAGAGGCCGCAATGTCAGCCTTCCAGAGATGCGGCTTGTCGGCGTTGATCCGTCGCGGCTTCATGAGATCCCGTGGTTCGCGGCTACTGCGTGTCCTTGTCGCGGCCACCGCCCTGGGGCGCACAACTACAAAATATACCGGCTCAGATCCTGGTCCTTCACAATAGACTCCAGCATCTGCTTAACGTAGGCCGAGTCGATGACCATGTTCTTTTCCTTGAGATCTGGGCCTTCGAAGGAAATTTCATCCAGCAGCCGTTCCATGATGGTGTGCAGCCGGCGGGCGCCGATGTTTTCCGTCCGCTCATTGACCATCGCCGCGAACTTGGCAATTTCCAGAATTGCGTCGTCTTGGAACGACAGCTGGATCCCTTCGGTTTCCATTAACCCCACGTACTGTTTAACCAGAGCGTTCTTCGGTTCCTTCAGGATGCGAACGAAATCGTCGATGGTGAGCGTTTCCAGTTCGACGCGAATGGGAAAGCGTCCCTGGAGCTCGGGAATCAGGTCCGACGGTTTGCTGACATGGAAAGCCCCAGCAGCGATGAAAAGAATGTGGTCGGTCCCGACCATGCCATAGCGCGTGTTCACTGTGGTGCCTTCAACGATGGGCAGAATGTCGCGCTGCACCCCCTCGCGGCTCACGTCCGGCCCGTGGCCAGTTTCCCGCCCAGCGATTTTGTCGATTTCATCCAGAAAGATAATGCCGTTCTGCTCCACGCGTTCCACAGCAATTCGCGTGACCTGATCCATGTCGATCAGTTTTTGCTCCTCTTCCTGGACCAGGTAATCAATGGCCTCGGAAATCTTCATTTTGCGCTTCTTGGTCTTTTGGCCAAACAGACCGGGCAGCATGTCTTTCACATTGATGTCCATCTCCTCGACGCCCGAGTTAGAAATAATCTCGAAGGCGGGAAAACTGCGTTCACGCACTTCGACCTCTACCGAACGCTCGTCCAGTTTGCCCTCTCGCAGTTGCTGGCGCAATTTCTCGCGCGTCTTCTGAAACGTCTCCTGAGCTTTGTCGATCTCCTCCGGTGAACTCGAGCCCTTGCTGGCAGCGGGGTGCGGAGGGAGCAGCAAATCGAGGATGCGTTCCTCGGTGTTCTGTTCAGCCTTGTCGGCCACATCATCGAGCTTCTCTTCTCGCACCATGTCGATGGAGATCTCCACCAGGTCGCGAATCATCGACTCGACGTCGCGCCCCACATAGCCGACTTCCGTGAACTTAGAGGCTTCGACTTTCAGAAACGGCGAGTTCGACAGCTTGGAAAGCCGCCGAGCAATCTCGGTCTTGCCGACGCCCGTGGCGCCGATCATGATGATGTTCTTAGGCATGATCTCTTCTGCCATCTCGGACGGCAGCTTCTGGCGCCGAATCCGATTGCGCAAGGCGATAGCAACCGCCCTCTTGGCAGCCTTCTGGCCCACAACGTGTTTGTCCAATTCGGCCACAATTTGTCTTGGCGTCAGTTCATCCAAAGGAACTTCCTCTCCTTCGACAGCTCCGGGTAAGTAAATCACCATATTCCCTCTTTGTGGCTTTCCCATAGGATTCAAAACTTAACTCAGATGAAGGTGTGCCCAGCCCGATCTTCTGTCGGTCGTCGGGCCAGGAGCCTACAAACTGCCGATGAGTTTGGAGTGCTCCAGTGTAAGAGCAGCCTCCGCGCCCGTGGAGGTTGAAGCCCATCGCCGCCCGGAAACCGGCTCCCACGTTCGTTGTCCAGACCCGGCCTACAACTCCTCCACCAAGATCGAGAGGTTGGTGAAGATGCAAATGGTGCCGGCGATCGACATGGCTTCCTCGGCAATCTGCCGCGCGGATAAATTGGAATGCTTCATCAGCGCCTTTGCCGCCGCCAGGGCGAATGGGCCCCCCGACCCGATCGCCGCAATGCCATCGTCCGGTTCGATCAAATCGCCATTGCCGCTCAGTAGAAGCGTATTTTCCCCGTTCGCGACGATGAGCAGCGCCTGCAGATGCCGCAAGGCACGGTCGGTGCGCCACTCCTTGGCCAGCTCGACGGCGGCTCGGGGTAAGTTGCCGCGAAATTCTTCCAGCTTGCTCTCAAATCGGGAAAACAACGCAAAGGCATCGGCCGTCGAACCAGCAAAGCCTGCCAGAATCTGTCCATTATACAGACGGCGAATCTTGCGGGCGCTCTGCTTGATGACGGTTTCGCCGAGCGTCACTTGCCCGTCGCCGGCCAGCGCCACCTTGCCGTCTTTCCGTACACAGATAACCGTCGTGCTTCGAATCATGCCGGCTCCAGGTTGATGAACCTACTTCTTGTAGTTTGGGGTAAAAAGGGCGTCGGGCAGGGCTTGGTTGAGCTTGACCATTTCCAGATGAAACTCAGAGGCCTTATAGCCATTGGAGAAACGCACCGTGCTGAAAGGAAACTGCACACCTTGGATCTCGTGGTAGTTGTAGAAAATGCGTTCATCATCGGTCGGCCAGCGCTTCCCGAAGCCGGGCGACTTGAACTCCATTTTTGCGGGCAGAAAGCTAGAGGCGTTGATGAAGATTTTCACGCGGTCGTTGTCCTTGTCGATGAGCTGAACGCCCTCGACCTCGCCGAGGTCCATCCGGCTCTTTCCCAGATAGCGGAATTTCATGCCAGGCTCGTTGATTCGTTCCCGCAGGATCTGGTCAAGACTGTGCTTTAGGCCGGCTTGATAGAGCGTAATCTCTTCGGGAGACTGGTTTTTGACCACTTTGTATTCGATCTTCCAGCCCTTGTCTCCATCGTTGATATTGACGATCTCGCTCTTCTTGCCCATCTCAAACCGCTGTTTCAACGGAAATTTTTCAAACGACTGAAATAGGGCTCCCCCACGCAGGTCGTCCTTGCTGAATTGGTAGAACTTACCGGTTCGATGCACGTCCTGGATCTTTAGGTAGGCCTCACCGCCCAATGCCTCAATGGCTTTAGTTAGCAAATCGCGAGCCTTGGCTTCGGCCTCCTTCAGATACTCCGACTGCGCTTGCAAAGACTGGCCCTGGCCGAGCACACAAATCAAAAGGATGATAATCGTTCGCAGATTCAAGTGAGCTCTCATGACACGCTGGAAGCGCCAGAGACGACGCTAAAGCAATCTAGAAGTGTAGCCAATGGGTGAATTCCCGTCAAACGGGATTTCAGCACCGGGTGTGCGACAAATTTGTGGGCGAGTTGAGGGTTTTCTGATCTGGCGATATAATCTGATTGCTTTACAGCATTCAGACTGTCGTCGGAGGGAAAGCCTTGATGCAGCCCACTGTGGAGTCGCTAGAGCAACGC
>JAKEER010000543.1 GCA_022616615.1 Acidobacteriota bacterium
TGTCGTAGGCGAGAAAGTCGCTGGCGGCCTGCATGTCCGCGACGTTGCGGCATTGCTCCTCGAACTTGCGCTGGTCGACTTGCAGGGAGACGAGCTGCCGCTGGAGAGACTCGATCTGCTGGTGAATGAGGTTTGCCTCGGCAGCGAGCTGATGATGGGTCTCCAGGTGCTTCCTGACTTCGGAGAGCCGTGCTTCTTTCTCGTCGCTCCACGCCAGGGTGGCGATTTCACTCGTCAGCGACGCAATTTCAACCTTAAGGGCTTCGATGCCTTTCATCTGCTCGAAGCGGGACGTCCATTCCCAGCTTGCCTTGCGGAATTGCTCCTGGGCCTTGGTCATCTCCTGTTCGGCTGTCGCCAGGGCAACCACGTAATTCTCGTCCGCGGAAAACTCGGCCGGAGGCTCGCCCAACCCCTGCTCCAATTCCCGGAGCCCTTGCTGGACCATCTCGATCTGCTTCTGCAGCCGCGCGCGCTGCTTGTGCTGCTCCTGTGCGGCACTCTGCCGCTTAAGAATCTCCTGCATCTTCTGATTGGACGTGGCGATCCGCTCTATGAGTTGCGCGGCTTCCTCCCGTCGTTTCGCGCTCAACTCGTTTTCGGCCGCGACCTTCATCCTCAGCGCGTCAGCGTCTTTGGTGGGCGGACTCAAGGCATCTTTAACCCGGTGGTAGTTGGCGATGATCTCGCCGATCCACGGCAAATCCCTTTCCGGCAGGCTTGCCGCCTGCAATTTTTCCGAGAGCCTGCGATTAAGCTCAGCCACCGCGGATTTTTCCGTCTCCAGGGACTCCTTCAATTTTGGCAGTTCCGATTGGGCGGAGAGCCACTCGCGGTAAACCTTCCAGGCTTTCGGCGCTGTTTGCAGGGCACTGCGGACTTCCTTTGCCTGTTGTTCGATGGCTTGGATGCGATGAGTGATGGCCTCCTTCGTCCAGGCTTGTCGGCACAAGGGGCAGGAGTCCTCCACCTGTCGTGCGTGCTTCTGGAGGTGAACCAAGTCCTGAAGCTGATCCTCGCTGGCCTGACACGCCTTCAGAACATCCTCCGAGGGCTGCGGGATTGCATCGAACTTCGCAATCTTCACCCGCAAGGTTTCAACGGCCGGCTGCTTGGCTTGCTGCTGGAAGGCTAGAGCTTGAATCTGAGTGAGCACTTCCATTGGCTGAGCGTGCCAGGCTGTGCTGTAGGTGAGGGCATGAACGAGTTGCTGCTGTTCCTGGATGATCCGGTCCAGGCGGCTCAACTCCGTCTGGCTCTGTGCGAGCGCCTGTTCGGCGACATCGATTTTGTTGCGCTGCTCGAGGGCACCTTGCAGTTCCACGCTGCTCTCCTGAATCAGACGCGTGAAGTCGGTTCTGTCTTCCTGAGTCTTCCCCAGTTCCTGTTGAGCCGCCTGCAGGGAGCTGCGTTCCTTGTGGGCTTGTTGGTGGCGCACACAAAGCCGGAGCCGCTGAATGTGTTGACCTCGGTGCGTCAGTTTCTCCTGCAGCTTTTGCAAGTCGGGAAGCGGCCGTGAAATGGTCGTCTCGGCAGTCTTCAGCCGGCTCTGCTTGTCTTCAACCGCTCGTCGATGATTTTCGCAGAGAGTTTTTGAGGACTGCAACCGATCCATCTCGTGTTGTAGAGCGGTTTTGTCCTGAAGCTGGGCAATCTGCGCCTTCTTCTCGGCCGCCTGCTCTTCAGCCTGGCGGATTTTGCCTTGCACGTCTTGCAGCACGAGGCTCGAGTCGAAAAGCGTGGGATAACTCTTGATGAATTTGTTCAAGGACGCCTGTTTTTGCAGGAATCCCTTGAAGCCGCAGATCTCGATGAACTTGGTCAACCGCTCTTTTCCCCGTTCCTTGAGCAAACTGGCAATCTTGCCCTGCGGGGCGATGAACAATTGGAGCAAGGTTTCCTGACGCCCGAACCAGGCTTGAAGTTGGTTTTGGATGTCGTCGGTGTTAGTCAAAGCCTGGCCGTCAAATTCGAGGCTTGTCCTGTTCGGGCGATCCTTGATGACGCGCGAGATGATGAACCTGGTCCCCTCGGCTGTTTGGGCGCTCAGCCGGATGGTGGCCTGCTTGGCGCCGTACTGGATGTCGGAGGTGTCCCCGAAGTCGCTGCGTCCCTGCGCGAGTACGCGGCCGATCGCGCGGATGAGATTGCTCTTGCCGACATTGTTCGGCCCGCTCAGGTGGATGATCGGGTCCGAGGGAAAATCGATGGCCAGCTCAGAGTGCTGACACCAGTTTTGAAGTTCGAGGCGGAGAAGCTTCATGGGTTGGAAACGCGGACCAATTCGGAGAGCGATGGTTCAAAAGGTTCCTGCGTGAGAACAGTCCGCAGAATCGCGAGTTGCTTCTGGGAAAGCTCCGCCTGGGCGATGTCGAGGATATCGCTCTCTTTCATGTCCTGTAGTGGCTTGGCAATGCCCTTGGAGAGGGGAACCTCGAAGAAAACCAGCAGGGCGTCGCGCCATTTCGGCAGGTGTGGCTTGAGCACCTCGCGCATCGTGTCCGGGTAGTGCAACGCCAGGATGCCTCGCGGGTGCCGGTTGATCCATTCCTCCAGTGAACGGATGGCTAGTTCCACGTCTTCGGTTGGCGAGATTACCCGCTTGAGGAAGGGCCGGTTCGGCAGTTCCACGCATTCCCAGTTTTTCCCGTGCGGTCGGCCAGGGTAATAACGGACGTACTTCTTGACCGCATCGTACCGGCTGCCGAAACGGTCGCTGATCACGTTGCCCTCGGAGATCTCGGTCATCTCGGTGGACCCGCTGTAGACGTACCAATTGTCGGCAACAGGGTCGTGGTAGTCGCAGTACGTGTGAATCTCTCCCATGAACACAGTGCACTTCTTGAGGCCGAGTTCTCTCAGCTCATTCGCACTGAAATCGTAGTCCGGGTCGGTCTGGTGGGCTGCCCAGGTCATCAACTCCAGCAAGCGACCGTGCAGGAAGATTATGTCAGGCGCGGCCTGCAGTCGTCGCAGGCATTGATAGGCCTGCTCGCGAGGTTGGAAGGAGAGGAAGACCGCTGTCTTCCCATCCAGTGTCACGACCTTCCCGCTGGCGTTGATTTCCACGTCGATGGTGTCAAGCCAGGAAGAGTCGCTTCCGTCGTGATTGCCGTCGATGGCCAGCAATGTCTTTCCGCACCTCTTGATCCGCTGGTAAATGCTTTGGAGGAGCATCTGGTATTTCGGGAGGAGCGAGCGCTTGTGGAAGGTGTCGCCGGTCAGAATCAATCCGCGGCATTCAGGAGTGTTGCAGACATCCTGAAGAACAGTCTCGATGCAGTTCTGGTTGTCTTTGAAGCGGACCGTCAGTCCGTATTGAGACCGCTCCAAGTGCAGGTCGCCCGCCACGACGAAGTAACTGTCCACGATCTGTGTTTCGCGTGGTTCTGCGCATCGCGTCTTCCTCCGGCGCGACCTTCCCTTGGAACGAATCGACCGCGAGCCAACCGAAGTGGAGAACCGCTTGCACGGCTTGCGGCGGTCTTCGAATGGGAATTGAACCCTCGTGAATTCGGTTCTTTGATAAACCGCAAATTACGCGAAGGGCCTGCAACTTTGTCAAAGCGGAAAAGACGCTTCAGGGCACAGTAGGCACAGTAGGGCACAGCGTGAAACACTTCTTCTGAAGAAGGTTCACTTTTCTTCGGCACACACATCCGCCGGTTCCTAGAATCAAATCGGTTGGGTGTGTTATGGCATCGCTTTACAAACGGTCGGGCTCGCTCAACTTGACTTTGCCCGTGAAGATGTTTTGGCCGGGGTCGAGTTTCACGCTGTCCACTACCCTGACCACCCGAGGCCGCGCGGAAGGCGTTGCGTTGGCAATAGCGCGGCGAACAACGAGGAGGAGATGAGATTTCGCATATCCACAATCAGAAACGCCGGCCCGGTCATTTATTCCAACGGCAGGCCGCACGCCGAGTCCCCTCAACAGGCTGTGGAGCTGAATGACTGGCCCCGCCGGAATTTTTTCTGCGCTGCGGTTTCTGATGCTAATGACGGCCGGTGTCATCCGCGCAAAGCGGATGTGGCCACCGCCACGAACAAAGCTAACGATGTATGGATACGTTTCTTCTCACGGGAATGGGCACCGTCAACCGGCACTTGGTGAATCGCTCCCCAGTCACGCTGTTCGTCCTTTACGAAGACGACCAGACTAGCGCGCAGGCCGCCAGCGCTGAGACCGAACTTGTCCGCCGGCTCGGTCGGCGCGCGACGTTGAAATCGTCCTGGTGGAAGTTGCGCTTCCTGACGCACCCGCGAGTTATGGCGCTCGCCACAGAA
>JAKEER010000544.1 GCA_022616615.1 Acidobacteriota bacterium
TAGTTACGGCGGGTATAGCGTTTTCTCCCTCATCGTGCAGACCAAGAGGTTCAAGGCGGCGATGGCTGCCAACGGATCAGGTGACCTCATGGCCTCTTATGGACAGATGAACAAGGACGGTTCGGCCTTTGGCCAATCAGTCGCGGAGACGGGGCAAGCGCTGATGGGCGGCACGCCCTGGCAGTTTAGAGAAAGGTACATCGAAAATTCCCCAGTGTTTTATCTGGATAGAGTGGAAACCCCATTGCTCATCGTGCATGGCGCTGAGGACCCCACCGTGGCCTCGTTCCTCTCCGACGAAGTGTTTGTGGCGCTGCGCAGGCTGGGAAAGACGGTCGAATATGCCAAGTACGAGGGGGAGGGGCATTCCCCACTGGACTGGAGCTACCCGAACCAACTGGACTTCTGTAATCGTGTGATCGAGTGGTTCGACGCCCACATCAGGGGACAGCCTGCAAACCACTGACCAGAGCACGCCGACAGCGAAGCAACTGCCTCCGGCTCGCCGGGCTGCAGCGCGCGGGCTTCGCTTATCTACTCATCACTCTCGTACGCGGCCGACGTAGCGCGGGTGTGCAAGATCGGGCTGTCAACAACCGGATCGAGCTTGACAGTAGCGGAATGTATCAACTCGATCGCATGCCCTAACACGGCGGCTTCGGGCTCTGTGTATTTCATAGATTGTTCCTGTCCATTGAGATTCTGCCGGCGGTCGCGAAATCGTTGACTTCTCCCAATACCTACTCATCCGCTTGATAGGCCATGGGCGCGTCGTGAAGAGGAGGACCGGCCAAAAGGAGTCTACGATTGTTACGAGCCCCTTATGCATGGCATGTTGGACTGCATCTACTGCCGAGCCACTTGCTTTATTGCCGGGCCAGTGTATTTCATGGTTGTCTTCTCCTTCTCCAAAGACTTTTAGGGTCAGCTAGGCGAAAGACCGGAGCGTCCGTTGTAACGGGCGCTCCGGGGCTTTGCCTACTCATCAGCTTCATAGGCGGGTGGATTGGAATAAGTCTGCTGCATGACGTTGTCCAGATGTACGCTTCCACGCTTGCTGGTAGATTGGACGGCCAGTGCAGCATCCGCTATCGCCAGAACCTCCGCCTTTGCATAGTTCATGGAGGTCATCTCTCTTCTGAAGTTTTGGACCCAACCGCACACGGATCCGGAGGGCCCACCGAAGTGGGCCCCCGGATTACTGACTACTCGTCTGCCTCGTACGCTGCCGACGTGATGCGCGTCTGCAGGGGCGAATCCACAGCGAGCTGCCCGCCCTTGTTTTGCGAGCCCTGAATCGCCTCGACCGCAGGCGTCAGCTTTGCAATTTCTGGCTTTGCGTATTCCACGGTTCTCACCTCCTTTCGTTCTTGGCGTTCACTTACCCAGCTAGCTAGCCGAACCCTTTGTCAGCGGTAATGGCTTTGCCGCCGTGTTTGCCGGCATTGAAGAACGGCACCGGGGCGGCCGTGAATGAGCTCTCCTCCAAGATGCTTTGCCTTTCGCTTGCTCGGAGCCACAACTCAAGAGCGACGGTACGCATCAAGATGACGATCGAGATCTCCTGACCGCGCCGCGCCCGCTGCAAGGCCGCCGAAAAAAGGTTGGGGTCAACAATGCCGAGCGCCGAAGCCGCCATGTTCTGGGTCAACTCAGCCAAACGCGCCGACGCTACCGACATAGCTGCCAGTGGCGCGCGTGCTACAAACGCTTTGCGCTTCCTATTAAGAAGGTCATCGGGAACGATACTTACCAGTGCGCGGCGCATCAGGGAGCGACGCTGGCCCGGGCGGACAAGCTGTTCGCGGGGGACGGCATACATGAATTCAAGGAATTCCCGATCGAGGTATGGGTAGCGCTTTTCATAAGGCGGCTCTGACGGAAGGGAATCGCATCCGAGTTGTCTTTGTAGCGCTTCCAATGTGGAGATGTTTTCCTGAAAACTGGGCAGAGGGCCGAACAGCCTGACCCTGCTCTCATAGCCGCGAAAAGCCGGACAATTCCGCTTGACGAAGGCTGGAGTGAGCCAGGGTGCCGGCTGTTTGTGCTTCGGGACGCCAACGAGAGAGGGAGGAAAGAATCTCCGGGCCGCTTCAAAGAGCAGATGAAACCACGGTTTTCTCTTGTTGATTGCCCAAACTTTCAGTTGGTGCGCGAGCCCATTTAGGTGAGCTCTTGCGAGAAGGTCCTCAAGCTCTGGCACAGGCGTTGGCACGCCGCCGGTGACTTCGTCGCCACCGAAGCCGGATAGCACGACGCGGTTTCCTTGCGATGCGAGGCACGCTGCGAATTGCCTGGCAGCCTCGTTGGGGTGGCCGCCCGAGCCGGGAGTTGCGGCGAAACGGTTGGTCTCAAACGCGAACTTGAAGCATTCCTGCTTGGCCACATCAATGTGGCAGCCGGTGCGGCCACGCCTTTCTTCGACCTTGGTGAAGTAGGGGCGTTCGTTCCAGTTGGGTTCTGAGTCATCGTAGTAGGACAGCGTATCGAGCCGCGGCGTTTCGGCGGCGCCGCGGGCGATGATGGTGTCTGCCATGCACACGATGGAGGAGGAATCCATTCCGCCGCTGAGTTCGGCGAGAATGGGGCAGTCCGAGCGGAGTCTGCGCCGGACGGCTTCGCTGAAGACGGCGCGGAAGTGTTCCTCGTATTCGGCGTCAGTGCGGTAACGAACTTTCTTGCGCGAATCGAATTCCCAGTACTCGCTGACCGTTTTCCTTTCAGGTCGTATGAGCACGGAAGAGGACGGGGGAACGGATTGAATTCCCACGTAGGGCGTCAGATGAGTTGCGGGGAAGAACGAAAACCAGCCGGCGATGTACTCTTCGCATAGGGAAAAGGTCTTGCCCGCGAACAGAACCAATGGATCGAGGACGGTGCTCCAGGTGACCTGGCTGCTGTCGCACGAGTAGTAGAGATGGCGCGTGCCGATGGGGTCTTTGGCCAGAATCACCGAGCGTGTGTGTGGGTCCCAGATGGAGAGAGCCCAATCGCCAATCAAGATGGAGAAGCAATCGGACCCCCAGTGTTCGTAAGCTGCCGCCACGATCTCGATATCCGTCGAGCTAGGTGCTAGAACGCTTCGCAACCGTCGAATTAGGTCCGCCCGGTTGTCCAAGCGGCCATCCCAGGTAAGGATGGCGCCGGATGCGGTGACGTGAGGCTGCGTTTCGCGCCGGGACTCCTTGGTGGTGTGGAAAGCGTGGTAGAGGATCCCGATGCTTTCTTTGGAGTAGAAGCCGCGGTGGTCAGAACCATACGGAGCCAGAAGTGACTCCACCCTTTCGAGGTAGTCGGGGTCCACTGGCTTGCCATCGAAATTCCATCTTCCAAACTGGACGCTCACGATTGTTCACCTTCCTCGGAACTTGTCTCAGCACCTGTCAAGCACACCGTATATTTCAGGCATATACGGTTTGTCGTTGACGACGCGGCCGTCCACTTCCACCCAGGCGTGGGCCTTGAAAGGCACTTGCTGCGCGCCGATAACCATCTGAGCGGCTACGCCGTAGCTCTTGAGTAGGCACGCGGTGGCTGCGGATCGTTGCAAGCAGA
>JAKEER010000545.1 GCA_022616615.1 Acidobacteriota bacterium
CCGACACACATGACGGCTGCGATGATGAAAACCGCGCCTGCCAGGATGAGAACTCACAAGCATTTGACGCCCGACTTCTGTGTGCGCTGGCCGGAATGATTATCAAACACGGACATCGGGGGAAGAGACAGGGGTGCTCTATGTCGCGACTTCCTTTATGAACCTGCATTTTCTCAAGAAACCGCTGCAACCGTTGTTCTCTGCGCTGGCTGTGGCCTGGCTGATCTATGGATACTACCGCTATCTCTCCAGCCCGACCTGGGAGGTCTCAAACCAACTTCTAGACCATTTTGGGGCCGTCATTGCTCCTGACGCAGTCGTTGATATCCTCATCATACTCGGCCTGTGGGCAGCTTCTGATTTTCTAGGAGACCGACTCTTGGGAGTCCTGGGCGTGCGGCTAAACTCCGGGGCCGAGCGTCTCGCGCTGGCCTCTGCGGCAGGGTTAGCTGTTTTGTCGCTGGGAACAACGATCTTGACTCTAGCCAATCTGCTGTATCGGGCCGCGGCCTGGACATTGGTCTCAGTGCCCGTAGTCTTGTGGCTTTGGCGCAGGACTACTGCCTCCTCAGAACCCGGCCCGCCCCAGGGATCGCGGACAAACCAAGTAAGACCCTCACGTTTGACAGCTCAGGAAATTGCAGCAGTAGGCCGCAACCAACACGCCGCTATCGTTCCCTCTTGGCAAGGGACAACGGGCAAATCGATCAAGCTTGGCCAAAGGGTCGCTCATGGTTTTCTGCTGGCTTACACGGGGACCGCGCTGACTGTCACGTTGCTTTCCGCCCTGGGGCCTCCACTGGAGTACGATGACGTGGCCTATCACCTCGACAGTGGAAAGACTTACATTCAAAAGCACCGATTCCAAGCCCTTCCACTGAACCCCGTGACCTTCATGCCCAAGAATGTGGAAATGCTCTACGCGCTAGCAATGCTGCTGCACAACGAGATTACCGCAAAGCTTGTTCATTACCTTATGGGCTTGTTGACCATGCTGGCTGCCTATGGGCTTGGAGCGAGGCTGTTCTCACCAACTGCGGGGCTTGCAGCCATGGCTATTCTCGCTTCCTCGCCGCTGTTTCTTTGGGAGATGAGGACCGTCCATATCGATGTAGGGTTGGCTCTCTATGTTTTCCTGTCGCTCTATGCCACCCTGCTATGGCTCAGCACCAAAGAGTCCGGCTGGTTCAAGCTGATATTCTGCTTCCTCGCCTTCGGGCTGGGCATCAAGTACCACGCTCTGTTTGCCCTGGGATCGCTGTGTCTCCTGATCTTTCTGAGTTGGACAGTCTCTTACAAAAATCCTGGAAAAGGGTTTAAGGTAGGCTTCACCCTGTTCCTTGCTTCCTCGGCTGGATTGCTGATCCCTTGGGGTGCGGTCAATCTTTACTTTACAGGAAACCCGGTTTTTCCACTGTTGCATGACCTCTTCCACAGCCGGTACTGGACCCCGGAACTGAGCCGGGTTATTTTCAACCAGCAGAACGATGCCGGCATTCCGCTGGCTCTGGCAAATTGGCGCGACTGGCTCAATGTTCTCTGGACACTCTTTATTAGTGAACCGGGGAAATTCAAAGGGAACCTCGGCCCCTTTTTTCTATTGCTCCTCCCATTGTTTCTCTTCCAGCGCAGAGTTCGTCCTGAAGCGAAACTCATTTTCGCCTTCAGTTCAATTTATGGATTCCTCTGGCTCCTGACAGCTCAGCATGCGCGTTACCTGTTGGCGGTTCTTCCAGGGCTAGCGGTGCTGTCCGGGATCGCGTTAACCGGTTGGTTGGGTCTCTGCCGTGGGCGAGTTGCCCAGGGCTTTGCCTGGGCCGTGTCGGTTGTATTGGCGCTAATGGCGATGTTCAATCTGCCATTCTTCGAACATGCGGGCCCACGTTACGGTAGCACGATCATGGCAACACTTCCGTTGCAATACTTGCTCGGGCTCGAGTCCAAGGACCAGTATCTGGCCAGGCACATCGAGAATTATCCGGCCGTTCAATTCTTCAATCAGCTTTCTGGGCCAAAACATCTGCTGTTTTGGTGGAATACACACCCTCCGATCTACTACGTCAAAGGTCCAGCTTCCTATCTCTTTACCCCTTTTGTCCCCAAACTGTTCGGAGAAGACCCAGCCGAAATTCACGGCTTGCTGAAGCAAAATGGCGTCACTCACCTTGTGACGGGACGGGTCAACCAAGACGCCCACTTGATCACCCGGCCAGAAGGAGAATTCACGCGAACATACCTCAAGCGGGTATTTCAGAAGAATGCCTCCGTTTTATATGAGGTCGCCAGCGCACCGCTGAACCAGGAAGTGGTGTACTATGACTTCCTCACTCACATCGGCGAAGCCAGCATTCGAATGCCCTCCGAACCCGCCGGCAAACCGAACACAGCCTACCGCGTCGTCGCCGGTGGCGGAGGAGATTCGCGTTATTCCTTGTTGGCGTTCCCACCTGCAGAAGTGGAGTACAGCTTAAGTCTGTGTGAACAGCCCGTGCTGCAATTTGCGGTCGGCCAGACCATCCCGAACTGCTCTGGAAAAGGCTCCTTCGAAATTTGGTTGGCTGAGGCGGCAGGAAACCCGCAGCGAATCTATTCGCGAGAGCTATACGCAGAAAAGAGCCCGCGCGATGCCGGCTGGTTTGAAGAACGGTTGGACTTGAGTGCTTTTGCTAGCAAGCAAATCAAGATTACTTTCAAAACGAGACACCTCGAAGGCGGCTCTTGCGCTTGGTACTGCTGGGCCGATCCGGTGGTTCTGTCGAAGCCTTTAACGAAGTAATCGTCGGCCGCGATGGGCCGACGATTGGCTCTGGCTTCTGAGGCCCTGTAGCGCCGACCGCATTGCCCGCGCTGCGGCAGTTACTCTTTAGTTCTATGGAAGGATCGTTCTGTAGGGCGAGACATTCAACGCAGGAGGTATAGCCACGTTAGTGGCGCAACCCGCCGGATGAGGTGTTTGTAATGGCCACACTATCACTTCTGCCAGACCGATGTATCCACCGTTGTAACCATCATAGTAGAGTCCATAGTCGCGGATCCCTCCGCAGCAACTTGGCTGTTATAGTAAGTCTCTCCGATTACCGTCTGCTTAGGGCTGGACTGATTGCTCAAGAATCCGTTATCAGAATAGATTTGATAGACGCTTCGCAGCGCTTTGATCATTTGCGCACTATCCCCGTACTGATGTACCTGAAACCAAGTTGGCAGTGGTTTCCCAGTGCCGTTCAAAATTGTGATCAAGTTCTGCAATCGTTCTCCGACGTCCCGGAGGCATTGAGTGCCGCCAGACCCATTCGGCGAGCAGGGATTGGTGCCGTCCATGATTGAGGAGAGTGTTCCATACGTGTACATTGAAGGACTCAGGCTCGTGAATTTCTTCCATCCCTCTTGGATATACAAGCTGACCTGATTATATGCCCAAGAGGGGTAAAAGACTGAAGGGGCAATCTCATTGTGTAGGTCAAAATATACTTGACCCGATGGCCCATGTCCGTTTGTTGCCTGCACTATTTGCCCTATTGCGTTGTTAACGGTTGGTATTACGATTCCATTCATGTTGAGGCTGCAACCAGAGCTGCCCTCCTGACATGTTTCAGGATTATAGTTGCCAGTTCCGCCCAGGTTGAGCGTTATCGCCGTATAACCGTAGAATGCGACATCGTCTAAAAAAGCTTGAAGGTTCGACAGGAAGGCCGATGGTAATTGTATCGCTGGAGGGTTAATGCAAACGTTTGTAGCCGATGCACTACAGTCACTACCCCAAGTCACGGACGCTCTCAAGCTCTCGACTTGGTTTGCGTTTCTCATCTGCGACAACTGAACTTGAACTACCTGTCTAACAGTGCACGGATTCGAAAGTCCGAACGCAGCACAGTCACCGCTAGAGGCTGTCGCAGTATAGTTCTTCAAGTAGGGCACAGCTGTTGTTGCGCACGTGCCGCTAACACCAACACTGTACCAATGGTAGTTCATTCCGACTGTTATCGCATAAGCGTAAGCACTCCCTGAAATCAGCAAACTAAACAGCCATGACAATAAGATGACTCTCTTCATTGCTTTGCTCCTTTTTATGGCGAGTTGAATGTTTGCAGCGCGTCGAATCCGGTCCGGCAGGCTGATAAACCAAGAGTGCGTTGTTTTTACCACGTTCGTCAAGTTAATTCTGTGTTAACTTCTTCACTGTTCGTCAAGGACCGCGGAGATCGAGCTCGGGGAGTTTGAGATCATTCCGGGCACGAACCAACTCATACTGACGCTTGCAGAGAATGCCGGCGTGGATGTGTTCTCGCTGTGGCTGGTGCGCCTGCCGGAAGCGACGAAGCAGGCTGGGCAGTTTTCCTTCCACGATTTCAACGTGTCCCCCAACCGCATCGCTTTCGAGGCTCGGCTGAGTCAAGACGGCTATGTGTTGCTGAACGAGATTGATTATCCCGGCTGGAAGGCAACGGTTGACGGCCAGCCGGCAGAGATTCTGCGCGCCGATGGGATTTTTCGTGCTTTGTGGGTTCCGGCCGGATCGCACCGAATTGACTTCCGCTTCTGGCCGCGCTTTCTTATCCCAGGAGCCGCAATCTCCCTCGCGACGTTGATCTCGGTGTCGTTGGCTCTTGCCGCGTCGCGTCCCTCTAAGTGGGCTGCTGCTGAAAAGGGCGAGGCTACGGTCTTGGCTGCCGAGAGCGGATGAGAGCTAGCGATCGATGACTCCTTCGGCTCCCCTCTCCCCAACGCGGGAGAGGGGTTGGGGATGAGGGGGATTTCTACGACGTGGCCCAACGATTCCCGCTCCAAGTCTGGCGAGCTCCCCACGTCTTCAGCACCCAAACGCCACAGCGAAGCGGTCCTCCTCACCCACCCCAACGCCTCTCCGGCGTCGGGGCGAGGGGAGCCGAAATTCCTAACTTTCTTCTCGAGTTCAATTTTTTCACCACATACCTTGCTTGTAGAAGCATCCGCCAAGCACACCGAACGCGGCCAACGTCATCACAGCCGCCCAGTAAAAGTGCGTCGGACGGTAAGA
>JAKEER010000546.1 GCA_022616615.1 Acidobacteriota bacterium
TCGAAGCGCAACGCGCGGCCCGACAGTTCCATGCGGTTGAACCGGAAAACCGCCTCGTCGCCAGAACTCTTGAATCCGAATGGAATAACAAGCTCGCGGCCGATGGCGCCGCCCAGCTTAACAGGATGGCGTACGACGACTATGGCGATCCGGAGATCGAAACGCGCATCGTGCAGTACGAGATGGCCTACCGCATGCAGACCTCAGTTCCGGAACTGATGGACCTTTCCAGCCGGACTCCGTTTTCAAAATGTATGGGCCGGATTCTCGCGTGCCGGGCACGTATGCGGCTAACTGTGTGCTGGCGCGCCGGATGGCAGAGCGTGATGTGCGCTTCATCCAGCTGTACCATCGGGGTTGGGATCAGCATAACAACTTGCCTCGAGACATCCAGCTGCAGTGCAAAGGAGTGGATCAGCCGTCGGCGGCTTTGATTCAGGACTTGAAGCAGCGCGGACTGCTGGAGGATACGCTGGTGATCTGGGCCGGGGAGTTCGGACGCCCCCCATACTGGCCGGGCAACGTGATCGGAACCAATTACGGCCGTGATCATCACGAGAAGTGTTTCACAATCTGGATGGCGGGTGGGGGAATCAAACCGGGAGTCTCATACGGAGAGACGGACGACTACTCCTACAACATCGCGGAGGATCCGGTGCATGTTCACGACCTGCAGGCAACGATTCTGCACTGCCTCGGGATCGATCACACGAGACTGACGTACAAATTTCAGGGCCGCCACTTTCGCCTGACCGACATTGCCGGCGAAGTGGTGAAAAAGGTTCTGGTTTGAATTAGTAGAACAAGTTCTATCGACACTGCTTCAGGGAGATCACGGCGCGGTGTTCTTCCGGAACATCCTGTTGACGCCGACAAAGTAAACCAGTCTTTCCAGTCTGACTTGATAAAACCTCGGATATGAATCTTTTTCAGGATATGAAAGAAAGCATCGCTAACGTACTGAGCCAAGAGATGGAGGAAATGGTTTCTACCCAACAGCCTGGGTGGTCGCTGGAGAGGCCGTTCTACACGGACCCTGCGATCTTCGATGCCGATCTCGAAAAGATTTTCTTGCGTGGCTGGCTGTGTGCGGGCCATACGTGCCGCATTCCGAAGCCTGGGGACTACTTTACCTATGCCGTCGGAAATGAATCGATCATCTTCATCAGGGACCATGAGGAGAAGGTACACGCCCTGTTCAATGTTTGCCGTCATCGGGGCTCCCGGATTTGCATTCAGGAATCCGGAAGCGCCAGGAAACTGGTCTGTCCCTACCATCAGTGGGTTTACAACGCGGATGGCAGTTTGATGAAGGCGCGGCACATGCCCGAGGACTTCGACGGGGCAAACTTCGGTTTGCATCGGTCCCACTGCCGCGTCGCGGAAGGCCTGATCTTCACCTGCCTGGCAGAAACTGCTCCGGACTTTGCGTCCTTTGAACGCGACATTGTGCCTCGCTTGAAACCGTATGCTTTGGAGCAGGTCAAGATCGGCCACTCACGCCAGTATGAAGTCCGGGCAAATTGGAAGCTCATTGTGGAGAACTCGCGGGAATGTTACCACTGCGGACCTGGACACCCCCAGTATTGTCGCGCCGTGGGCTTTGCCGCGGCGATCGACTCACCCAGAGCCGCCGAAGAAGATTCGCGTATCAGCGACGAAAGGCGCGAAAACCTGAAGCGCCTGGGAATTGATTCCAGCTCAATTCCGTTTGATCCTGAAGGCTGGCATCACTGCCGCCGATTCTTTCTGCGGAATGGGTTCGTTACGGAAAGCATGGACGGAAAGCCGGTCGCGCCGGTGCTGGGAAGATTGACGGATCGCAACGTCGGGGTGCTGGCCGTGGTGGGGCTCCCCAACCTGCTGCTCGAAGTGAGCGGTGATTACGCAATGCTGATGCGCGTCTCGCCCGTTTCATCCGTTCTGACCCGGATCGAAATGGATTGGCTCGTGCACCCGGACGCCAGTGAGGGCACCGATTATGAAGTGGATCGGTTGACGGCCTTCTGGAGGCTCACCGCCGAACAGGATTGGAAGCTGTGCGAAGACAACCAATTGGGAGTCAATTCCAGCTGGTATCAGCCGGGTCCTTACGCCCCGGATGAACGGGGGGTCAAACATTTTGTGCAGTGGTACCTCAAGCAGTTGATCCAGAGCTGAAGGGACAAGCCAATGACCAAGTTGATGGAGGACATTCTGAAACAGCCTGCCGAACTCTCGAAAACATTGGCGTATGCTTTCGAAGAGGGCCAGGACGCCATGACGCAGGCGGCGCGGATCGTCAACGACGCGAGCGCCGTCTACATTACCGGCATCGGGAGCAGTTGGCATGCGGGGATGGCCGTTCTGTCGATCTTCAGTTTGGGAGGATTTCCCGCCTGCCTGGTAGATGCTTCCGAGCTGCTGCATTTCACGCAGCTTCCGGACGGTGCGGCGTTGATTGCGCTGTCGAGAAGCGGGAAAAGCATCGAAGTCGTCAAGCTCATGAGCAAGGCGAAGGAAAGCAGGGCAAAGGTCATAGCAATCACGAACACGGCCGACAGTCCTCTGGCTCGCGCTGCGGACGTGGTTCTGAATCCGGAAGTTTCTTTTGACCACATTGTCTCGGTGACCATGTATTCGACCATTGCTCTGGTCGGTGGACTGCTTGCGAGCAAAGTCGTCGGGGCTTCAATACCCTGTCTGCGTGACTCGCTTGCTAAGTCGCTGTCTGCCCTGAACGGCTACCTCCCCGGCTGGCAAACCTTGATTGCTCGCAGTGGCTGGTTCCAGCCTGACGTGCCCACTTACTTCCTGGCCCGGGCCGGAAGCCTGGCAAGCTGCCATTCTGCTAAGCTGCTGTGGGAAGAAGCAGCCAAAGCCCCAGCCACCGCGATGTCAACAGGAGGCTTCCGCCATGGCTCTCAGGAGATGATTGCCGAAGGCATTCATTTTGGGCTCTGGATTGACGGGAAACAGACGCGCGAACACGATTTTGCTGTCGCCGAAGACCTGCGCGCACTTGGCGGACAGGTGATGATCATTGGAAGAGACGTTCCGAAGGACTCCGGGAACTTGGTTTTATCTCTTCCTCAGACTCCGGAGAACTGGCAGTTTCTGGTAGATGTCATCCCAGCTCAACTCGCTGCGGAACGTCTCTCCCACGTCCGAGGTGTCGATTGCGATTCGTTCCGAGTCTGTTCGTATATTGTCGAGAACGAAGATGGGCTCATCGGCCAGCTCGCGCGACACTGAAGCATTCCTCGTTCTCGTCGTGGTGCTTGGCCTTTCTTCAAGGACGAGGACGACGACCAGGACGATCCTCAAGGGGTTTTCTCATGCCGCTGAGCGGCGCGACGATGGATGAAATGATGTAGCGCAGACCGTGCCTTCCGCGGTCTGCGGTTTTTAGTCTCGGCACGGAGCCAAGCCGTAAACCTCCTTGAAAAGCAGGAGGTCTGCGCTACACGGTCTATTCTCGGAGGGATTGCCAATGCCACTGAGCGGCACCGCGTTTTGATGAAAACGTTCCGATAGCCGGCACCTGCTAGACGAATCGATTCTTTCTCGGCGTCAACTCACCACCGTGGACAAGAACACAGCTCAGTTTCCGAAATGGCTGTTCTACGCGCTGTTGTGCCTGTTCTGGTGGGGCGTTTGGGCATTCCTGGCCAAATTGGGAGCGGATCAAATGACTCCTATGCAGGTACAGGTGCTGTTTACGCTCGGCCTGCTTCCACTGGTTTTCCTGGCATTGCTTCAGCTCAAATGGAAAGTCGATACGGACAAAAGGGGCATCGTCTGCGGCGTCTTGAACGGAGTCTTTACGGGTCTGGGCCTACTGGCTTATTACGCAGCCTTGGCTAAGGGCAAGGCTTCTATTGTCGGGCCAGTGACCTCTTTGTTCCCTTTGCTCACGGTGTTGCTGGCCTTTTTGCTTCTCAAAGAGCGGATGAACCGGGTGCAGATCTTGGGTGTGGTGTGCGCCTTGACCTCCATCTTCATTTTCTCGCGATAGGGTCTTGTAATGACGGAATGGCTGGCCTACTCGTTGATTGCCGTCGTGCTCTGGGGCGTGGTTGGGCTGTTACAGAAGCTGGGCACGAACCGGATCTCGTCCCGTTCGCTGCTGGTCTGGCTGGCCGTAGGATTTGGGCTCTTGCTCCCCTGGTTCTGGCGGAGCGGCGAGATTTCTTCTCTGCGGCCGCAGGAGCTTTTGCTCGGCCTTCTTGGCGGACTGACCAACGGATTAGGTTCTTGGTGCTTGTTTGCGGCTCTGGAAGAGGGAGCGAAAGCCTCAGTGGCTGTTCCCTTGACGTCCCTGTACCCAATCTTGACGATCCTGCTGGCCACGGTTTTTCTGGCAGAAAGCCTGACAGCCTGGCAATGGGCAGGCGTCTTCTTTGCCCTGCTGGGCGGCGCCATGCTGTCCTACGAAGGCTAGTCCGACTGCTCTTTGATAATCGTAGCGTTAGGCTACTTCTCGAGGCGCCATCCACTGTAGCCGGAGAACGGTGCGTCGCAAA
The DNA here is from genome assembly GCA_022616615.1 of Acidobacteriota bacterium. Classification (GTDB taxonomy): domain Bacteria; phylum Acidobacteriota; class Terriglobia; order Versatilivoradales; family Versatilivoraceae; genus VFZK01. The sequence continues at coordinate 4,506 of JAKEER010000546.1, forward strand.
ACGACGCATTCGCATTCTAGGTGGCTCGGCCATCGACAACTCCTCTGAGAAGAGCTCCTCTCAAGGGAAGAACATCATCAACCCGCTCGAGGCCGACCCGAATCGGTATCATCGCCTGGGCTTATCTTCAAGTGCTGGATCGGCTCATTCCGAAAAGGCCGGCTCTGGATCCTGTTGTGCACGGCGGCTCGATGCCCGGCAGGAGTTGGGGACGCGCCCTCCTTCCTAAGGAGAAAAGATGATCTATATCGAATACTACAGTCGCCGCCAGGGAATAGGACTGAAGGAATTTTACGAGGCTATTTGGAAAGGACAGGATGGATGGGGTGCTGGTTTCCAAGAGGACCAACTGGTTTGGGCTGCGGCACGGACGTGGCGAATGGGCCCCCATCCTGCACATATGGGTGTTTGGTACTCGCCCAACTTCGGCTTTGAACGGATGGACGCGTGGGAGCGCATTTTTCGTGCCGGAGAGGCGGATGCGTATGAGGAGCCATTTCTGCGTGTTTCCGAGATCGAGATGGCAGGATGTTATGACGCATTAATAGAACCGGCTCGTGTGCGGAACGCGAATTACTATGCTGAGTTTTTCCGGGCAACCGGCAAGATTGCAGACGTACAAAAGTTCTACCAGAAACGGGCTGAGCATTACACGGATTTCACGCTCATTCTTCTGGTTCATCGAATTGGCCGACTGGGCCCGGACCCTGGCGGGTTAGCAGTGTGGACTCTTCCCAATTTTGCGTCGCTTGAAAAAATTGCCAGGTAGTTGGACGACATCGATGACCCAGTGCGTCTGGAAACGGCAGGAACCTACATGGATGTTGGAAAGGAAATCCTATAGCGCCTTCTAGCGACGTCGAAACTAATACTCCTCTAAGCCACTCTTGAGCCCTTCATGGAACACGACGACACAGCCTCGTCTGCCCCTACTCGGGTCGGCATCATCGGCGCTGGCAATGTTCTGTGGGCGTATTTGCAGGTACTGGATCGTTTGGTGCCTAAGGGACTGGCTGTACTGAGCAAGGTCTGTGCGCGGCGATGCGAGAAGTGGCGGGATCTGCAGAGCCGCCGTCCCGGCATTCCTCTAGTCGCAGACCCGTTGGAAGTGCTGAAATCGGATGTTGAGATCGTAGCCATTATCACCCCGCCCGAGAGTCACGCCGAACTGACACGGCTTGCCTTGGAACATAACAAGCATGTGGTCACTGAGAAGCCGCTGGCTCTGAAGCGATCCGAGGCTGTGGCCCTTGTGGAACTGGCTGCCAAGAAGAACCGTCTCCTTCTCACGGCGCCATTTGTCCAGTTGTCTCCCACCTTCCGCGTGCTGTGGGGACAGATTCGGAGCGGGGCCATTGGCCGCGTGCATTCGGCGCGAGGACTCTACGGAAACGCGGGTTCAACCTGGGCAAGGTGGTATCACGAAAGCAAGACAGGACCGCTGGGCGATCTGGGCATCTATAACTTGAAAAGCCTCACCGCTCTGCTGGGCCCCGTCACAGAGGTGCTCGCTGCCGAAGCAACTGCTGTAGCGCTCCGGCAGCTTGAAGACGGGGTGATTACTCATCCAGATCCCGATGTCTCTCACCTCATTCTGCGGCACGAAGGAGGGGCTCTTTCTTCTGTTGTGTCCAGTCACGCCATTCAGCGTTACCGCAGACCAGGACTGGAACTCTATGGAACCGAGGGAACCGCGAACCTCCTCGGAGACGATTGGGACCCTCGGGGCTTTGAGATTTGGCGCAACGCTGCGGGTTGCTGGGAAGAATTCGAGCCGGTGGAAGGAACCTGGCTCTGGGCGGACGGCCTAAGAGAAGCGGTGCTGGTTCTGCGGGAGCAGCGTCCCCCTTTGGCAGAGCTAACGCAGGATCTGCATCTTCTGGAGATCTTGGAAGCAGCTCAGGTTGCGGCGCAGAAACGCACTTCAGTCTCCATCGCTTCCCGATTTCATCCTTTGAATCTGCAACCTGAAAGCCTGGGAGATCGGCAAGATCGCCACCATCTCCACGACCATACACGGCCTGCGGATGAGCAGTAGAGCTGGTGTTACAGACAGTCTGTTGGCCCTGTGAAGGCCGCAACTGGACGCATGACCGGTGCGCTCCCTCGCGGTTGGGCTTTTGGCGCTAGTGCCTAATGGCAGTTCCAGAAGCCCGACCGTGAGGAAGGGCGTGATTCCAGAAAGAAAGTTCCACCACGATGACTCAGCCCGAGTGTTTGGCCATCGGCCTCGATGTCGGCGGCACCAAGGTTGCCGGCGGCATCGTCGAGTTTCCTTCAGGCCGCATTCTGATGCGGCGGCTTCTCAAGACCATGCCGGAACGGGAAGGGGAAACAGTATTGAGAGACGTCGTGGGACTGGCCCAAGAGCTGATGGAAGCTGCCACTGCGCTCGATCGTGTGGTACTGGGGATTGGCATGGGGGTTGCTGAATTGGTCGATTCAAAAGGGAACGTCACCAGTGGGCACACCCTTCGTTGGAGCGGGCTTCCTGTGCAGGAAAAACTGTCGCGTCTGGCTCCCGCCATCGTCGAGTCGGATGTTCGCGCGCGGCCGCGCTGGCAGAAGCTCTGTTTGGCGCCGGGCGCAATCGCGAGTACTTTATCTATCTGACGGTTGGCACAGGAATCAGCAGTTGCCTGGTGCTGGATGGACGTCCCTATGCGGGAGCACATGGGAATGCCTTAGTCTTAGCCAGCAGTCCACTCACCACCACCTGTACCCACTGCAGTGCCTTGCTGAAGCCAGTTCTGGAGGAATTCGCATCCGGTCCGGCCTTAGTCCGCCGCTTCAATGAGGGCAATACGAGCCGCGCCGCTTGTGGCGAGGATGTTCTTGCTTCTGCCTCAGCCGGGGATCCGGCGGCTGTTCAGGTCGTGACAACCGCAGGGGAAGCTTTGGGAGTGAGTGCCGCATTTTTGATCAACACTCTGGATCCTGACGCATTAGTTGTGGGAGGGGGATTGGGTCTCGCTGATGGGCTCTACTGGCACAGCTTTGTTCAATCGACGCGCATCCATATCTGGAGCGAAACCCATCGCGACTTGCCCATTGTGCACGCCGCTCTGGGCAAAGATGCCGGTCTGGTGGGTGCTGCAGCCAGCCTGTATCAGAGGCAGTCAAGTCCTACCTGAGGGTGAGGTTTCCTAGTGCGTGGCGGCGCTGACACAGAAGCCTACGCGTCAGGGAGGGCATCATTCCAATCAGCCTGAAGAAATCATTCAATACACGAAGGGGTTGAGAATCATGGCAGAAGACCTTTTGACAAGAATCAAACGACAAGGCGTGATCTTAGGCGACGGCGGTTACTTGATTGAGCTGGAGCGGCGCGGCTATGTGGACACCGGCTCCGGAAGAGAGAAGGTGGGAACGGGACGGGGGAGCGGCCAGTACACACCCGAAGTCGCCATCGAACATCCCGAGGCTTTGCGAGAGCTTCACCGGGAGTTCCTCAGAGCGGGTTCCCAGGCGCTGCAGGCTCTCACTTTTTTCGGGACCCGCGAAAAGCTCACGCGAGCTGGTTTTGGAGAACAGACGGAAGCAATCAATGAGGCTGCCGTCCGCATTGCTCGAGAGGTCGCCCGCGATCAAGCCCTCGTGGCTGGTTCGGTGTCCCGCACGCAACTTTTCGAACGTCAAGGCCCGTCGGCTGCGGGGTTCGTGAGAGGGTTGCTGGCTGAGCAGATCCGCCTTCTCCAAAAAGCCGGGGTGGACTTTCTTATTTTGGAAACCTTCTTTCATTTGGAGGAAATGCTGATCGGGCTGGAGTGCGCTCGAGACAGTAAGCTGCTGGTAGTCGCCACCATGAGTTTCCGTCCCAGAGCAACCGAGTGCAGTGATGGTCATTCTGTGGCCGAATGCGCTCGCGCCATGGTTGCTGCCGGCGCAAGTGTTGTGGGCGCCAATTGTGAACAGGAGCCGGAGAGAATGCTCCCGATTCTTCGCGAGATGCGGAAAGCGGTTGCTGTCCCTTTGGCGGCGCAACCAGCAGCCTTTCGGACAACGGATGAAATTCCCTGCTTCACCCGCATGTCTCAATTCCCGGATCACCTGGAGACCCTTCAGGTCTCCCGGCAGAGCTTCTCAGACTTCGCCGCCAGAGCCAGGGCGGAAGGTATCGGATACTTGGGCGGATGCTGCGGTTGCAACGCCGCCTACATCCGTTCGCTAGCCGCCGGTCTGAAAACTGCAGCGGCAGGCGCGTCCTCCTCTCCCGTTTGACCTTGAAGCGGAGAGAACAAGAGTAGCCAAAGTTCTTGAGCGCCATTGGACGCCCCCAACTCAACCTGCCCAACCATCGTGACAAGAACCGGAATCAATGCCAGGATTTACACCGAAACGGCGCGACGCGGCATCCACCAGTTGAACCCGGCGCGTGAAGCCAAGTCGAGCACGGCTTTATCACCGAAGCGCCTCCTTCGTGAAGTCGCGTGCACGTGCAGCAGTTGCAGCAGCGGCTACAAAATGGCAGCAGTCAATCAACGATCCGCTGCGTCAATAAAACGATAAGGAGACATCAGGTGGAACCGGCGGGCACCAAGAGCTGCAGGCCTGTTTGGCGAACAATTGAATCCAAGAGTTCTTCTTGGTGGTTCCCGGCGCGCACTCGGTTTCGGTGGCTGTAATCCTTTTTCTGACGGAGAAAACTCACTTGAATCGGAGAACCTTTTACTTGACTTTCATCTATGCAGTCTGGGCACTGATTGGGCTGGTCCTGGCCATTCCAGCAGCGGTGTACCTGTTGTGGCCTCCACGCCCCCGGAAGGAACCGGACTGGACTGAAGCGGGAACGCTGACTCAACTGAAGCTCGGAACCCCCAACGAATTTATCTTTCGCAAGAACCGTGTCGATGGTTGGAAGGTCAGCAGCGAAAAAAGCACTGCTTGGGTCGTAAAAATGGCCGAGCAGGAAGTCGTCGCTTTTTCTCCGCAGTGTCCTCACCTCGGCTGCGCCGTCCACTGGGTGGCGAAACAGAACGAATTTCTTTGCCCCTGTCACGCTTCCACGTTTTCCATTGAAGGTCAGGTACTGACCGGTCCTGCGCCAAGGGCCTTGGACCGTTTTAAGGTGAAAGTGGAAGGAGACAAGCTGCTGCTGGGTCCAGTCCATAGATCTGGGGAGGCCACGTCGTGAGGGTGTTTCAGCGCCGGCTGATCGATTGGATTGAACATCGCACTGGACTGGAAAGCGCTGTCAAGAACTTCCTGTTCGAAGAGATCCCAGCGTCCAGCGGCTGGCACCAGGTCTTCGGCAGTGTGGCGGTGTTTCTATTTCTGGTCCAAGCCTTCACAGGATTACTTTTGGCCTTTAACTATGCGCCAACGCCTGGCGATGCCTACAACAGCTTGAAGTACATCGTGACCGAACTAACGGGTGGAGCCCTGATGCGTGGCTTGCATCACTGGGGCGCCAGCATGATGATTGTGGTGGTCGTACTGCACATGACCCAGGTGTTCGTCTATGGTGCTTACAAGAAGCCACGAGAAGCCACCTGGAGCGTGGGAATCGCTTTGCTGCTTCTGACGCTGGCTTATGGGTTGACCGGGTACCTGCTGCCTTGGGACAACCGAGCCTATTGGGGAACCGTGGTGACAACGCAGATTGCCAGCAAGGCGCCACTCCTGGGGCCTTATTTGACTCGACTGCTCGGGGGAGAAGACAGCGTTGGAGTCGTCACCTTTGCCCGGTTCTTTGCCCTGCATGTCCTGCTATTACCGCCAGTCACGACTTTCCTGATTGCCTTTCATATTTACCTGGTACGAAAACACGGGGTCACACCCGCACCTGGCGACAGCCGTCCACCCAAGAAGTTTTTTCCGGAACAGGTTTTCAAGGACACCGTCGCCATCTTTGTTGCCTTTGTCCTTCTGTTTGTGATGGCAGTCGTTGTGAAAGTTCCTCTGGAGCGGCTAGCCGACCCGACCGATACCACTTACATTCCCCGCCCGGATTGGTATTTTCTCTTTCTGTTTCAGATTTTGAAGTTTTGCGAGGGGCCACTGGAAGTGGTGGGTAGTGTGGTGCTGCCCACGATGGCGATCCTGGCCCTGCTGCTGGTGCCGTTCGTCGATCGAGGAGTGGCCAAACGATTGGCGCAGCGAACCGTTGCTTTGACCGCAGTCACGTTAGCGGCCATCGGATGGACTGGACTCACCGTCACCGCGCTTGTGACCACTCCAAAGCCTGCTCTGGGCTTGGAGGAAAGCCTGGAGACTGTGGAGGGGTGGCAGCAACTCTCACCGGAAGCGCTGGCAGGAATTGGATACTACCGCCAGGAGCAATGCGCAAGCTGTCACCACCTGACCGACGGGAAGACGAAAGTGGGACCGAATCTGTCCACCAGGCCCATCAAGAGGTCAGTCGGGTGGATGATCGAACATTTCAGAAATCCAGCGCGCATGGTTCCCGGAACCTCGATGCCGCCGATTCATCTGAACGATGCCCAACTTTCGGCCCTGGTGGCATTCCTCTTAACGCTGACACCCAAGAATGCCACGGATCTGGAATCAGCTCCCACTGCCGTTGTGGAAGGAGCGATGATATATCAGCAACAGCAATGTGGCCTGTGCCATGTGGTGAATCGCGTCGGAGTACAGGTCGGACCTTCACTGAACGGTGTCGCCGGACGGCATCCCAACGAGTGGATCGAAGTGCAGATTCGCGATCCCAAACGCCATTCGCCCGAGACGATGATGCCCGCTTACAACCTCACTCCCCGTGAAATGGAGGTGCTTGTCGCATACTTGACGTCAATGCCCGCCAACTGAAAGCTTGCTTCCCTGAGCCTGGCGGTCGATATCGAACTTGCTGCTTTTAGTCAGTGTAAAAGTAAGAGACCATGAGGAGGATGCACAATGGTTACACTTAACGACGCTCGGAGGATTATCGCGGCGTCGAAGTGTACGTAGTACGCGGTCTTGTCCCTGTACCCTCCCGGTCTCGCCGGGTAGTGTGGGCCCCATCCTTTCGAGTGATTGTCTCGCGACATCCACACGTCGTTGTTGGGTGTCACCAGTATTTCCAGGTCGACTTCCCAGTCGTCCTCGATGACGTGAATGACCCTCATGAGGTCGCGAGTCTGACGGTTAATTGCAGTAGATCCAGCTCAGGGTCTTTTCATCGAAACCCGCCACGTGGATCAGCCCGTCAGGCCCGATGGCCGTCTTCATGCTGTACTCGGCGGTCATAGAAATCCAGTCGTGGATCTTTTCCCCCCAGGATCCATCTTTCTTACGGACGACGTGCGTGGTCCGCCACTCAGAGCCATTCCACGAGCCGTAGATGAGGTGCACGTCGCCATTGGGATCAACCACTGGATCGGCGATCGCGCCCCCTCCCTTTTCGTCCTTGCCATGTCTCAGCATGTGGACAGGCTCGAACGACGCTGCTCCCGCTGGCTTGCGCAAGTAGATGAGGCGCTGAAGCTCCTCCCAAGGAACGGTCTTGAAGTTCTCTGGCCACGCCCAGTAGGTAACGTGCGCATTGTCGTTTCCGTCGACGGCGATCCGATGCCCGTCGCTGATCCAAAGCGTGACGACGCTGGCCCCAGGGAAATCCATGGCAGGTGCCCTCAGCGCCACCGGCGCGCTCCATCCTTCCGAAGATCGGACCCTGTACCAGCCAACTCTGGCCGAAGCGTCAGTCTTCGGCGGATCCGCCGGATCTTGCCGGGGGTCCGTTCCGTAAACCAGGTGAACGTTGCCCTTACTGTCAGTGGCCATTCGAGCTGCCCATCCCACTCCCAAATCTTCCGGAGACGACCAAGTCAACCCGCCGTCCGTGGATTTCATGTACCGGAGGCGCCTCGACTCCGTGCCGATGAAGTGGATGATTTTCCGGGCGGGTTCCGCCACCACGTCGAAACCTGGGTGCCACGGGGTCGCGAGCGAGCCGGCGGACAGCACCGTCCCCGGCGTCGCGCTCTTCTGGGCGGGCGTCGCCCCCGGGTTATGGCTCTCCAACACCAGCACCCAGTCGTTCGTGTCATCGCCGTTGCTTCCCGGGGTCGTGAAATCCTTGGAGCCCGAATTGGCCAACGGGGAGCCCGAGATCGTCGTGTATTCACCCGTGTTGGGGTTGAACCACTGGGCCGTGGCCGGCCCGCTCAGCTTCGACATGTCCACGGTGATCGTGCGGGCCGACGTGCCCGTGGGTGGAACGTAGACAATCACGAGCTTGCCGTCGTCCGTGCGGGCCGCAGTCACGTAGTCGCTGCCGGTGCTCCTTTTGTGATCCAACGCGTCTTTAGTGCTTTGTCCGCCCGGTCGCGGCGGAGCGTCGAAGGCGTCAATGGGACGATCCACCGTGTCTTTCGTGCCTCGCCCTCCCGTCACGATGGTGTGATTGTCGTCGGGGATGAGGTTGTGCCATGGCCGGCCGCTGAGCAGACTCTTCAGGTGGGCCATGTCCAGCGTCCCGGGGTCGTTTAGGTCATCCTTCCAGGTGTAGTTGTCCGGGTGGGTACCGTGTCTTCGATCCTTATAGCCGAACCCCCAGATCGCGTTGTTGCCATATAGGTGCCCCGTGGCGCCCGACGTCATGGTCCAGTAGGCCTGCCGCCGCTGCGACGAGGGCGTGCCCACCGGCCACCTCTTCATCCAGGGGCCCTCGTAGTAGGCTTCCCAGAGGAAGGTCGGCTTGAAATCGCTCACCCGGTATCTTCGCAGGCAGGCAACATATGGACGAAAGGCGCTGTACACGGCGTCGAGGTCCATGAAGGGCTTGAACGCCGCCACTTCCCGCGCGGTGTGCGTCCGCTTCATGTGCGCCGTGTGCAGATGGGCCGGGGCGGTTTCCTTGATCCCCAGCAGGACCTCCAGAGAGTTTTTCTCCAGCGTGGAGCCGGGAGCGGGCGTGCGATCTCCCCAGTGGACCCAGATGACGTTCTTGAAGTTCTGGTACCAGTTGCCCAAGTACTTGCCGTAGCTGCGGCTTTTCGTGGCTCCGTTGTTCACGACTTGGGCCCCCCAACCGCCCTTATCGTCATGGCCCGCAAAGGCGGGGCAGACGAGCACCAGGATCCCTTTCTCCGCGGCCTTGTTAAGCACCCAATCGGCGTGGGCGAAGTACGCCTCGTTCGGCGTGGAGAAGTCCGCCGGCGCCGTGAACGGTCCGTCGCTGTAAGCATTCTTGGGCGCGTTGTCCGCGAACTCGTTGTCGATGAGCAAGGCGATGATCGTGTTGAACCCTTTCTGGCGGCGATCCTCCAGGTAGAACTCGGCATCCTCCTTCGTTAGCTGGGCGATGATCGACCAGCCTGAATCTCCGTGGATCATGAACGGTTTTCCCTCGGCATCGACGAGATACCTGCCGTCGCTGCTCACGCGCACGGGGAACGATGAAGCGGATTGCGCCTGGACGAAATCCGCGCCCACGCGCATGGCCAGTAACAGCGCCAAAGTGAAGATCGATGATCTGGTTTTCACAGGTTGTCCCTTTGCCAATACTTTTCCAAGAAGGCGATGACCTATCTCCAAACAGCCTCTGAAACATCAACGGCAATGCGATGGGCGAGAGGGCCCTGCAGGATCCATTGCAGGAGCCCGCGTCCGGCCGGTGTTTCAGTTTGGGCCTGTTCACCCGGGGAGCTAAACGCAGTCACTGCTTCCATCACCAACGCTCATTTCTCACAAACAATGATGAGCGTCAGATCGTTGGCTTCAGCCTGGGCCAGCCCATGCGAGCTACCGGCCCGCGTCAGGATGGCATCGCCGGCCTTGACCACGAACTCGTGACCGTTGATCGTCATCTTCCCGGCGCCACCTGAGATGTAGTAGACCTCATCAGACTCTTGCCGGTGATAGCCGATGGAGGCTCCCGGATGAAGCACGCGCTTGCGAAAGGAGAGTTTGAAGCCCGGCACTTTGTCAAAGAAGACGTAGCCGGTTGAGCGTCCCGCGCCATAATGTGGCCCGGACCCCGGCTGGGCGACCTCCGCATCCCGCGCGATCACGTAACCTTCAGTCGCGCTGACCTGACGCGGCGTCTTTTTGTCTGATAGCTGCATCCACGCCAGGGGCTTCACTTGAATCAGGAATCCGAGACCGCAGACAGCCGCAACGCAGCTGATGCTTGCGATCCATCGTCTCACACCGGCCCTTTCGCTTCTGAGGCTGTCTCCCCAGGATTGCATCGTTGTCCCTCCAATTCGGAGTCATGGGCTTTGGGCGTCCAGTCGCGTGGCTGCGTAACAACTGGATGAGGAACTTGGAGTCGCCGCCGCGCCAACGCCGTACAACAATGCGGCGGCGGCTTCTTGTACATGCAACTGATCAGAACAGAATCTTCAACCCAAACTGCACCTGCCGCGGAACATTGGCTTGAGATGTGATCTCTCCAAATCCGAAGTTGAGCGAGCCGAAGTTCGTGTTGGGGACACCAAACTGCGTCTTATTGAACAGGTTGAATGCTTCGGCCCGGAACTGCACGCTCCACCGCTCCTGCGCGCGGAAGTTCTTAAACAGAGAGAAGTCCCAGTTCTGTAAGCCAGGACGGCGTACATCGGGCAAGGTCCGAGGTGCGTTCCCGAAGCTAAACTGAGCCGGTTGTGAGAAGACGGATGTGTCGAAGTAGCGACCCAGGCGGTCCTTCACTGATCCGCTCAGTTCTGCGCTGCCGCTGATATTCGGGCGTAGTATGGGACTGAAACAGGCGCACGTGTTCGGCGCCGTGATTGACAAGGGCTGTCCTTTCTGCAAGGCGGTGATGCCATTGATCTGCCAGCCGCCCAGCAGCACGTCGGTCACCCGGTTCCAATCCCGGCCCAAGGTCCGGCCGCGTCCGAAGGGCAGCTCGTAGACATAACTGATCACCAGGCGTTGCGAGATGTCATTGGGGGAAACGGCGCGCTCCGCTCGGCGGTCATAGATGTTCTGCCGGTCCGCGGACTGCCCAAACCCAAATCCCCCGGCATTGGACGAGGAGGCGTCTTCGATCAATTTGGCGTTGGTGTAAGCCACCACAAGAGCCAAGCCCTGGCCGAGCCGCTTTTCCGCCTTCAACTGAAAGGAATGATAGAAGGAGTTCCCTCCTGTGGAGGTCAGCGCATGAGCGCCATCGAATTGTGGGAACGCCGACCCGGTTAGCTCCCAGGCGGACGTTAAGCAAGTAGGTCGGACTGACCGTGAGGTTGTAATCGAAGGCGAAGCTATGGCTCGGTTCGTCGACTAAATTGTTGGGTCTGGCGGCAACCAGAATTTCCTTTGGGAAAAACTCCGGCGGCCTCAGGGCAACATTACGCCGCGAATAGCGCGCAAAGAAGCGCTGCCGGTCCGAGAGGTTCTGATCCACCTTGACGTCAAGACTGTCGTTATCGGTGATGTTCGTCCCCGAAGCCGCATAGTTGCGAAGGCCGGTCACCGGATCGCCCGGCCCGTTCGGCA
>JAKEER010000547.1 GCA_022616615.1 Acidobacteriota bacterium
CACCCCCAGCCCCTCTCCCGCGTTGGGGAGAGGGGAGCCGAAATCTCGCGAGGGCGGCAACCAGTAAGGCTCTTCGAGTTTCGCGACAGAAACTAGCCTAGCCCTGGCCGACGCTCGTTGGTCCCCCTTCACAAGAGGTTCCGAACCATGCGTTGCAGGTCGTCACGACCGTAGGCACGGTGCAATTCGGTACAGCTTGGTAGGAGGTTGAGCATGAAAATGGATTTCGCATGTCGAACGAAAATGGGTGAGACTCATGCTCTCTCGGCTTAGCGCATCCAGTCGTTTCAGGCCGTGTAACTCGATGATATACTTCCGTCTCCGATGAATGCTGTTCTTGCATCGGTTCAACGAACCATGAAGACGCGCGGTGCTGGCTACTGCGGCTGTTGGCAGGAGGATATCCATGTATCGAGCATTGATGTGCCTGATTTTCAGTGTGGCTCTCCAGAGTGGTGTGCTAGGGTCCGCCGAAAAGCCGGAGCGCCGGGCGCTGGCGGAATATTACGCCCCTGTGGTTTACCAGGAATCAAAATCGGCGGTTTTGGATTACATCACACGGTTCGACTACGACGGCGACTGGAACGGCGCCAACAACTGGCGGAACGCCTACCGTTATGAACTGCGTGCTTATGTCTATTACGGCGTTGTCGAATCCACCAACCATGTTTTCATCACCTATGCCTTTTATCATCCGCGCGACTTTACAGCTCGTCCCCTGGAGGGTATGGCGCCCAAAACCGAACATGAAAACGACATGGAAGGCTGCATGCTAGTTGTGGAAAGGGACAAGACGCGCTGGGGCAGACCCATCTTGCTGGAGACGCTCGCGCACGATCATTTTTACAAGTACGACAACCCAAAATATCGTCGCGTGAAAAAGTTGAAAAATGCTCTGCCCCTGGATGGTTCGATTGTGTTTCTAAAGGAAGTGGATAACACGCACCACCAGCAGCCCGCAGTCTACATAGAACCCGAAGGGCACGGCGTGAAGGCCGCTACCGAGCAGGTACGAGCTGAGGGTTTCAAACATCCTGGAATTATTTACCGCTTTGCCGGGCGCGGAGCGGAAGTGCCGCGAAACAACAATGATCCCGACGTGAGCTACGATCTGATCTCTATCGAAGACTCGCTCTGGGCAAAGCGGTCGGAAATAGGCCCCTCTTCGTTGTACTGCTGCGGAGACTCTTACGCCCTCCCAGGCGGACAGACTGTGCTGTTCGGGAGCGCATTTAACGGACCCATTGGCGGGTGCGCAGCCAAACCCCCCTGGGGCTGGGATCAGGCCAATGACGGGCTGATCGAGAAAGGCGATTTGTTCCGCAATCCCTTGAGGGCTGTTGCGGCGCAAGTGCAAGTCGAGGGGTGGGGCGGGACCTACGTTCACAACCCATATCTGACCCTCGAAACCAGCATCGCCTCGAAGCCCGGCACACTCTGCTCGGAAAGCGCGGTCAGCAAGACGCTTGGGCAGTCCGTGGCCACCTCTCTTCTGGGCATCGGCAAGACGTTGTTCTCCGGGGGATTCAACAGCCAGCGCATCGGCGATCGGGCCAAGCAACTGTTTCTCACCAACACGGTGTTGCTGGAATGGTCGCGGCTCGCCGATTTTGAACGTTGGAGCTGGAACAAATCACTGGCGGAACCGCTGCTGCCAAAACTGCTCACAGAAAATCTACGCGACCAAATTCAATTGTCGTTTGCGAAAGATCTCGGTTTTTCCAGCCCTGCCCTGAACGTCCCGGCGCGTTATTTCGACAGCCTGGTCATGAACTACAAGTGCGCCGTCGAAGGCGCCACAGGCCGGGTGTTCTGGATGTACGAGGGCATGAAGGTGTTTGATGAGGCGCACAGCACGAGCTTTCCGCTGAAGAAATCTGACGGCTGGGCGGCTGACGGCGTGGATCTCTCAAAATCAGAGCGTTGGGACAGAAACCTGAACATTGTTCAGTTGAAGCTCGAAATCCTGGGACCCAACCAGGAGACTTTGGCGTCTGTCGATCCGGCCAAAGCCGATGCAGCAGCACAAGCGTCATCGAACCTTCTCGTGATCAACAGCATCATATTTGATCGTCATGCTTTTTCGGACACCTTCGAGCGTTAGTTCTCCGGAGGCGCAGATGAGCCAAATGCAATATAACAAGAAGGGTTGGAAACATTTAACCAGTAGCTTTGCAGCCATTTTCTTGGCGTCACTGCCAGCACTGTTGTTTGCGCAGGGCACTCGTCTTGAGTTGCCCAAGAACAAATACCAGGTTGAGGACGATTTAGAGTTGGGCCGCAAGGCTGCAGCTCAGGCCGAACGGGAGTTTCCATTGCTGCGCGATGGGGAAATAGAATCTTACGTCAACCAGGTCGGCCAGCGGATAGTTGACGCCATTCCAGCAGCGTTCCAGCATCCGCAGTTTCGCTATACCTTCAAAGTTGTCAACGCGGGTGAGATCAATGCCTTTGCTCTGCCGGGCGGCCCGATGTTTGTCAATCGGGGCATGATTGAAGCCGCTAGGACTGAAGGTGAAATGGCGGGCGTCATGGGGCATGAGATCAGCCATGTAGCGCTTCGCCACGCCACGGCGCAGGCTACCGAAGCCCAGAAATTTCAGATTGGCTCCATCCTGGGCCAGATCGCCGGCGGTGTCATCGGCGGCGGTCTCGGTGACATCATCGGCATGGGCAGCCAGATTGGGTTCGGAGCTGGCGCTCTGCGTTACAGCCGGAAATACGAAAGCCAGGCGGACATCCTAGGCACCCAGCTCATTGCCAAGATCGGGTATGACCCGCGCGACCTTGCCAACATGTTTCGCACGATTGAACGGCAAGGCAGCCGGGGCGGTCCGGAATGGCTGAGCAGCCATCCAAACCCCGGCAAGCGCTACGAACGCATTGAGCAGGAAGCGCGACTGCTGGGCGTGGACTCTTCGCGTTCAGGAGATTCGGCTGCGTTTCGACGCATCCAGCAGCGTTTGCGCAACATGCCCTCTGCGCCGGCACGGAAGCCCGGGCAGGGCCAGAGACAGCCATCATCGGGAGAAGGCGCCTATTCCGGCCGCGCAGAACTGCCGTCGTCAACCTATCGACAAATGCAGACGAACCGTTCGCAGTTGAGCGTGCCTGACAACTGGCGTGAGTTTCGCGGCGACACCTCTACGGCTTATGTCCCCGAAGGCGCGTACGGACAGCAAGGCATCACGCATGGCGTTCTGATCAGCGCAGAGCGCGCCACCAATTCCGACTTGCGCCGGGCGACCGAACAGCATGTGGAGAGCTTGCTCCAGGGAAACCCCTACCTGCGGCAGCAGAGCAGTCTCCAAGGTACTCGCCTCGCCGGCCAGCGAGCGCTGGCAACAACTCTGGCTGGAAGGTCACCCATTACGGGACGCACCGAGCGGGTGACGCTGCTAACCACTTTTGTTGGCAGCGACCTGTTTTGCTTCACGGCCATTTCTCCGGAAGAGGAGAACCAGAGCTACCAGTCGGTATTTCAGCGAATCCTGAGTAGCCTGCGGTTTTTAAGGTAGCTCGGTCGGGGCTCTCGGTCTGGCGTGACATGAAATCCCGAGGTGACAATCTGCTGTTGCCCAGCCGCTGGTTTGGATTCCTGCTCTTGTTGCTATCGGTCTTACCGCGCGCGGCTGCAACAGAAGCGTTGCGGCTGCCCTCAGAGGTCATCCCACCCGGAGAAACACTGGTTTACGAGATTCGCTGGGACCCCCCTGCCTGGATGTTTTTTATGCCCACGATCAGCGCTGGCGAACTAACAGTGCGATTTCAGGATCAGGCGCGCCTTGATGGCAAGCCCGTTCATCAGATCACGGCTCGCGCGATTTCTTCCGGCTTCTTTCCAAAATTGACAGGCGTTGCCGTGGACGATTCTTTCGAGTCCGTCGTCGATGCAGCTAAGTTCTGTTCCCTCAAGATGACCAAGAAGCTTCGTGAAGGCAAAAGGCATCGCGACATCGTTCTTACCTTTGACGGCGAACGCGGGACGGGGTGGTTTTTAGCTTACGACGCTGCGAAGACACCACCGGCTCAATTGAAGAACGAAAAGGTGGAAAATATCCCGCCCTGCGTCCAGGACATCCTTTCCGGAATTTATCTGACTCGTTTGCGGGAGCTCAAAACTGGAGAGAGATTCCCGCTCACGGTGAGTGACGATGGGGCCGTCAAGCAGGTTGAAGTGAGGGTGAAGGAAAGAGAGTCTATCGAGGCCATCGCGGGACGCTTTCCTGCTTGGAAGGTGGAAACGATTTCAGTCTTTGGCGGGCTGTTCAAGGGGGGCGGGACGTTTCTGGTTTGGTTCTCCGACGACGCGCGCCGGGTACCGGTCAAGTTCGAAGCTAAGGTGAAAGTCGGCCGGGTCTTTGGAACAGTGAAACAGATCAAAAAATGACCCGGTAGGCGAAGTACTTGCACAGTTCCCTCAGCACGAAGGAACGCGATGCAGACAGACGCCACCAGGAATCGCGCTGCACCGGGATGGAGAGGGCATCAACGGCGACAAAGGCCAGTCGGACAGCCTGACCTTGAAAAGCCCGCCGGAATGCAACCGCAACTCGCCTTAAATGCACGGCGTCGCTGATTGTCAGGATGGATCGAACCGGGTGGTGTTCCATAAACTCGGCGAGTGCCTTGGCCTCGCGCCAAGTGCCAAACCACCCCGGCTGAACCCAGCGGCAACTTGCATCCTGCCCAGTCAGTCTGACAAAGAAGTGCCGGTGCACGGGTCGAGTTTGCTCTACCAAACCCTTCAAACCGCCATCTGCAGGAAGGCCCAGCTCGTAAAACTTCCGCCACTCGAAGCGTCCCACACTCAGAATCAATTCAGGCGCGCAGCCTTGCCGCCAGAGATCAATACCGAATATCTTGCGTTCTTGCCTTCCGGCAAGAACGAAAATGCAGTCTGCCTTTTGCGCAGGTGTGCCAATGTTCAAATAGTCATAAAGCCGGCGGAGAAGAGAATCTATCACGCTCACAGGGCGCAAGCCTGGCAATTATGCCACGTCGGAGGGATCCAGCCCAAGTGGAGATCTTCATTCAAGCGGTTCAGAGAGTCCATGTCGTTCGGTCTCCTTTCTTGGAGCCACTTAATAAACTCCCAGGCCGACGGCCGGCATTTGCGTGCCGTTATTCAACACAACTGTTGAAAATGGGTCCATGAAATTCCATGAACACGTTTACCTAAAGGACAATGCGCGGGACTCTGAACCAGTCACCGCATTGCTGAAATGCGGCACTTCGGCCGGCGGAAACTGATCGTGAGGCCAGCGTATCCAGGAGGCACGAAGAGGTCGATCAAAGGAGTTAGACGTTTGAGATTGGGGTGAGTGATGGGGATCGAACCCACGACCACTGGAGCCACAATCCACATGTCACGGTTTGTGAGGCGCTTATGCTTCAACAACTTGCGCGATATTCTGATTAGAAGAATCATCGATTGTAACTATTTTTGTAACCATAAATGTTTCGTGCTTGCTGACAGCATCGTTAAGATCGCCCTGGCTGACAATGTCGTAACGATCGAAAATAGATCGGGTCTTGTGGCCTGTCATCTTCATGGCGACCACCTCAGAAACTCCTGCCCGAATCAAATTCCGAACTGCCGTCCGCCTGAAGTCGTGCGGGATGCGCCCCGGGAGGCAGGCGTTGCGACAAGCGGTTTTCCAGGCCTTGCGGTAGCTCTTGAACGGTTTGCCGTCGTTGTGAAACACCCAGGGAATCAAGACACCAAGCTTCTTCTGCAATTCCTCAGTCATGGCTTTTTGCTCGAGTAGTACAGCCCGCAGATCTCGGGTCATTGGGAAAACGCGGCCGTCCCCGTTCTTGGTCGTGCCGGGATCAAGCCTCAGTGTGCCGGCGCCGTTGAAGTCTACTTGGCGCCACTCAAGCGGCAGAAGCTCGCTGAGGGTTCGCCAGCCCGTGATGTAGGCGACCGTCGCCACAGGCTTGACGTGGGCAGGTAAATGCCGATGGATGGCGGTGAAGTGCTCTTTCTCGAAAAAGCCCGTGCGGACGTTGTTCTCTGAAAGCGTCCGAATGTGGGGCTTCGCCATCAGGAGACCGGATTGAACCCGTTCCGATACCACTTCATCCAGTAAGGCCCGACTTCGATCAACGTGCCATCGGCCAGCTTCTTCTCAGAACGCACCGGATGAGGTAGATTGTCTGGGCTCGATCCTCGTCGGTTTGTTTGCTGTCGGCCGTTGCGGTTTGGTTGTTCCGTTCATCTCCCTTCGGCCCTGTGGCCCGCTCTTTCGCCGCATCGATTGTGGCTTGGATCGCCTCTGGCTGGTTGCCTGCCTGTCCGCATTTAATCTCTGCCAATCCATCGACAATCCCGTTGTACACGTCGGTGGGTGTGTCGGGATGCGCGAGAACCGCGGCGATCAGGTTTCCGCGTTGGTCTGACTTCTGAGTTTTCTGCAGGTGTGATACTTTCGCTTCAGCCATGCTTGCCCGCCTCCTGGACGGGTGATTGTGGTTAGGGCCTGGGGCTGTTTGCGCAGTCTCCAGGCTCGTTTGATTAGGATTTCGCTTTCCCCTTCGCCTTCTTCTGACGGTCAAGGTACTGACGGCATAGTTCCTCGACGATTTCGCTAACAGCTCTCTTCTCACGAACCGCCTGGATCTTCATCTCCTCAATCATCTCTTCAGGAAGGGTCAAGTTGAGTTTTTGTCTCATGTGTACGCTTATACGCCTAAGCTTACAGGCGTGTCAACAACTATTTTAGCCGGGCTCGAAGAGAGTGTTTATGAGCGAACCTTGAACAAATCCCAAGATAAAGATGCGCTTGCCAAAGGAACCAAAAGCGTTGCGTTTTCAATCCTCTAAAAATCATAAGACGTTAGTTTTGGCTTCCCGCGTTGGATGTTCAAAGAGGAAACCTTGTTCCCACACACGGAACCCAGATGACCTGATCACGGCGAAGAAACCCGATCACTCAAGCCGGCGCCATCGGCATGCCTGTCGTTGCTGCTCAGCAAATTTTGAATCGCCCTCAACACTATGGCCCGAACGAGTTTTCGAACAAAGACTGCTTCTTCTGCTTCAGGCCGAACTCGAAGCGTTGCACGGTGCGGCTGGTACATGGGGGTCTCCTCTTGGTGTAGTATGCTGATTTCACCAGTTCAGCATTCCCCCCTGAGGTAGCCCCAGCAAGATCCCTCGGCTTCACGGGCCCGGGGGATCATCCACAACTCCCACTCGGAAGGCGACCGTTAACAATTCAAAGATTATCGGCAAAGTGCCGACACGTAACAGTGCCCCCAACCATGTGGGTACGCGGCCCGAGAGTTCACAAGGTTTAGCCAGCAGGCCGCCGGATCACGCGTCTGCGGAGACTTTTCCTCGAACTGCGAAATCTTCAATAAACGCCCTACACTGCGTGGGCGGCCCTTCCCAAGGCAATCGGCTTCGGAGGCCAAAATCGCATGGGCAAGTCATTTAGAATGCGCGGTGGAGAGACAAGGGAAAGAGCGTTTAGGATATTTTGAGAAGCGAACACCGGGCGGCATCTTTTTCGCAGGCTTCTTGAGCCTTCGGCCTGTCTCCAAAATCACATTGTCTCGGACGCGCTCTGATTCGAGCATCCTGGCGCGATAGACTTCAGGCAGGAAGGCTCGAAGGCAATGACCACACTGTTTCAAATCGTGATCCATCCGGGGCAGGTTGTACAAGGCTTTGGATCGCTTGCCTTCGGTGTGCCACTTAACAGCGCGCGTCTTTCCGTCAGAAAAGTCAAAAAACACATTGTCGCAAAAGACTAGGTCGTACGGTAGGCAGCGAGTTGCTGTCGGAAGAGCCTGACGATCCTGTTTCATTACCAGTGAACTCATTTCTGTCTCCTCTTCTCCGCCCAGGATGGGACGGATCACTTCAATCTCTGATCGCGGCAAGGGCTCGTTTGAAATCCTCCACGTTCCCGATGTCGATTTCGAAGGAATCAGGCTGACCTGTAGCGTGGAGAAAGTGAACCCGTACGACGCCACCGGCGCTGGCGGGAACCTCTTCGGTCGCGGTAATCCTCTTGCCGGGCACGCGGTAATCCAAGTGAAGAATTTCGGGGATAAAGAGCAGGCTGAAAGGGAAATGAGGACCAACGATCAGTTCGTCTTGGGTGACCGCGATCCAGAGACAATTCCTCAGGCCGGCAGCGATCACACTGAAGTAGGTATGGCTGGCCCGCCCCGACCTCCATGATTCAAGAAAGTGGACGTTCCGAAACTCCGGGGTCAGAATCGGCTTCCCTCTAGAGAGCCGATATGCCACCGAAAGCAGAACCAAGGAAGCGACAGCAACAATCGCTGCTAGTAGAATCGTGTAAACCTTAGGCATGATCCTGCCGTTCGTAATCACTGGCCTACTGCCCTAGCTAGGCACCACCATTCTGTACTTGCTCAGCTCACTGAGCACCTTGACGTATTCCTCTTGAAACAGCCGGTTCTTATAATGTTCCAGCAAAGCACGCCTCAAATCGGGGTCCTGCGTGCTGGCAATTCGGTATACAAACGGATTCGTCGCGGCCCTGGCCTGCTGCCCTAGCACGCGGTTCTGAAATCCCTTAGCTGTGGCCGTTCGCGATAGCTGCCCTTCCGCCTTCAACTGCCGGAAAGCATCAGCCAAGGGCATCTCGCCCTTAGCTACCGATTGCAGCATCCTCCAAACCTCCAGAGCGTCCGTCTGTCAGCGTCCGTGTGTTTTTGGCGCCTGGTATCCAGTTTTGAAGGTCTTTCAAAGCATCTACGCCTACAACTCGGTACGGTGCCAGGTCATTGCGTTGCAGACCGTACATCGTCAGGATGACGTTCAGCGCTTCCCGCGCGCCCTGTGCCTGCACCTCTGCGGCTCTGTCGATGGAACCTGCCTCTGTCTTTGCCCCAACGATTGCTCCAACCGCTGAAGCTCCGCCGGTGATGATGTACGGCAGGCTTTTTGACCATTGATCCGACATTTAGGTGTCTCCTTTTCCGGGCTATTTGTAGCCTCGGTCTGACTGGGACCCTATCTACTACCGTTCCACTTCCCGTCGCGTTTCCATGAATCCATTCCCCGCCATACGTCAAATATGGGACCCTAAACTTGATTTCGAACCGTGAGTCACCCCGCGCCCGCTCCCTTCCCTCACTCCCCCCTCACCCCCGGTCCCCTCTCCCCAAGCCGGGCGAGGGGAGCAGACACGCAAGAGTCGTGTCCTCTAACCACTGCTCGGACTAATAAGATCAAATCGGGTCGCCAGCTCCGTAGCATTCCGGCTGCGCAATCTGACAAAACTCACTTCCGCTTCGCGGGCTGGCACCGCTGGCAGAAATGCGTGCCGCGCTGGCTGACCACAATCCGCACGATGGGTGTCCTGCAGCGGTGGCATTTTCCCCCCTCGCGACCGTAAACCCGCAGGGTTTCCTGGTTGGTTCCAGCTTCGCCGTCGGCGTTGAAATAGTTCTGAAAGCTGGTTCCTCCATGTTTCAACCCGCGCCTCAACACCTTGGGGATGGCGCGGAAGAGTCGCTGCTTTTCCTCTATGGAAAGCGAGTGGACGAACCGCTCGGGGTGGATGCCCGCCTCAAACAGCGCTTCGTCTGCATAAATATTGCCCACTCCAGCGACAAAGTTTTGGTTGAGAAGCAGCGACTTGATGCGTAGCTTGCGCCCCCTGAAGGATTCCATGAACCTTGAGAGCGTGTAGCCTTTGTCCAGTGGCTCCAGCCCGAGCTGCAAAAATTCGCGAGCTTCATCAAATGCCTCGGTCCGGTACAGGCGCCATTTTCCAAACTGGCGAATATCCCGGTAGTGCATCGCGTTGCCGTCGTCAAAATACAAGCTCACGTGCGTATGCTTGTCCACGGCGTGCTGCCGTGCCTGCTGCAGGCCGGTTACGGTTGTGAAGAATCTCTGATCGTCCCTTTGCGTCTGGTCCCAGTAGGTGAGCTGGCCGGACATGCCAAGATGCACCAACAGTCGGTAGTCATCCAGCTGGAAGAGCAGAAACTTCCCCCGCCGCTGGATGTCGCGAATCATCTGACCGCCAAGCGCCGCAGCCATCTCACGCGGTTGTGGGCGGAGAATGATCCGATGGCAACGAATCTCCACCCGTTCGATCCGCTTGTTGCAAACCCGCCCCAGTAAACCGAGGCGAATCGTTTCCACTTCAGGGAGTTCCGGCATAAGGGCGGGCTGGCCTCTTACCTGGATCGAGCAGGACAAACTCTCCACCGCGCGATCTGAAGGCCTAATCTCGATTCTTGTTTTCCTGCGTCAGCACTCTCACGTCGTGGTTGGATTATCAGGCAGAGGCAGCTTCAAAGCAACAAGTCGCGTCCTGTCTCAGGAGCGGTTAACTGATATGCTCCGGCCGCTTCTTTTCCCCGATTGATGATGTACCCTGTTTGTCCAGCAGCCTGACTTGTGGGCAAAGATCAGGCTATGCCAGAATAGTCCGCGCTATGAAACTGCTTTTCACTTATTTGAAACAGTATTGGAAGCTGGTCGCGCTCGCCCTATTCCTGGCAGCGATCAACCAGATCTTCTCTCTCTTGGACCCGTTTATTTTCCGCCATGTAATCGACGAGTACGCCACCCGCTATCAGGACTACACGACCACTGAGTTCTTTGAAGGCGTCAGCCTGTTGCTGGCCGCCGCCATTGGCGTGGCGTTTGTCTCCCGCGTCGCTAAGAATTTCCAGGACTATTTCATCAACGTCATTGTCCAGCGGCTGGGCGCCCAGATCTATAGCGACGGGTTGCGGCATTCCCTGGAGCTTCCTTACAGCGTCTTCGAGGATCAACGCAGCGGTGAGACACTGGGCAAGCTTCAGAAAGTCCGCACCGATGTCGAGAAGCTGACCGTAGCTGCCATCAACATCGTCTTCACCTCGCTGGTGGGCGTCCTCTGGGTGATGGGATATGCCCTGAGCGTTCATTGGGTGATTGCGGTAGTTTATTTCATGACTGTTCCGGTGCTCGGCCTGTTGAGTTCCGTGCTCAGCCGGAAGATCAAGCGCATCCAAAAGGTCATCGTTGCCGAAACCACGGCCCTGGCGGGCGCCACGACGGAGTCGCTGCGCAACATCGAGTTAGTGAAGAGCCTCGGGTTGGCGCAACAGGAAATTGGGCGGCTCAACAAAACGACGGAAAAGATTCTGGAGCTGGAACTCAAGAAGGTGCGCTACCTGCGCAGCCTCAGCTTTGTCCAGGGAACCTCAGTCAACTTCTTGAGAAACAGCATTCTTTTTCTGATGCTCTATTTGATCTTCACCCGGGAGATCACGGTGGGCCAGTTCTTCGCTTTGTGGATCTACTCGTTCTTCATTTTTGGTCCCCTGCAGGAGTTGGGTAGCGTCATCAACATCTATCGCGAGGCGGAGGTTTCGCTGAACAATTTCGAAGAGATCCTAAACACTCCCAAAGACCCCAAGCCCGTGAATCCCTTCCCACTGGCCGAGATTCGACGGCTGGAATTTTCGGACGTAAGCTTCCAGCACCGCTCAGCCACAACGCATGCCTTGAAAGGTATTTCCTTCAGCGTCAAGCGTGGGGAGACCATCGCTTTCGTCGGCCCTTCAGGCTCAGGCAAGACGACGCTGGTGAAACTGCTGGTGGGGTTGTACAGTCCGCAGGAAGGCAGGATCCTGTACGACGGCTGTCCGATGACAGACGTGGACCTCGACCGTTTGCGCGAGCGCATCGGTTTCGTCACCCAGGACACCCAGCTCTTTTCTGGCTCGATTCGTGAGAACCTGCTCTTCGTTAACCCGAAGGCGTCCGATGCGGATTGCCTGGATGTTTTGCAGAAGGCGGCCTGCCAGAGCTTGCTGGCACGGGCGGACAAGGGGCTCGACACCGTGATCGGCGAGGGAGGAGTGAAAGTTTCCGGCGGCGAAAAGCAACGGCTTTCCATCGCGCGCGCGTTGTTGCGGCGCCCCAGTCTGTTGGTCTTCGACGAAGCCACCTCGTCTCTGGACTCGTTGACTGAAGAGGAAATCAGCGAGACGGTTCGTGATATCTCCACGCGCGGCGATCTAATCACCATCCTGATCGCCCACCGGCTGTCCACAGTGCTTCACGCCGACCGGATCTTTGTTCTTGAAAAGGGGCAGATCGTCGAATCGGGCCGGCACGAAGACCTGCTCGATCTCAAGGGCCTGTACTACGCGATGTGGCGTCAACAGATCGGCGAACGGGAAGTTGCGGCGGCCAGCCCCGCGCTGCAAAACGCTCCAGCCTGAACAATAAATCAAATCAAGACACTGCCGCAGAGGAAGGTTGCACAGTGGCAACAGCGCGCTTCTATTGTCTGGCGGTGACCTGATCGTTCGAAAGCGAGGCCAATGAAAACCCGTTCTTTCGCTGCTCTCCTTCTCTGCGCAGTGCTGGTTCCTCGGCCTCTTTTTGCTTGGGGGCTTGACGTGCACCGCCTGATCACCGGACGCGCCATCGACCTGCTTCCTGCCTCAATCCGGCCCTTTTTTGAGAAGCACCGGAATTTCATCACGGAGCATTCCGTCGATCCGGACCTCTGGCGGAACGCCGGGTTCACGGAAGAGCCGTCGCGGCACTATCTCGATCTGGATGCTTACGGCGCTTACCCTTTTGCGGGACTGCCGCGCGACCGGCGGGCCGCCATTCAGAAATTTGGGCGGGATAAAATCGACCGCGAGGGCCAATTGCCCTGGAGAGTCGATGAAATCTACGGACGGCTTCTCCAAGCCTTCCAGCAGCAGAAGGCAGGTACGAACCCTTACTCTCTGGATGACGTCAAGTTTTTCTCCGCAGCCATCTCTCATTACGTAAGCGACGCCCACGTTCCGCTCCACGCAGCCAAGAACTATGACGGCCAACTGACGAACCAGCACGGCATCCACTCACGTTTCGAGACGGAAGCAGTGCTGCGCTACCAAGCCCGACTGGCGCTTCGTCCATCACCCTTGTTCGCGGTGCCCAGTCCCGTCGATTTTGTCTTTGATGCGCTGTTGAAGAGTTTTACTTTTGTCGATCCGGTGTTGAAGGCCGATCGCGAAGCCGCGCGGGGCCGCGCAGAATATGATGACGGCTATTTCGGCCATTTCTTTGGGCAGGTACGACCCATTCTGGAGCGCCGGCTGAATGACTCGATGACGGCTGTGGCCTCGATGATTGCCAGCGCTTGGGAAAAGGGTGGGAAGCCGGAACTGCCCCTCGAGGTGAAGCGCTTGCCCAGGAAGATCAAGCGCGAGCGGCCCTAGCAGGATGTTGCAGAACTCTCCAGACGAGTAGCCAGTCGCCGCTTGCTCCGCGCCCGGTTCTGTAACCGCTTTGGCGTGAATGCCAGCTTTTCTGAAGCGCGACCGGTTAGCGTCTCTCGTTAAGGCGCGGCTCGATCTTGGGAGAGGTCAGATAGTCCCAACGTTTTCCAGCCTGCTCCGCGATGGAAGGGAGGTCGCCCTTCAGCACATAACCTCGGTCCGCCAGTTCCCGCGCCGCTACAGTGATCTTGTGGAGATAAGCTTTCTTGTCAAAGTAACGCTCTGCGATGGAGGGGCGTGGGTCTTGGCGCTTCGTGCGCTCATCCTTGGAGGCGGCAAACGGGATGAACGATCCTATCATGCTGAACAGCTCATCTTTGGCGCCAAGCTCGGGAGCGCGCAGGTTCCAGCCGGTGAAGGTCGCCAGCGGCGCCTGGACTTCCGGCAGGCGAATGCCGGACGTTTCATTGCCGTCACCATCGACTTGGGGAACCAACGTCGGGAAAGCACTGCCAACCCTTGGCGGTTCGATGGAGACAATGCCGCCCGAGCGAAAGTCCGGCCCGAAGTCCAGACGGTAGGCAGTTTGAATGCGCTGAGGAAGACGGACGCCCGGAATCTTGGGAAATTTCAAAGAGGCGAGGGGAACCAAGGTCTCGTCGGCGACTCGAGGATACTGCGACGGGGGCGGTTCCTTGCCGGTTGTCAACCAATCGTTCATGGCTAGGACCAGGGCCCGCATCGACCAGCGAAAGTCGTTGGGATTGGCCAACTCCTGGGTAGTCTGCCGGGGCGGCGGAAACGAAGCCGGTCCGTGCTGGCCGCCGGCGAACAGGTAAATGCGGGTGTCCTTCGGCAACGGCGCGTCCCGTTGGCCGTCGAACGTCGTGTGAATCAGCGAAGCGGCCCGTCCGTAATACTCGTACGACGAATTCGAGTAGAAGATCTTCGGCACGACGCCATCCTGTTTCGCACGGCTGAGAATGCCGCCACTCAGGCCGGTCTCCGGGTCTTTCTGCTCGAGATCCGTGAAGGGAAAGATGTCTGTGGGATAAAAGCAGTTCATGAACGGGTGGCCATCGCGTGAGGGTTGCGCGAAGCGATGGTTGAAACTACCGCGCCCGCCCCCGGCCACGTGAGCAAAGACACCATCGAGCACTTTCCGGCCCTGTTCGTCCTGGTTGAACCCATAGTACAGAAAGGTGCGCAGGAATCGCCCGCTCTGCGAGGTACCAAAGCCGATGGCACGCTGCCGTCGCTGTCCCGCGCCTTTGAAAAGCACCACTCCATCGACTGCTCCGCCATGTTTCACCAGAGAGATGAAGTCGCGGACGGCGGCTGGGCCAAGGCCTGCCAGCACGGGATCCTGGGCCTTGTAAACCAGCTCATAGATTCTGCCGGGCTCGAAGCCGGAGGCCCTGAAAACCCTTGTCCGGCCGGGAACGGCCTTGCCGTTCTCATCCCGTGCAAACTGCCACTGATGGCGTGGAATCGTTTCACGCGCTCCGTCGCGCCGTTCTCGGACGGTGAGCTTTAGATCGGGATCGTCTGGATTCACGACGGAGTAAGCGATCATCGTACGATCGCCCAGAGAAAAGCTGAGGACGCGCCGCTCGGGAACGCACTCGGAGCGAATCAGTCCCTGAATCGGCTTGCCGTTGGTTTGAGCTTTGGGCGCGTAGAGCCTCATCAACTGGGGATCGTCAGGCACATCGAACTGCCAGCCCAGCCACGCCAGCGTGAACCCCTGCTGCAACAGGAACCCGTCGCCAAACTCGGCTTCCGTCCGGGGATCGAGCGACCCGGCGGCCAGATTGAACATGCCCAGCATTCCCTTGCGACCCCGATTCGATACCTCAAACAAAAGAGTCCCATTTCCTTTGCCGGGGTCGAGTGGAGCGAGCAGATAGAAGTCTGCGGAGAACTCAACCCGGCCACGCTTGTTGCGCGGCCCGAGCTGGATATCAGAGATGATGCGATTTGCCCGAAGTGCCGGATCGACCTCAAAATGAACGCGGCCTTTGACGAGCTCATAGGCGCCCGCGGAGGCGAAGGGCTTGCCGCTGAGCGCTGGAGTTCGTTCCTGAACCTCTATCCGGACCACCTCGGCCCATGCAGAACCCGGCAGCAATAGCACAGAAACGAGAACATAGAAGACCCTGTGAACCATCCTTGCCTCCTCTGCGGGACCACCCTGGAATCCCGTCATTCCCGCGGAAGCGGGAATCCAGAATCTCTAGCTTCCCGGAACGACGGCAACGCGGGCGCTGGATGCCCGCCTGCGCGGGCATGACACAGGGGGAGCCGGCTGATCGATGGGACGATCAAAATACGTCACTGTAATTGCGAATACCAGTACTTAGCTTCCAAGAAGAACGCGAAGGCGTGGGCAGCTTCGGCCGCCGATTAGCCGCCGATCATTCCGCGAACATTTCTGCCAGCACAGCGCCCTCACCGGTTCCGTGATTTGGTGGAGGTGATCTATTTCAGAAAGATGACCCCAAAGTGATTGTCCGTAACATCACCCGCAGCGCTCACGAAGAAGTTGGAGGTAATCAAACCGCTTGCCCCTTCGAATTGGCCCTCGCCGCCTTCGATCTTCCAGATCACCGAGCCGTGCCTCAGCTGTGGATCCACACTCGGGCCGACATACCCCTGCCCTACCGTGCTGAAATGTAACCGGTGGCGATTATCCCCAAAGATAATCGTCCCAGACTCCTGGAAGCTGGTCTCGCCAGTCAAGATGACCTGCGACTCGAATTTTGCCTCAGCGCCGCCTTTCGGCTGCAGGGTTCCACTTACCCCCTGGGCGCCTACCACTGTAGCAATAGTGCAACTCGGGGCTGTGGTGTTCGCCTTCAGGACGGTACCTGATTCGTTCGCTGGGACGGCTTTCCCTTTGAACTGCATCACGTAAATGATCTCTGTCATGATTGGCTCCTTTCTATCTCCACTGGTGGGCGTAGAGTTGCGCGAGCTCCTACGTGTCAACCTGTCGCCAGTAGGCTATCAGCAAAACGGCGCCCGCGGCGACAATTGATACCCCATTCGATGGCACGTGTCCCGAGGTCACCAGAGGCACTCATTACGCAACTTCGCCTAACAACAAAGCTCAGCTGCCGGGGCCGCTTTTCAGGCGAGTCGGCTGCAGCCCGAGTCAGGAGCCACTCTCACCTTCAATGCCCTTTGATAGTCGAAAGGCGCGAATGTTGCGGAATTTTCACGAATGAACTTCAGCTGCTGATCTGGTGTGAGCTTGACCATTCCCCACTTGAGATCGGCATGTAGCGTCGCGGAGATTTTGCCGTTCGCCCGGAAATCGGGATGCCCCATGCGCGCACTTTCAATGGCTCCATCCGTCCCGAGTGCGATGCGGCGAAAGTTGTTAGGACTCATTTGTTCCTCGTGGGCCTCGAGCGTCGAGCAAGCCGCTTTTTCTGAACGCTGGTCTTGATTTCCTGGGCGAAGTGCCACTCATGCCCTTCCGGATCTGCTGCGCCGTATCTACGGTGGCCGTAGAACGTGTTTTTGGGCGCTTCAAGGATCGTCGCGCCTACTTTCTTAGCGCGTTCAAAATGCTTGTCCACATCGTCCACATTGATGTAGAGGCTACAGGTGGTTTGGCCGAGCCGCTTCGGGTTCTTATATTTCGGACCCGGATATCCCATCATGATGAGGTCATCGCCGAGCTTCATGGCAGCGTGCTTAAGCTTGCCGTCGGGTCCCGACATTTGAACGCCGTACTTCCGGAAACCAAACGCCTTCTCAAGGAACTTCAGCGCGCCCCCAACATCCTCATAGTAAAGATATGGTGTGATGGACATGTTTTACTTCCGCAATACCTGCGGATTCTTTTGCACAAGAGGATGTGGCCGGGGGAAGATGAGTGCAAATGGACAATAAAAACGAGCACTATACTGTAGGAGCGCTATGGCGGTCCAGAGAAGCGATTGGGCTGATACGCAAGGACAAGACCCACTTCTTCGCGAGTTGGGAACAGACCCAGCAGACTGCAAGCGACGTACAACCGCCGCCTGAATAAGGCGCTCAGCGGAACCGACGTGCCACACCATTTGCTGTTCACCGGACTCTATGAACTCCCGCAGTTCAAGAACAACAGAGCGGTCAATCTTCTAGCCGGCGGCTGGCAACTGAGTATCAACGCGAATCTTCAGTCGGGCGCGCTTCGCAGGGAATGCCTGTGCCGCTGTCAACGACGACTATTTCGCAGGTTGAATTGTTCGGCGCCAGGGGCTGCGATCGGCGGTCTACTGCTGCCAGCCACCGCCCAGTGCCCTGTAAAGCTGAACCAGCGCCAGCAGTTCGTTCCGTCTGGTTTGGGCTATTCCCAGTTCGGCGTCGAACAGGTCGCGGTCAGCATCCAAGGCGTTGAGAAGAGTATCTACTCCGCCACGGTACCTCATATAGGCTAGGCGCGATCGGTCCTGTAGTGTGGCCACCAGCAACTCTTGTTTCGCACGAATCTCCCTCACCTTGCGATACTGAATGAGCGCATCCGAAACTTCTCCGAACGCCGTTTGGATTACCCGTTCATACTGGATTAACGCAATCTCTTGTTGTGCCTTGGCCAATCTCACATTCGATTTGATTCGACCGGCAGTAAAGATCGGTTGAGTCACCTGAGGCACAAACTGCCACGCTCTCGTCGGACCTGTAAAGAGGTTGGACAGTTGGTTGCTTTGAAAGCCCAGGAAGCCTGTCAGACTGATCCGGGGAAAGTAGGCTGCCTTGGCTACGCCAATGATGGCGTTTGCCGCGACAAGATTCTGCTCTGCCCCACGGATGTCTGGGCGCCGTTCCAGCAGTGAGGAGGGCAATCCTGGAGGGACGGCCGGTGGCTGCTCCTGGTCAGTCAAGGGGCGGCCGCGCGTAATTGCAGCAGGGCTTCCGCCGAGCAGGAGGCTGATCTGGTTCTCCGTCTGCTCGATCAGTTGCTCGATAGCCGGGATGGCTTGCGCGGCGGCGTGGACCAATTGCTCGCCTTGCCGAACCTCCAGAAGTGTTGCGAGACCCCCCCGTTCCCGGATTCTGATCAGCTGCAACGAGCCCTCGCGGGTGTTCAGCGTCCGCTTGGCAATCTCCAGCTCCATGTCCAGTTCGAGCAGGTTGAAGTAGGCGCCCGCGACGTCGCTCACCAGTGTCGTGATCACTGCCTTGCGGTTCTCCTCGGTAGCGAGTAAATCAGCCCGTGATGCTTCGGTCCCGCGGCGCAGCCGTCCCCAAATATCAACTTCAAACGAAAGGAGATTGAGCGCCGCGCTGCCGATCGTCCGTCTCTGCTCGAAGCCCTGAGGAAGAGGGAACGCGCCGCTCGCAGAGTTCCGAAGTGTGGTGACATCAGCACTGGCCGCGACGTTTGGGAGTTGGTCGGCCCGTGTGATGCCCAGATTGGCGCGCGCCGCATCCACTCGCGCCACGGCGTCGCGCAGATCGTAGTTCGCGACAAGTGCCGTCCTGATCAATCCCTGCAACCGTTCATCTTTGAAGACCTCGAACCACTTCAGATCCGCCAGTGAAGTGGTGTCGGCTGGCGGCGTTGCATCGGAGCCACCGCGGAAGACGTCCGGTGGTTTGACGGTGGGTCTGCGGTAATTGGGGCCAATCAGACAGCCCGTTAGCAGGCTGACCATCAACGTGATAATGATCAATCGCGTTTTCATGCGTGTGGTGTCTCCTGCAGCACGGGCTGCTCGACCGCCAACGGGCGGAACTCAGACGAATGCGAGTCGATCTCTGCATTGATGGTTTCCGTCGAGGCCGCGGCTGCGCGCTTCCGGGCCACCAGCATGTAGATCGACGGCACCACCCACAGCGTGAAGAGCGTGCCGACGATCATGCCGCTCACCAGCATGATGCCGATGCTGTTGCGCGCGCCAGCTCCGGGACCTGTCGCGAGGACGAGCGGGAAATGCCCCACCACCGTCGCCGCGGTCGTCATGAGGATGGGGCGCAGCCGTGTGCCCGACGCTTCGATGATCGCGCGCAGCTTGTCTACGCCCGTCTCCTGGAGGTGATTGGCGAACTCGACGATGAGAATGCCGTTCTTGGACACCAGGCCGACTAGCGTGATCAGCCCGACTTGGCTATAGATGTTGAGCGTCGTCAGTCCCAGGAAGGAGAACACGAGCGCCCCGGAAATCGCCAGCGGCACCGAGCCCGCGAGGATGATGAATGGATCGCGGAAGCTCTCGAACTGGGCCGCAAGCACCAGATAGATCAGAATCGCCGAGAGCAGGAAAGTGCCGAGGAACTTGCTGCCCTCCGTCCGGAGCTGGCGCGACTCGCCGGCGTAGTCGATCGTGAACCCCTGCGGCAGGATTGCCCTGGCCTCGCCTTCGAGGAAGCTCAGCGCCTGGTCGAGCGGAACCGGCGGGGGAATCACGCCCTGGATGCGGACGGCGTTGAGCTGCTGGAACTTCTTCAGCTCCCGCGGCTCGGCGGTCGTCCGCAGGCTGGCGAACGTCGACAACGGGACGAGCCGGTCAGCTGATCCCGTGACGTAGATCTGCGAGAGTTGATCGGGCGTCAAACGCTCCGCGCGCTTGACCTGCGGAATGACCTTGTAGCTCCGGCCCTGGATGCTGAACCGGTTGACATAGTCCCCGCCGAGCAACGTTGAAAGATCCTGGCCGGCCTGGCTCAGATCGACGCCTTGGGAGCGGAGCTTGTCACGATCGAAGACAACCTCGGCTTGAGGCTGGTCGAACTTGAGGTCGGCGTCGGCGAAAATGAACAGGCCGCTCGCGAACGCCTTCTGCACGAGCTGGTTTGCCAATTCTTGAAGCCGCTGCGGCTCCGCCGCCGTGGCGATCACGAGATCGA
Source organism: Acidobacteriota bacterium (assembly GCA_022616615.1). Lineage (GTDB taxonomy): Bacteria > Acidobacteriota > Terriglobia > Versatilivoradales > Versatilivoraceae > VFZK01. Next base: position 20,059 of record JAKEER010000547.1, read on the forward strand.
CGGGGAAATCTCCGCCGCCGGGCAGCGGCGCCGGCGTCCGCGGGATGACGCGGATGCCCGGGATCTGCGACAGCGGGCCCATCGACTCGACCAGGAGTTCGTCCGTAGTCTTGGTCCGTTCGCTCCACGGTTTGGTCACCATGCCGCCGAAGCCGCCTGTCGGGGCCGTGATCTGAAAGATGCTCTCGCTCTCGGGAAACGAGCGATAGACGTCGTAGACCTGTGTCGCGAACAGCTTCGTCTGGTCGATCGTGGAATTCGCGGAGGCCTGAATAATCCCGAAGACCACTCCCTGATCTTCGGCCGGCGCCAGCTCCCGCTGCGAGAACATGTAGAACGGCGCCATCAGCGCGGCCACGATCAGCCACAGGACGAGGACGACGGGGCGATAGCGGAGCGTTCCAGACAGCGTTCGCGCGTAAGCGCGCCGCACTCCTTCGAAGCGGCGGTTAATCCAGCCGGCGAAGCCACGCTCGGTGTCTCCCGCACGCAGCAGCTTCGCGCCCATCATCGGCGAAAGCGTGAGCGCGACCACGCCGGACACGATGACAGCCCCCGCCAGGGTGAACGCGAATTCGCGGAACAGCGCGCCCGTCAGACCGCCCTGGATGCCGACCGGCGCGTACACCGCGGCCAGCGTAATAGTCATCGCGATGATCGGGCCGACCAGCTCCCGGGCCGCGTGGATGGCCGCCTCATAGGCAGACTTGCCTAAATGCAAGTGCCGCTCGACGTTCTCGACCATCACGATGGCATCGTCAACGACCAGGCCGACCGAAAGCACGATCGCTAGCAGCGTCAGCAAGTTGATGGTAAAGCCGGCCACGAGCATCAGGAAGACGGCGCCAACCAGCGAGATGGGGATGGCGACGACGGGGATGAGCACCGCGCGCACCGAGCCCAGGAACAGGAAGATGACCAGGATGACGATAACAAGCGTCTCGCTGAGTGTCGTAAGCACTTCGTCGATGGCGTCCTGGATGTACTCCGTCGAGTCGTAAGGGATGCCGGCCTTCATCCCGACCGGCAATTGAGCTTCGATCTCAGGCATCGCGGCGCGGACCCGGCTGATCACCTCGAGCGAGTTGGCGGTGGGAAGCACCCAGACGCCCATGAACGTCGCGGTCTCGCCGTTGAAGCGGACGTCTTCCTCGTAGTTCTCGGCGCCGAGCACCACGTCGGCAATCTCGCCGAGCCGGACGACGACGCCGTCCGCCTCCTTGACAACAAGCTGACGAAACTCCTCTGGCGTGCGCAGATCGGTGTTGGCGACCAAGTTCACCGACACCATCGACCCTTTCGTCCGCCCAAGCGCCGACAGGTAGTTGTTGCGCGCCAAGGCCTCTCGCAGCGCGGAGGGCGAGATGCCACGCGCCGCCATCTTGTCCGGCTTGAGCCAGATCCGCATGGCGAACGTGCGGTCGCCTAGGATGTCAGCGCGCTGGACACCGCTGATGGCGCTCAGCTTGGGCTGCACGACGCGCATCAGATAATCGGTAATCTGGTTCGGGTCGAGGTCGGCGGATGAGAAACCGAGATACATCGCCGCAAACTGATTGTCCGCCGTTTCCAGCTCGATGACCGGCGCCTCCGCCTCAGGCGGAAGGTCGTTGCGAACCTGCGCCACCTTCGCCTGGATCTGCGTGAGGGCCGCGTTGGTGTCGTAATTGAGCTTCAGGTGCACGATGATCGTGCTGAGGCCCTGAGCGCTCGATGATTCCAGGTAGTCGATGCCGTCGGCGCTGGCGATGACGCGCTCGAGCGGTGTCGTAATGAAACCGCGAACCAGATCCGCGTTAGCCCCCACGTACACCGTCGAGACGCGGACGACCGCGATGTCGCTGCGCGGATACTGCCGGACGCTGAGCGAACGGATCGACTGCAGACCTGCGATGAGGATGACCAGGCTGACGACGATCGCAAGGACCGGTCGTTTGACGAAAAGATCAGTGAAGCGCACTTAGCTATCCTCCGGTTTCGGGGCCCGCTTGTTGTCGGGCTGAACCTTGTTGTTGACGAGAACGGAAGCGCCGTTGCGCAGCCTGAAGACACCGGAGGTGACGATCTCTTCTCCTGGCTTGAGGCCCGAGACGACCGCGATCTGATCGCCGCGTGCGGCCCCAAGCTTGACAAACTGCTGGCGCACACCGCGGTAGGTCTGACCGTTGGGGTCCTTGAGGTCGGTGACGACAAACACCGAATCGCCGTAGGGCGCGTAGCTGATGGCGGAGGCTGGCAGCGCCACGACCGGGCGGCTCGCGCCCAGCATAAGCTCCGTCTGAACGAACATGCCGGGTCGCAGCTTGGCCTGCGGGTTAGCCAGCGTGGCTTGGACCTGAATGTTCCGGGTCGCCTCGTCCACGATCGCGTTGATGGCCGTGACGCGTCCCGCGAACTCGACATTCGTCAAATCCCCGGTCGTGACACGCACATTGCGGCCGACGTGCACCTGGCCGGCGTCTTGCTGCGGCACGCCGAAGTTCACATAGATCGGATCCAGCGCCTGCAAGGGGACGACCGCATCGCCGGCCGAGAGGTACTGTCCCAGGTTGACCTGGCGGATTCCCAGTATTCCCGAGAACGGCGCCCGGATCGTCTTCCGCGCGATCGTGGCGCGAATCTCTCCGACCTTTGCCTCCGTCTGCTTCTGCTCGGCCGCCGCCCGATCGTAATCCGCCCGAGAGATCGCACCTTCATTCACCAGACCCTGCAGGCGGTCGAAGTTGAGGCGGGCAAGATCGCGCTCGGCCTCAACGGCGGCTAACTGGGCTTGCTCCTGCCGTGTGTCGAGCTGTACGAGCACGTCCCCCTCACGAACCGACCCGCCGGAATCGAACGCAATGCGATCGACGATGCCTGGGAGGTCCGCGCTCACGGTGACACCCTGGAAGGCGGCTGTCGTGCCGATGGCGCTCAGCGTCGTTGGCCACTTCTCCTGCGGCGCGACGATGCTAGTGACGGCTTCGGGCGGTGGCTGGAAAGCCGCGGCCTGCGCAGCCGCCTCCTGAAATTGCTGGAACTTCACGAAGCCGAGGGCCGCGATGAACACAGCCGTCACAGTCAGCATCAGGATCATCCGTTTCGCCATGGGTTCCTCCTTACGGCGTCAATAAAACTTGCGAGAAGAGTCATCAAGACTTGGTTGTCCTTCCAATGGCGCATGAACTGCAAGGCGCGGGCCTAATATTACTTTGTTACGTCATGTGCGATTCTTTGGGTGGCGCATACATGGCGCAGTTTGCCATGTGTGCGTACAGTCCGCATACATCGCAAAAAGCACGATGTATGCGCCACCCAGGGAGAAGGTATCCAATCTAATGTCGAATGAGCAGCAGCGATTTCGACAGACCTCCCGAAAAACTGTTAAGGCGACAGAGAGCTGTTTTCGGGCTTACCGCAACATTGCCTGGTTCCTCGCTGCGACGATTTGGCCCTATCCAAATCATTCAGCACCAAAGGGGTGACTGATCGCCTATCGTCGTCCGATGTTCGTGACGAACGGCACGGCCTCGTCACCCCTTTCGCACGATGAGAGGCAACTGCGGTTCCAATCAAAAGCTGTTGAAAAGGAAGGATTCAGTTGAGAAGGACTCGCCGATTTTCGCGAATAGCCGCAGGTTTTCGCGAGCGTCACAAGGGCAGCCAGCCGGAATTAAGCCACTTTGCTTCGACCTAAGGCCGGCAGTTCAAACAACCGCGGAGACGCAGAGAGAAACAGGGATAAGACATGACGTTCTTCCATCTCCGCTCTCACCAAAAGTGAGTCGAAACACGGAAAACCCACCGTCCTGAAGTCCTGACGGCTGGCAGTTCTCACAAGAATCTCTCCGCGTCTTAGCGTCTCTGCGGTGGCTTTTACTGCTATTTTCAGGATCAAACTTCAGGACTCTAGTACTCACATTTTCGAGAGAGCAGATTTGGCAGGAGGTTTGCACCTCTGTGAAGTGCGAAGCGATTGAAGCCAGGGAGGGGGCCATGAACACCAACAAAGTTTCCGGAAAGAACAACCCGGCACCGAAGGAATTGGCAAGCTACTTCGGGTTAACGGTAGAGATCATATTCAGAATGAGGAACTACAGCCTGATTCGCTGGCGTGATCGCGAGTCTGTTGTTGACACTGAAGACCTGCAGCTCATGGCTGAACGACGCGCCGCATAAGGGCAGTGGGTCAGCCTTTCCAGGCTGACCCACTCTCGACTCTGATCCGAGAGGTCAGGCTGGAAAGCCTGACGTACTCCGGAAAGCGTGGAGTGTCATGCGATTCCGACCTCTGAAGGTGCCCGCGGGTTTTTACCGTTCGCCGATGATTTGGGAATGCGCTGGAGTATGTCGTCTTTCAACTGCTTAGGGAGATCATGAGATTGGTTCTCGCGAAATGTTTCCCCATCTCTAACGAAGAACCTAAGACTGCTCTTGCCATCGTTCCTCTGCTGGACAACGATCCATTGGCTGTTGGCGCCAGGTTCGATGGTGTAGACCTCTACCGCGGCATAACTCGGCAGGGTAATGCTCTCGACGAATCTCGTCCTACAGGGGTAATCGGAGAAAACCGCGAAGTTCACGTCATGTCCAGCGTAATAGAATTTGCTTTCTCTGACATCCATAGGTGCCTCCTTACCTAAACCCAGCGCTGCGCTCGATGATTCCGTTCTGCATGAACCGCAAGGCGCGGCACCAGGCTAATTGGCTATTCAGTTGTTCGGGCTTCTCCCATGTCTCCGCCAAACTTTAGATTCCCCTATCGTAGGTGACCTCAGTGAGCTGCTTGATTTGCAGCAAGGATGGCTCCTTACTCTTTCTCAGCAACTGCGTAGCATCGCTCTCGTGTAATCCACCGGCGCACGTAAGCCGGGCAATTCCTAAGCTCAGTTCCACGCGACTCGCAAGCTCCTAGAAACCGTACCGCATCGCAGGACACAAGGGTCACCTCTTTCAGGTCCAGTACAACTCTACGGCTCTCCGATTCAAGTAGAGTTCCCAGTTCGGCCACGTGCTCTGATTGAATCCGACCGCTCAGCGAAAAGGTAATGGAAGCTGGTCCTTCTGGTTCCTTATGAATCCTAAGCATTGGGTGAGTATATCCCTGCGATGACAGGTCTTCCGTCGACGGTAGCACAGAGTGCGGTGCCGTTCTTGTTAACTCGGGATTAACGAAGCCCAGCGGCATTGTCGAGCCATTTAGGCTGGTGTCCAGCGATAGGCTGTCATTGAAGTCCTTTCGCCGAACTGCGGTTTCACTGGCACAATGCCGGCACGGCAACCTCGTCCGAAACGATGAATAGCAAGACAGGTTCCAATCGGAAGCGATTGAAAAGGCAGGACACCAATGAGAGGAAGCTCACCAATTTTGGTGAATGGTCGCGGGTTTCTGCGACCCGTGGTGGAGGCAGTCCACTGCGTCTGCTTGGCGAAACCTAGGAACGGCGCCAAAAGGCCACCACAGAGTTGAAGCTGTGAGACAGCTTCAAGAGGCACGGAGAGGTCTTCGCTGAGAACTGCGATTAGTGTGAGATTCGAATTTAGAGAAACCGAAGCACAGGCTTCGACGATCGGATAACTCGATTTTCCTTCACCATCATAGAGGGCGCCAGACTCGAGAGGAGCGCGGTTGGGAAACGGGAAGGACTCTACCCGTTGCAGCCGCCTCTTAAGCTTCCCAAAGGTATCTCTAAGATGAGCTAAGTCGGCTGCCTAAACTGCTTACTCGACAACTGACCTCAATTAGGCGACGAAGAACGAAGTGCCACGCCGGGTCTTTGGCTCGTCAACTTGCCATCCCGAACGACAAACTGGCCGTTGACGAGAACATGATGAATGCCTTCGGGATCCTGAACCGGGTTGTCGTAGTCCGCCCGGGTCCCGATCCGATTCGCATCAAAAACCGCAATGTCAGCCCAGTTTCCCACTTTCAAAATTCCTCGATCTCGGAATCTGAACTGGCGAGCTGGCAAGGCACTGGTCTTCACGATGGCCTCTTCGAGAGAAAGCCACTGCTTTTCTCGAACATACTCGCCCAGGAACTTAGGGTAAGCGCCGAAGCTGCGAGGATGAGGGGCGCCGTCAGTCACCATGCCGTCCGTGATGACTGAAGCCAGTGGATGGGTGAGAACTCTCCTCAGATTCTGTTCATTCTGATTGAACGAAATCACATAAACGAATCCCTCTTCCTCGCGCAGCAGATCCAACGCCGTTTCGACGCCGGTCTTGCCTCTCTCAGAGGCGAGCATTTCTATCGACTTTCCAATAGCACTCTTGTTTTGTAGCGTGCGAACGTTTGAGATTACCAGATCATTCCAGGAGTTTGACATACCTGCCTCGGTCTGACTTGCAATTTCCTGAGACTCAGAAATCGATGCAAGCCGGTTGACCAGAGCACTCAAGCCACCTATCTGGCACCAGTCCGGCAGAAACTGGATCAGGCTGCAAGAACCAGCTAGATACGGGTAAGCATCCACTCCGATGTCTATGCCCTGCTGAAAGGCCCCGTCGATTTGCTCCAGCACCCGGTCCAACTTTTCCCAATTCTTGCGACCCACTACCTGCAAGTGTGAGATCTGTATGGGAACGTCTGCTACGCGCGCCAAAGCAATGGCTTCGTCGACTGCTTCGACGATCCTGAACTTGTAATCGCGCAGATGGGTGGTGTACAGGCCGCCGTATCGGTGAACCATTCTGCAGAGCCGTGTCAGCTCATCAAAATTGGCAAAACTGCTGGGGGCACAGTTAAGTCCAGTCGAAAATCCAATGGAGCCCGTTCCCAAACAGGTTTCAAGTGTATGTTCCAGGCTCTGAAGAGTTTCCTTAGAGACCTCGCGTTGCATTTTCTGAACGTAGACACGCAGCGCAACGTGGCCTGTCAGCGCCGCAACATTTACCAGACCACCTGCTTGCTCGTAGGCCGAAAAATAGTCTGCAGCCGTCGACATGCCCTCAGGCGGTTCTCCATCAAAAATCTCTCCTGTGAGCCGGATACCTGCTGGATTCGGGCGCGTGGGGAACAGCGAGAATCCGCAGTTACCGACAACCTCGGTGGTCACGCCCTGCAGAACTTTGTTTGGCAGGCAGTGGAGGATTTCCTGGTCACTATGGCTGTGCACATCAATGAATCCAGGTGTCACAGTCAGTCCGCTGCAATCGACAGTTTCGTTGGCAGCAGAAGGGGGAATGCTTCCAACATCAGCAATCTTCCCGTCGATAGTAAGAACATCGGATCGTCTGCGCGGCAGTCCCGTGCCATCCACAACGACCGCGCCAGAAAGCAGGATTGAGTGCAAAGGACCTCCTTTGTCGAGGTCTTGCTTGGATTGTAAGCAAGCCGAAATCTGGTGACCCGTTCGAACTTTAAAGGGATTACTTGGCGAGGAAGGCGGCGGTGATCGCGGCTGAAGTCTCCTTCGAGTAGGGTCGATTCCCCGAAGCGATCAAGTGGCTAACCATCGCTTCTCGGGCGGCTCCGGAGTTCTGTTGACAGATTGTGCGCAACAGTCGTCCGTGTCCGCCGGGGTCATCGGCTTGCTCTCGCTTGATCTGCATTTCGACCAGGGACTTCTGGTCTTCTGGAGCGACTTCCAAAATCACTCCCGCCTTCAGCGTAGGCCAGATCAGCTTTTCCAGATAGTTTGCCAAGTTCGGCTCGTCCGCGATCTGCCAGATCGTCCGATGAATCGCATTATCCCATTCCACCAGTTGCGAATATTCCTTGGGTTCCTCGGACAGTAGTCGAGCCTCCTGCATAAGCCGGCGTCCCTGCTCTGGAGTGACCTTATAAGCTGCCAGAGCTGCCGCTGTTGATTCCAACGAGACACGAATGAGAAAAAGGCCTTCAATCTCCTTGGGACTGGGGTTGATCACCGATCGACCCCGAAATGCGTCACTCACCACCAATCCTTCACCTTCAACAGCCTGCAGTGCTTCGCGAACCACGTGGCGACTGATCCGGTATCGCTCCGCGATGGCGGATTCTATCAACCTCTCGCCCAGGCCGTACTCGCCATTCATGATGGCATTACGAATAACGCGCGTGACTTGAGTCACCATGGGTTCACGCCCGATCTCCACCGTGTTTCGTTTCGATCTCATTGTGGTTGTTCTATTTCCTGTAGGATTTCGGAATGTCCTAAATAATTCCAACAATAGTACAAACCAGTTCAGACTTGCAATTACAAAAGTTACAAAAGCTTGATTCCGCGTGACATAGTAGCCCACTGAGTCAATAAATGTAGTCACGATTTAGCGGATTGCCAACAAAATGGTGCTTGCTTTGGCCTTTCTCCTCAAAGCCTTGCCGGCCAGATTCTGAGGCGACATGCTGATTGCTAGACGAGTGCCTGAGTTCGATCAATAAGAAGAACCCATTCCAAAGAATCTAAGCGGCCTGGGCAAAAATAACTTGGTGTTTTGGGCTCGTCCTCGTACTCGGCTTTCAGCATTGAATGTCAACCAACAGTTGCTTCTCGGCCATTCAAAGCCGAGGACGAGAACGACGACGAGGACGAGTTAGGGCTTCCAGCATTCTGTTACCATCTCAAGGACAAGACTGCCAACTTGCAGGCCCTTAAGCGACAGGGTCTCGCTTTAAGCCAACCACCGGCGTGAGCCGGTGGGCAAAGCCCTCCACCACGATCGTCCCGCTGCCGCAGCCAGCGCGCCCTAGGCGCGCGGGCTGCGGCAGCGGGACGG
>JAKEER010000074.1 GCA_022616615.1 Acidobacteriota bacterium
GCCGAGAAGCGCCTCGACCTGGCCATCGTCGAGCCGTTCGACAAGCACTACTACCAGCCGCTCTGGACGCTAGCCGGTGCCGGCATCTTTCCCAAGGAGGCTAGTCAACGGGCGGAGGCGGACTACATCCCCAAAGGGGTGTCTTGGCTGCGCGACGCGGTCGCCGAGTGTCTGCCGAGGGAGAATGCCGTCCGGACCCGCGACGGCAGAACGATCAGTTACGATTTCCTCGTGGTCGCGCCCGGCATCCAGATCAACTGGGGCCAGGTGAAGGGGCTTGAGGAGGCCATCGGCAAAGGCGGCGTGTGCAGCAACTACAGCTACCAGTACGTGGACTACACCTGGGGATGTATCCGCGACTTCAAGGGCGGGAACGCCCTTTTCACTATGCCGAACACGGCCGTCAAGTGCGGAGGCGCCCCCCAGAAGATCATGTACCTGGCCGACGACCACTTCCGCCGGGCGGGAGTACGGGAACGCTCGCGCGTCGTCTTCGCCTCGGCCAGCCCGAAGATCTTCACGGTGGCCAAGTTCGCCGACGCGCTCGACAAGGTGCTGACCCGCAAGGGCATCGAAACCCGGTTTCGGCACAACCTGACCGAGATCCGCGCAGACACACGAGAGGCCGTCTTCGAGGACCTGGACACGCACGAGACGGTCGTCCAGCCCTACGACATGATCCATGTGACGCCGCCGCAGAGCGCCCCAGACTTCGTCCGGAACAGCCCGCTGGCCAACGAGGCCGGATGGGTGGATGTGGACAAGTCCACCCTCCAGCACGTCCGCTACCCAAAACGTCTTCAGCCTGGGCGACGCCAGCAGCTTACCCACCTCAAAGACCGGTTCGGCAGTGCGCGATCAGGCCCCTGTCGTGGTCGAGAACCTCCTCGCCCTGATTCGGCAGGGAGCGCTCGCTGCTCGCTACGACGGCTACACGGCATGCCCGATCCCTACGGGGTACGGCAAATTGATCCTGGCGGAGTTCGACTACGATCTCAACCCCAAGGAGACGTTCCCCTTCGACCAGGCGAAGGAGCGCTGGAGCATGTGGCTGCTGAAGAAGTACGGCATCCCCTGGATGTACTGGAACCGGATGCTGCGAGGCCGGATGTAACTTTCCTTCTGCTCACGGATCAATCTGCGTAGAGACTTAACTGGTGTTTCTGGAGGTTTGTCATGCTCGGAACGTGGAGATCTCTGATTCTAGCTTGCTCCGTTGGGCTGGGGGCATTGTGCCTGGGAGCATCCTTCATGGTCAACTGGGCGTGGTCAAACAGTCCGATTGACAATGCGAAAGACGCCGCAGCCGCCGGCCCGGGAACAGCCGGAGGCGGCGGAGCAACGGGGAATCGGGTCTCACTCGTCTACTTCGCCGATCTCCATGCGCAGCTTGAGGAACACGATGAGTTATTCTGGTCCGGCGGGCGCGACGAACTCGTGCGCGCCGGTGGCGTGGCCCGCATCGCCGCCGCCGCGAAGGCAATCCGGTCCGAAGCGCCAGAGCAGGGGCTCAAGCTCACGCCCGAGGAGAAGAGACCTGGTCGCCTTCATGCGGGGCTGTAGGCGACCATTGCTTTACACAACTACGTGGAGAATCACGCCAAACAATAAGTCCCATCGTCCCATTCGCCCTCTCATTTCATCCCAGGAGAGGATCATGTTGAAACATCTTCCACACATTCTGGCCGTCGTCGTCGCGGTGTTACTGGGCGGGGTTTCCGTCGGTGACCAGCCCGAGCAAGTGAAAAACGCTAAAGCCAGTTCGCACGAGTTCGCCGTTGCCGTGTTGTCGCCCACCAAGGACAGCAAAGTCAGTGGCACCATTTTGCTGAGACAGAAAGAAGGCTACATCCTGGTAGCAGGGGAGGTTACTGGTCTGACTCCGGGGAAACACGGCTTTCACATCCATGAATTCGGCGATTTGCGTGATTCGCAAGGCAAATATGCGGGCGGACATTTCAACCCGACGGGAGAGCCGCACGGCGCGCCCGATGCCCCCAAGCACCATGTCGGCGACCTGGGAAACATTGTGGCCGACGAGAAAGGTACGGCAAGCGTGGAGAAGCAGCTCAAAGGCGTGAAGCTGAACGACCTGTTCGGACGCGCCGTTGTGGTGCATGGCGGAGAAGACGATTTGACCAGCCAACCTGCGGGCGACGCCGGATCGCGAATGGCCGTCGGCGTGATAGGCGTAGGCTTCGTGCTTCGCAAGGAGCCACAAGCGATCCCCGTTCAAGGCAACCAGTAATTCGCAGCAATGCGCAAGCACATTCCCGATGAAGTTCTGTTGTTCATGGCGGGAAAGTTTCGGATGCTTTCCGATCCTACCCGGCTGGCGATCCTGCGCACGCTGATGGTGAAGGGGGAGCGGAACGTCGGGCAGGTGGTTGAAGAAACGGGAGGTTCGCAGGCCAACGTCTCCAAGCACCTAAAGCAGCTTGCAGGGGCCGGACTGGTCGCACGCCGCAAAGAGGGCCTGAAAGTCCTCTACCGCCTGGACGATCCGGTGGTGGAGAAGATTTGCCATCTCGTGTGCGAGACGATCTTCGAGGAGCTGGAAAGCCAAGCGAAGCTGAATCGGAAGCTGCTCAAGCGAAAGGGACGGGGCGACTCGACATGACCTTCAAGTTGATTTACCCCCTGTCGCTTCTGGCCGCGGCATTCTTCGCCGCCGATTCGTTCTCAGAGGCCGGGGATATGGATACCAACGTGCGCAGAATAGTAATCCTTCACACCAACGACCTTCACGGCCACCTAACCGCCTGGAAGGGCTGGGAGGGTGAGTTGCGAGGCAAGACGGTTGGCGGGTTGGGCCGCTTGGCCGGGGCGGTCGCTCAAGCCCGCAAGGAATGCGAAGGAGGGGTTCTTCTGCTCGATGCTGGCGACTTGATCGGCGACACGATGATCGCCGACCTGACCGAAGGGAAGGCGCTCATCGAGGCCCTGAACCACCTGGGCTACGACGCTTTGGCCGTTGGAAACCACGAGCCAGATTTCAACATGGAGGTTCTACAACAGGCCGAACACGGCTCGCAATACGAGACGATCCAACGTTGGTTCGAGAAAAACTCGCCGGTCGCCACGCCACCTACCGGCCGCATCGAGAAGGCCACCATGACCAAACCCTGATGACGAGTCATCCGAACAAGGAGAGTGTTATGAAGCGTTTCATTCCGTTGGCACTGGTCGCCGCCGGCCTCACCGTCTGGCTAGGGTTGCGGGGCGAGTCCTGGGATCGTGCCAAGGCATCCGAAGGAGGAAAAACCATGTTGAAGGCGGTGGTCCACATCAACTTCGCCGAAAGCGAACGGCAGAAGCACGGGCTGAAGAACGTGGCCAACATCTTGAAGGAAGAGAAGGGGGCCGAGATCGAGGTGGTCTGTCACGGCGGCGGGATCGGGCTGCTGGTGAAGGACAAGAGCGAACACGCGGACGAGGTGGCCCGGCTTATCAAAGATGGCGTCCGGTTCGCGGCGTGCGAGAACACGCTGCGGGATAGGTCGATCGCGAAAGTGGACCTGCTCTCCGGCGTGGACACCGTTCCCTCCGGGGCCGTGGAGGTCCTTCGCAAACAGCAGGAGGGGTATGGCTACTTTCGGCCTTGAGGGTTGAGGAGGAGTAATGCACGGCCCATCTACCCTGTTCGCTGATGTTGGGCTTGCCAATCTGCTCGCAGCCCGCGTGCAGATGGCCTTCACCCTTGGTGCGCACATCGTCCTGGCCTGCATGGGCGTTGGGATGCCGGTACTGCTGCTGTTCGCGGAGTGGCGCTACCTGCGCACCGGTCACAAACTCTGGCGAACACTGGCTCGCCGGTGGTCGAAGGCGTTTGCGGTGAAGTTCGCGGTGGGTGCCGTATCGGGCACCGTGCTGTCGTTTGAGCTTGGCTTGCTGTCGTCGACCTTGATTGATTCTTCTTGGCCTTTGATCATGGAGACCGACGCGAGCAACATAAAGGCGGCGAAAAGAATCATCACGGTCTCATCCTACTTGCTCAATGCGAAGGAGCCAGCTTGAAGGACTGGATCGGGAATGGCTGGGAATAAATACCGCGAGTCAGGTCGACGAGCAAAGTCCCCGAACCAATTCCATGAATATTCCGGCCATTAGTGGATTGGGGCTTGCAGCCGGTGTGTTCACTGGGGTCGTTGGAGCAGGAGGTGGATTTATGATCCTGCTTGTTTTGGTCCTGTTGGGTGGACTACCCGTGAAAGTTGCCATTGGAACCGACCTCCTCATCATGGCCGCCAAGTCTCTATCGGGCTTTATCGGGGAGGCGCAGGTTGCGAGCATCGATTATCGCTTTGTTGCCACAATCATCTTCTTGCCGCTGGCCGCTATTGTTATTGGCAGCTATCTTAACAGGAGAGTTCCGGGAGACAAGCTGAAAGCGATTTTCGGGTATTTCGTACTTCTGATGGGAGTTTACATCGTCGTGAAGGAACTAATTTTGTAAAGAGAGCCTCCTCATGGATGCCTTGCTTGCCGCCCGCTTACAGATGGCTATTTCCCTGGGGTTTCACATCATCTTTGCCTGCATAGGCATGACGATGCCGTTTCTGATGGCCTATGCGGAGTGGAAATGGCTGCGTACCCGTGAGCAGGTATACCTGGATCTGACGAAAGCATGGTCCAAAGGGGTGGCCATCTTTTTTGCCACAGGAGCAGTGTCAGGCACTGTACTCTCCTTTGAACTAGGGTTGCTGTGGCCCAGTTTTATGGAGCATGCGGGGCCCATCTTTGGATTGCCGTTCTCCTGGGAGGGGACGGCGTTTTTCCTCGAGGCAATTGCACTTGGGTTATTTCTTTATGGCTGGGAGCAACTGCCCAAATGGGTGCACTGGGGGTCAGGACTCGTGGTGGGGATGGCTGGAGTGGCTTCTGGAATTTTCGTGGTAGCCGCCAACGCCTGGATGAACAGCCCGGCCGGGTTTGATTGGGTGAACGATCAGGCTGTAAATGTCGATCCCGTCGCGGCCATGTTTAACGACGCCTGGCTGTCTGAAGCCATTCATATGACCTTGGCCGCCTTTATCAGCACCGGCTTCGCCGTAGCCGGGCTCCATGCCCTGCTTCTGCTCCGGGACCCGAGAAATCAGTTTCACCGCAAGGCCTTGCGCATTGCCATGACCTTCGGAGCTGTGGCGGCCCTCTTACAACCGCTCAGTGGCGATTATTCCGCGAAAGACGTGGCCCGAAGACAGCCGGAGAAACTGGCGGCCATGGAGGGACTGTTCGAAACCCAGCAGTCGGCGCCGCTAACCATCGGCGGCATTCCGGATCCGGAATCGCAGCGCATGAACTGGGGTCTGGGCATCCCGGGATTATTGAGCTTTCTTGCGTATGGGGACTTCGAGGCAGAGGTGAAGGGGTTGGACGCTTTTCCACGAGAACAATGGCCCCCTGTGCTGATCGTGCATTTGGGCTTCCAGGTAATGGTGGGGATTGGGTTGTTCCTGGCAACGGTTGGACTATTGTATTTGTTGTTCTGCTGGTGTTGGCCGTCGCTGCTGAACAGGCGATGGTTTCTGTGGCTGGTCGGTATCAGCACACCGCTTGGCTTTCTGGCAGTGGAGGCAGGGTGGACCGTCACCGAAGTCGGGAGGCAACCGTGGATTATCTATCACGTCATGAAAACCGAAGAAGCAGTGACCCCCATGCCGGGCCTTGAGGTAACCCTCATTTTGGTTACCGGGATTTATCTCCTTCTGGCATTCGTCTTAATTGTTTTGATGCGGCATCAGATCGCCGTAGTTCCCGGCCTCTACCCGTCGGCAGGCAGCCGTGAAGATGATGCTGGAAGATCGAGGTCGCTGAAAAACAGTAGTGCGAACTTCGCTCGTTATAACTGAGGAAGCCATGCTGACCGTCATTGTGATCATCCTTGGCCTTGCGCTGATACTTTATACTGTGCTGGGCGGTGCCGATTTTGGAGCTGGAATTCTCGAGATTTTTACAGGACGTCGGCATGAGAAAATCATTTCCGAGGCGATCGCGCCCGTCTGGGAAGCCAATCACGTGTGGCTCATTCTAGTGGTCGTCATCTTGTTCGTCGCGTTTCCACCTATCTATGCCACTGTCTCTCTGTATCTACATATCCCGCTGCTCTTAGCATTAATCGGAATTATCTTTCGAGGGACGGCCTTCGCTTTTCGACATTATGACGTCGTAAAGGAGAGGACAGCCCATCGCTATTACGGCCATGTCTTCCGGTACGCCAGCCTGCTAACACCCTTCTTTATGGGAATGACCCTAGGTGCTACTATGCTGGGACGAATCAATCCAGAAGCATCCACCTTTGCCGAACTTTTCCTCTGGCCTTGGTTCAATCTGTTTTCAGCGTCTCTGGGGTTATTCACTGTCGCGCTGTTTGCTTACTTGGCAGCGGTATTTCTTGTTGGAGAGGCCGAAGTGTTTGACCAGCATCTTGACAGCCGATACCCGCGATATGCTTTGTCAGGGTCCGTCGGCACAGGTCTGTTGGTGTTCGGGGCTGCGCATTTTCAGGGATTCCCTCTGCTCGCTCTCTTCTGGAATTCCCCTCTCAGTCTGGTCTGCATCGCGGTGACCACTTTGCTCATTCCGTTTCTTCTGGCGGCTCTTCGAAAGGGACGGATCTGGTGGACCCGGCTCCTCGTCGGAGCCCAGGTAGGACTCATCCTTCTTGGATGGTTTGCTATTCAGTATCCAGTCGTGATCCGGTTGTATGGACACCCCGATTTAACGTTGTTGAACAGCCGAGCGCCGGACACCGCTCTCTTTACACTTTTGATCGCAATTGTCGTGGGGACGCCACTCGTAATTCCTGCATTCGGCTATCTGTTCTGGGTCTTCAAATTCGCTCAAAATCCGCCTCAGCCAAAATAAATCAGGAGTGCATAGAGTGTGTCCATTAAATACGGACGACTGAGGGGCTAAGCGGTGTTGTCCAGAGGTCCGGCTGTGGAATTACAAACAGTTTGTCACTCCACTTGGCCGTATAGTCGGCAAGTCGTAGAAGTGCGAGGTCACGATTGTGGGCGGTTGACGGGCTTTACCGGCCAAACTGCTTGATTATTAAGGCGCTTATGCTTAACCAAAGGTGCAAGCAGATTTGGACCGGTTATTTTGGGCAAACCGGAAACTGCCAACAATCGAACACGTAAGCCGCAGGCACGTCCGGCTTTGATTAGGCCAAACCTGATTTCGAGGGTACGCTGCGCCAGAGAATTGCATATTAGGAAGGACTTCCGCCGATTTGCGCAGGATTGAATTCCGGTTTACAAATGCGGCCGTCGGGAGGGAAGTATGGAAGCAGTTTTCGTTACCCGAAAACTCGTTGAAGATTATTGCCGGCTGTTTGTGAATCGGCGGGCATACACGGTGCAGTCGCCTCGGCCGCATAGGGAAAGCGGAAGACATTATTACTACCGTCCGAGACCCAATGGCGGTGCGATGGCCCTCAGCAACGAAATGATTGCCCAGCACCTTAGAGGCAACGTCACTATTGGGCTTTACGC
>JAKEER010000548.1 GCA_022616615.1 Acidobacteriota bacterium
CGCAACGACGAACCACCCCCGCCGTGGCCGTCGGCCACGGCATCCCCTCCTTAACCAAGGAGGGGAACTTCTGCGCACTTTATTTCTTCACAGGCGCTTAGCAGCAGCACTGAAGGTCAAACCCGCACTTGATCCACGGCTAAGCAAAGCCGAGGACGAGAACAAAGACGAGGACGAGTGAAGCTTCTCGGCTGAAGACGGCCAACTCAATCTTGCGGAGGCCTAAGCCAGCCCCATGCTTCGGATCATCTCCTGACAGCGCGGATGGCTTCGGATGGGGTCATAGGTGGGATAGACGTTCAGAAGCACGAGGGGACCTTCCATGACTTGATAGGCCCTTTCAATACACCGCACGGCTTCGTCCATCCGGTTGAGCCCAATGTAAATCAGCGCCAGCGTCATGGATGAGACATAGCGTCGTTTCGACAGCTTCAGCAATTCGTTCAAAAGACTCTCCGCCTCCCGCCTTCGTCCCATGAGGGCATAGCAATGGGCCAGGATGCCGCGCACATAGGGAAGATCACCGGACAACTCAAGCCCTCGTTCAAAGCACTTCAAAGCGTGGTCAAGGTCGCCCTTCAGAGCGAAAGCCCTGCCCAGCAAGGTGTGGAAGTGATAGTAGTCGGGCTCAATCTCGAGGCATTTGTGGTAGTGGTCGATGGCCAGATCATATTCCCGGCGTGCGATGCGGACAAACCCCAAGCTCGAGTTCGTCAGGTGTGACAGCGGATCAAGGAACTGGGCCTGTTGAATATGAAAGAGGGCTTCATCTAATCTGCCAAGAGGGGTGAGAAAATCCGAGGCGTACCAATGGTGTGCTTCCGCTTTTGAGTGAGAGTCTGTTTTTAAGGCCTGCAGATAGTGCTGCTCGGCCTCATCCCATTCCCAGTCATAAGTGGAGCGTACAAAGCCTAGGGCAATATGGGCCTCTGGAACGCGATTGTCCAGTGCCAGGGCCTTCATCGCAGCGCTCTTGGCTTTTGGCATGACGCTCCGCGGCATTTCCAGGCCTTTGTGGGTCAACAGGCTGTAGCATTCTGCCAGACCGGCATAGGCGCCGGCAAAGGCAGGCTCCAACTGAATTGCTTGATCAAAGAGCTCGATGCCGCGGCGAATACCTTCCTCCGTCCGCTTCTGAAGATAGAACCGCCCCTTCAAGAAAAGATGGTAGGCGTCCAGGTTCGAGGAAGGGCGGCGCACAGGCGGCAGTTCGGCAGGCACAGGCCAGTACTGCCGAAGGGTAGCGACGATGGCGCCGGAAAGTTCTTCCTGAATGGCAAACAGGTCTACCATACTTCGATCATAGGTTTCGGACCAGAGATGGTAGCCGTCGCTAGCATTGACCAGCTGTGCCGTAACGCGCAGACGATCTCCCGACTTCCGGACACTGCCTTCCAGCACCGTCTGCACACGGAGCTGGTCGCCGATCTGCCGGATATCGTAGGCCTTTCCCTTGTACTGAAACACCGAAGTTCGCGCCACGACGCTCATGCCGTTCACCTTCCCGAGGGCATGGATGATTTCTTCCGTCAACCCGTCGCTGAAGTATTCATTCTCGGGATTCGGGCTCAAATTCAAGAAAGGCAACACTGCGATGGACTTTGCGCCGGCGGGCGCCGGTCTGGCTGGAATTGGCGCCGCTTCGGTACCGGGCGTGTCGCCACCACCCACCTGAAAGACAACCGCGTAGCTCCCTTTTGGAAGGTGAATCCGGACGGGGTCTTCCTTCCCCTCCCCCTCGTAATACTCCATCAGCTTCGTGCGCAAGCGCCTGGCCTCTCCCCGCACCACGGGATCAGTGCGCGGGTCGTAGGAACTCTCACGGTCAAAGACCTCGACACCAACCAGGTATTCCTTCAGTCCTGAGCCTCTCCCCTGCAGTGTCTCTTCTACGATAAATCGCAGGAACCGGCTCATCCGGTCGGCCCGTGTGAAAGCCTCGCTGGCCAGGATCTTTCCGAGGTGCCCGCGAACTGTTACGGGCGTCATCGCGAACGATTCTTCGCCGAGACTGGCCTTCAGAGGGAGGCTCGCAGGCCGAGTCTGATTCCCGTTTGCCATGCTTCCCTTCCTTTTCATGCGTAAGTTCACTCCGCACCCACTCTAACGCAGTGCCTCCGCCAGATACAAGCCTCTCTCCACCGTGACGCACCGTGTAATGCACCGCCGCCCACTTCCTCCGTCGTTTCCTCCAGCTCCAAACTTCTCACGATAAGTCGGAAAGGAGGATTTGTCATGACAGCTCTCAGTCATTTGTTTCTTGCCGTCGTTTGGGTGTGCCTGCCAAACCCCGAGTGCTCGGATATTGACGAAACAGGGGTGTGGATGCAACAGGTTCAGCAGCATCAGAAGGACGGCCAGTATTCCCTGGCGGAGGCTCTGCTGCGGCGCGTGCTGCGGATACGCACACAGGCCGGAGGACTGGACGGCAGTGTCTTGATCCAGCCGCTAAATCAACTGGCCGGTGTGCTTTTCCTGAAAGCCGAGTACGCCGAGGCGGAAACGGCTAGCCGCCGCGCTCTAGGTTTGATCGAAAGACAGGCGCAGCGAGATGAGCGGGCGCGAGGAGAGAATTTGAACACCCTCGCAGAGATTCTAAGGGCCCGCGAGCGAACGGTCGAGGCTAATGCCGCGCAGCTGCAGGCGATCGCAATTTTTGAAACCGCTCTGGGAAAGGAACACCCTCATACGCTGACGCTTCAGGAAAACCGCGCTTCTCTTCTGGCCCAGCAAGGCCAATTCCGTGAGTCCATCCTGCTTTCACGCAGAGTGCTTGCAGGCCGGGAGAAGCTGCTGGGACCGGCGCATCCGCACCTGGCAACGACCTTGAGTAATCTAGCGGGATATGAGGTGGCTCTAGGAAACACTGTGAACGTCGAACCGCTCTATCGCCGCGCGCTCGGCATTCGCGAGCACAGTGGACGGGATCACCCGGAAGTGGCTGTTCTTCTCAACAATATGGCTGAGCATTTCCGCCGCGAAGGCAGAGGTCGCGAGGCCGAACCGCTCTACCGGCGTGCTCTCGCCATTCAGGAGAAGCGGCTCGGCGCCCACCCGGACTATGCCACCACTCTGAACAACTGGGCAGAGTTTCTGGCAGGACGGCGGCGAAAGAAAGAAGCGGAAGCCAGTTACAAAAAGGCTTGGAACATCGCCGAGACGGCTCTGGGAAACTGTCACTTACTCGTTGCGACCATTCAGGAGAACCTTGCCCGGCATTTACAATCAGTGCACAGGTCTGCTGAGGCGCTCCCACTGCTCCAGCGTTCGCTGGAAATCCGGGCTCACAAACAAGGAGTTCAACATCCGGATTGGTTGAAGACGCTGGCTGCCCTGCACCGTCTGCAACAAGGCCGCACGCCAGCACCCAGAAAGATCGAGATGAGTGCTTTGCAGCAAGGCGCGCATTAGGCGCGCTTAGCCCAACGCAGACGACTTGGGAGTTGCATTCAAGGGTTCCGCCACGGAGAAGCAGCTGAGACATTTGTTATTGCCTATTGGCTATCGGCTATTTGCTATTTGTGGATTGCGTGCCTTTCCTTCAGACAGCCAATAGAAAATGACCAATAACCAATATCAAACCGGTGTTGCCGGACTGTGGATCGACTTTGACGGAGCCGTGCCAGCGCAGCAATGCCCTTTTGAGAAGACCCTATAACCTCAAACAGGAGAGGTCATGGACTTTTGGGGAAAAAGTTTGTTTCAAGCGAAAGTCAGGGAATATGAGGCCCAACTGATTCGCGAAGCCCTGCAACGGACTCGCGGAAACCAAGCCTGGGCCGCAAGAATTCTCGGTTTACCCTCCACCACCCTGGCGTCGCAATTGCGTCGGTTGGGTATTCAAGCAACAGAATACAAGCGGACGGAGTGTCCCGAGTGGCCTCTGGTGCCGTGACCTGCGCGACTCTTTCGAACTCAGAAGGCCGCCCCACCCGTCCCCCGTCCCGCCCACCTGTCTTGCTCCTCACGACCTAATGTTGCTAGAATCCCGCAACCTTTCTGGAGGAAGAAGCAACGTTGAAGCGCAACCTTTCCATTCTTCCTGGACTGGCGCTGCTCGTGGGGTGCGCCATTGTCGTACGGCAGTACGCCGAGCCCTGGATCAGGCTGAACTGGAAATGGGGCTTCGACGTGCTCCACTTGAACGCCATGATGCTTTCATTTCTGCTGGGCATCACGCTGGGCAACCTGTTTCCGCGGCCAGCCTGGGCTGCGCAGGGCGTGGCGAGCTCTGCAATGGTGCTGAAGACCGGCGTCGTCCTTATGGGCAGCCTTTACAGCTTTGCCGAAATCGGGAAGATCGGACGCACCAGCCTGCTGATGATCTTCTTTTTTGTTTTTGGCACCTTTGCTTTTGTGCTCTGGCTGGGAAAGCTGCTCCAAACACCGCGCACGCTGACCGGCGTTCTGGCCTGCGGCTGCGGCATTTGCGGAGTCTCGGCAGAGATTGCTGCCGCCCCGCTCTTGGGCGCTACGGCAGCAGAGCTGGCTTACTGCATCGGCGTCACCTTGGGCTTTGGCCTTCTGGAAGTGGTGACCTACCCGGCCATAGGAACCCTTCTAGGTCTTTCCAGCAGCCAGTTCGGTGGTTGGGCAGGCACCGGGATACTGAATTCAGCTCAGGTCCTGGCGGTAGCTCTGGCCTACGAAAAGAATCTGGCAACCTTGGAAACAGTCAAGGTGGCCGAGATTTTTAACATTACGCGGGTTCTGTTCCTACCGGTCCTGCTCGTGATCCTGGCTTTTTATGCTTCATCCCGCCAAGCCTTGACGAAAGCAGACTCAGGAAAGCTCATGGTTCAGAAATTCCCGGTGTTCATCTTCGGATTTCTGGCGATGACGGGACTAACCTCCGCAGGCGTTTTCAGCGGGCTTCATCTTCAAACGCTACGCAGCGTCATGCTCTGGTGCTTTTCGGTCGGGCTGATCGGACTGGGAGTGCGCACAGACTTCGGCGCCATCCGACAAACCGGCGGGAAACCCTTACTTATGGGCGTCAGCGCTGGAGTGCTCAAGACTCTGGCATCTCTCGCGGCGGTGCTGTTGTTGCTGAAATAATGGACAAAAATCTCAGGCGGCAGGGTGCGCCTCGTTTTGGCGCACCAATCTCTGTCAGCATGGCTACGCCAGTCATTCCTCCAAGAGGCATCCTCCATGAAGCCGTCCAAACCTTTGTCGTCTGCTGCCTCAGTTGAGGAGCAGTCTCTAAGTCTCTTCAAATCCGAGCGCACCGAAGATCTTGTGGCCATCGGTCTGGCCGCTTTGCTCGTGCTGGCGGTGCTTCTAGGAGTGCGTGTCTAAGGATCGCGCAACTGAAGTCAGCGTGGAATTCGCCGGGCCCGGTCGTTGCTTTAACCCGACCCACCAGCGTCAGCCGGTGGGCAAGGCCTCCCACTACCCTCTTTCCCCACTGCTGCAGCCAGCGCGCTTTTCACGCGCTGGCTGCAGCAGTGGGAGCAGCAATCGGGCCAGCACCTCCAACCATTGGCTTACGCCAGCGGTTGGCTGAAAGGCATTTCATTCTGACTTAGGCGCAACCCTGGTGGAAACCGTTGCATTCTGAAGAGGAAGCCTTCATTGTCTACTGAAGTCATTAAGAACGAACCGTTCACCTGAGGAGGGGTCATGAAGGGAAGTGCCAAAATCATCGAATTGCTCAATCAAGCTCTAACGAAGGAGCTCACGGCGATCAACCAATACTTCATCCACAGCAAAATGTGCGAGAACTGGGGGTATCTGGCGCTGGCGAAAAAGTACTATGACGAATCGATTGGAGAAATGAAACATGCGGAGGAGTTGATCAAACGCATTCTTTTCTTGGAAGGAACTCCCAACATGACGCGTTACGACAAGATCAAGGTGGGCGACACCGTGAAGAAGCAACTGGAGAGCGACCTTCAGATCGAACTCGATGCCATTGAACAACTCAAGCCTGGCATCAAGCTGTGCCTGGAGGAAATGGATCACGCGACCCGGGAACTGCTGGAAGAAATTCTGGTTGATGAAGAAGAGCACGTAGACTGGATCGAGAGCCAGCTCCACATTATCAAAGAGGCCGGCTTAGATAATTATCTCGCTCAGCAGATCCATCCGAAGTGAGGGATCGGGTGGTCTGGGAACAGAATGGCGTGTGTGGGAGAGCTCCGAGATCCCTCCCACAAACAATTCTGGCTACTTCAAATGGTTTCGAGCGATTGCACGAGCGTGGGAGCAGCCCTCCGGATTGCGGCGCTCGGAACACAAGTGCTCTGCTTAGGCGTACCCTACTTGTGTGAAGCCCATCTCGATTTGAGGACGGCAACGCCCAGAAGGGCTCCCGGGAGCACGAAGACGATCAGAAAGTGCAGGTGGAATGACCGGAAAAGAAACGCCAACATTCCGAAGCCAAAATAGGCCAGCGCAATGGTGGCAGTTGCAGCACGGCCCGCAAATCTTTGCCCCCGCGCTTCCTGCCAGGACAACAGGACAATGACGGCAAAGACCACCATCGCCACACTCCCGAGATACCATCCCACCGCCATGTCACCGAGAAGATCTGGTGGAACGTTCGCTCGCTCCAGTTCTGCTCGCATGGCTTTCCAGCCGAGAATTCCGTGCGCCAAAGAGCTCAGCAAGAGAAATGCGGCAACTACCAGAAGAAGCCACTTAAGATCCTTCATCTTGAAACTCCATTCCTTTCTATATAGTTTCTGTCGCGAACCTCGAAGAGCCTTACTGGTTGCCGCCCTCGCGAGATTTCGGCTCCCCTCTCCCCAACGCGGGAGAGCCTTGCCGGGGAAGGACAGCGGCCTCGCGTCCACGCGGGCGTGTCGGTTGAGCTTCAGCGGCCCCGCCGCGGCCACGCCCCGGGTCTGGGCATCC